>DWUY01000189.1 GCA_019120515.1 Candidatus Blautia avicola | reverse complement strand
AAGGAGAGGAGCCTTTTGACTGTATTTTTATGGATCCGCCTTACAGGCAGGGACTGGAAGAACAGGTTCTGGCTGTTTTAAAAGATGCTTCCTATGTGAATGAGGATACCCTGATCATTGTGGAAGCTTCCCTGGATACAGACTTTTCCTATCTGGAAAATTACGGATTTATTTCCCTCCGGGAAAAAAGATATAAGACAAATATGCATGTATTTATCAGAAAGGCTTAGTAATATGGTAAGAGCAATCTATCCGGGCAGTTTTGACCCGGCTACATATGGTCATTTAGATATCATCCGCAGGGCAGCGGCCCTTTTCGACGAGGTGATCGTGGGAGTTTTGAATAATTCTGCAAAAAGTCCGTTGTTTTCTGTGGAGGAACGTGTTAATATATTAGAGAATATAACGAAGGATGTTCCTAATGTAAAGGTCACATCTTTCAGCGGGTTATCCGTAAATTTTGCAAGAAGCTGTAACGCAAAGGTGATTATCCGGGGACTGCGTGCCATTACAGATTTTGAGTATGAACTTCAGATGGCTCAGACCAACAGGGTATTGGACCGGGATGTGGATACCATGTTTCTGACTACCAGTCTGGAATATGCATATCTCAGTTCTACTACTGTAAAGGAAGCCGCTTATTTCGGAGCGGATATTTCCAAATTTGTACCGGAGTATGTGGTGCGCAAGGTAGAAGAAAAATTCCGGCAGAACCCTGCCAGATGAGAAGAGACAGAAGGATCCTTTGGCGGTCAGGAAGAAAATACAGTAAGGAGAAATGAGAAATGAGCAGCAGAATTGAACAAATCATTGAGGAAATCGAAGAATATGTGGAGAGCTGTAAGTATCAGCCTTTATCAACCACGAAGATCATCGTGAATAAAGAAGAAATCGAAGAGCTTTTGAGAGAACTGCGTCTGAAAACTCCTGACGAGATCAAACGTTATCAGAAGATCATCAGCAATAAGGATGCGATCCTGGCAGACGCTCAGTCTAAGGCAGATAATATTATTGAAGATACTAAGAAACAGGTTCAGGAAATGGTAAAAGAATCTGAGGTTATGCAGCAGGCGTATGCCCAGGCCAATGAGACTATCAACAGCGCCAATCAGCAGGCCCAGGCTATTATCGACGCCGCTACAAATGATGCGAACGCTCTGCGTTTAAGTGCGGTGTCCTATACCGATGAACTTATGGGAAATATGGGACAGATCGCTTCCAGTATGCTGGAGAATGCCGCTGGAAAATATAATGAATTTGTCCAGGCTCTTCAGGCATCTCTTGATGTGATCCGTCAGAATCGTGCAGAACTGGCACCCCAGCTTCAGGGAGCTCCGGCTCCTCAGGCCGCTGCGGCTCCTGCTCAGGAACCTGCCCCTACCCAAGAGGAATATCAGGAAGAGGAGCAGCCTGAGTACGAGGACGAAGAATATGATGATGAATATGATGACGAGTATGATGATTTAGATGATGACTTTGAAGATTTTGACGAATAAGATCCCCAGAGTCAGTGTGATCAGGAAAGTACACAGCTTCCCTTTCAGGTAAGGAGCCAGGGGAAGATCTGTTTCACCAAGCATGGATTTTGTCTGAAAGGCAATGCAGATTCCGCCTGAAGCGGTAAAAGCCAGCACCAGAGGAAAAGTAAGAGAAAGTTTCCAGTTTTGCTGTGCGATAGCGGCTGTTCCTGTAGTGATCTCTGTGATCCCCAGGAGAAGACATTTCAGATCTGCCGGGATCCAGGGCAGAAGCTGGAGGATTCCCTGAAAAAGGGAAAAGAGGATGATGTAACCGCCCAGTTTGGTGATCGAGAGGAAACTGTCCATAATAGAGGTATCCAGGGCTTCTCCCCAGGAGAAGGCAGAGGATGCCTCTTTTCTTTTGGTATCTTTGGCGCTATCTTTTGAAAAAGAATAGAAAGGACGGAAAAGAACAGAGGTCAGGAAACTGGAAAGATAAAGGATCCCGTAGGCCGGCAGGATCAGATCCTCCCGGTGGAGCAGCTCCGTACACAGATAGGAAGAGAGAAACGCAGGACCGGGATGATTGGAAAAGGTCAGTAGATAACAGGCTTCCTGCCGGGAAATACGTCGGTTTCTGTACAGATCCGCTGCGGTTTTTCCGCCCATAGGATATCCGCAGAAAATTCCCATGAGAAGACCATACCCTCCAAGAGGAGTCAGGCCAAAGGCTTTTTTCCAGAAAGGTCTGGTAAAAGAAAGAAGCTTTTCCAGAAAGCCGGTTTTGATAAGAAGACCTGAGAAGATCATAAAAGGAAGCATAGAAGGCAGGAGCGTGTTGAACCAGAGCATAAGGCCGGCTTTTGCGTATCCTGCCGCGGTTTTGGGAAAAAGGAGGAGAAAAAGAAGAAAACAGGTAAAGGACAGATAGGATAGTAACTGTTTCATAGAGGCTCTCCTCCGGATCTTTA
Organism: Candidatus Blautia avicola; assembly: GCA_019120515.1. Taxonomy (GTDB): domain Bacteria; phylum Bacillota; class Clostridia; order Lachnospirales; family Lachnospiraceae; genus Blautia; species Blautia avicola. Next base: position 709 of record DWUY01000189.1, on the reverse strand, counting down.
CTTAAAATATATGAACTTCGGCTTTTTTCATGACTGAGAAAATGGAGACTTGCCAATTTCAGAGGAATGTGCAAGAATAGGAGAGTAGATTCAGAGATAAATAGGAGGAAATAATATGTCTGTGTTAAAAGATTTACAGCCGGAAAGAGTATTTTACTATTTCGAAGAAATCACGAAGATCCCTCACGGCTCAGGAAATACAAAACAGATCAGCGACTATCTGGTGGGATTCGCCAGAGAGCATGGCCTGAAATATATACAGGACGAAAGCAATAATGTGATTATTTTTAAGGATGCGTCAAAAGGATATGAGAAGGCTCCCTGTGTGATCCTTCAGGGGCATATGGATATGGTATGCGAGAAAACACCGGAAAGCAGCCACGACTTTACCAAAGATCCTCTGGAACTGGTAGTGGAAGGGGATTATGTTTCCGCAAAAGACACCACCCTGGGAGGGGATGACGGGATCGCAGTAGCCTATGCGCTGGCGCTTTTGGAAGACGACAGTCTCTGTCACCCGGCTTTGGAGGTGCTGATCACAGTAGATGAGGAGATCGGCCTTCTGGGCGCTGCAGCTTTAGATACAACTCCTTTAAAAGGCAGATATCTGATCAATCTGGATTCCGAGGAAGAAGGATATCTCTGGGTAGGCTGTGCCGGAGGCCTGACTGCGCAGACGAATATTCCTGTAAAGTATCAGGAAGCAGAC
>DWUY01000188.1 GCA_019120515.1 Candidatus Blautia avicola | reverse complement strand
AAAAACTCCGTGAAAGGTACCAAAAGTCACCCGGCGGTAATCCGCCTTCAGACCGGCCTCTTCACAGAGTCTCTCAAATCTGTCTTTCATTTCTCTGGCGGCGGCCTTTGTAAAGGTCACCACCAGAATATTTCCCGGATTTACCTGATAGTTTTCCAGAAGGTTTTCCACTCTTCTGGTCATGGTAGCGGTCTTCCCGGATCCCGGACCTGCCAGCAGCATCATAGGTCCTTTAAAGTGCCTGACCGCCTTTTCCTGGGCGCTGTTCATCTTCATAGTCTGCCGCTTTCTTCCTCCTTACAGCTCAGCGAAGTTTTTCCACGGCGGCCTGAAGTCTCTTAAGGCTTTCTTCTTTTCCAAGAACCTCAAGGATTTCCGTTGCTCCCGCAGGGGTCATCTGTTTGCCGGAAAGAGCTGTACGGATAGGCCAGAGGATCTGGCCGTTCTTGTATCCGTTTTCCTTGGCAAAACCGCAGAGCAGTTCATAGAGGGCATCGTTGCTGTAATCCTCCTGGTTTTCCAGCACAGGAATGATCTTCTCCAGCACTTCTAAAGAAAGCTCCGGATTTGTCTTCATCTTTTTATGGGTATACATGGAAACATCATATTCCGGCACCTGCTCAAAGAAATCGATCAGCTCCGGAATATCCGGGAATACTTCAATCCTGGTCTTCACCATGGCAGCGATCTTCTTAAGGTCAATGTCTCTTGTAATGGTTTTCTGGATATAGGGCTGCGCCATATCATAGAACTTGTCAAAGTCCATAGCCTTCATATACTCTCCGTTCATCCACCGAAGCTTCTGTACATCAAAGACTGCAGGAGACTTGCTCATATGACGGTAGTCAAAAGCTTCTACCAGTTCCTCCAGAGAGAAGATCTCACGATTATCCTCAGGGCACCATCCCAGAAGCGCCACATAATTTACAATGGCTTCTGTAAGGAATCCCTGTTCTACCAGGTCTTCATAGGAAGAATGGCCGGAACGTTTGGAAAGCTTTTTATGCTCTTCATTGGTAATCAGAGGGCAGTGTACATAGGTAGGAACTTCCCAGCCAAAAGCCTCATAAATACGATTATATTTTGGTGAAGAGGAGAGGTATTCGTTACCTCTTACTACATGAGTGATCCCCATCAGATGGTCGTCTACTACATTTGCAAAGTTGTAGGTAGGATATCCGTCAGATTTGATCAGGATCAGGTCATCCAGCTCATTATTAGGCACAGTAATGTCTCCATAAATATCATCGTGGAAAGTAGTTGTCCCCTCCACCGGCATGTTAAACCGGATCACATATGGTTCTCCTGCAGCCAGTTTTGCCTCCACTTCCTCTTTGCTTAAATGGAGGCAGTGCTTGTCATACATAGCCACTTCTTTTCCTTCAATATTTGTCTTTAAAGACTCCAGTCTCTCCTTGGTGCAGAAACAGTAATAAGCGTCTCCCTGTTCAATAAGCTGCTTTGCATATTTCAGATAGATGCCCTGGGCGTTTCTCTCACTCTGGACATAAGGACCGCAGCCTCCGTCTTTATCCGGACCTTCGTCATGTTTCAGTCCTGTCTCCTCCAGGGTATGGTAAATGATATCCAGGGCCCCTTCTACAAAACGTACCTGGTCGGTGTCCTCAATACGCAGGATGAAATCTCCTCCCTCATGCTTTGCGATGAGATAAGCGTACAGTGCAGTCCTTAAATTTCCCACATGCATCCTTCCCGTAGGGCTGGGGGCAAATCTTGTTCTTACTTTACTCATTCTTTTCTCTCCTTATCTATTGAATACTGTGAAGCCTTATAATCAAACATGGAAAGGGGGTATGCGGTCCGCAACCATATACCCCACTGCACAAATTATACATAACCTGTTTTTCTTTTGCAAGGTTAAAAAAGAAAAATCATTTCTGTCTTTCTCTATCTCACCGGAGCAAACAATACCTTACCTGTCCCTCGGTAAACATTTACCAGACCTTCTCCGGACACAGCGGAACCCATCAGGGATCTTCCTGACCTCTCCACAGTAAAGTCCAGGCTGCCGCTCCAGGCCACTGCCATGTTGCCGTCAATCTTGATTACATCATCCCGAAGGGTCACTTCTACCAGTTCTTCCTTTGGACAGGGAGATTCCAGACAGAGGACTCCGCTTCCCACGATTCCCAGATTGAACAGTCCTTCATTTCCTGCCGCTGCAGAAGAAAGGGTGGAGCGCATAACTGCCTTATGGCGGAGATTTGCATCGCAGGCCAGGAACATGCCGTCATCCAGGACTACTGAACCGTTCCAGTCGTCTACATCCAGAAGGATAATATGCTTATAGGTAGGCTCCAGCACCATAACTCCATCTCCTGTATACTCCGGTTTAATAGCGGATTCTCCCGTTACTTTTCCCCTTACGGCTTTTCCAAGCAGGTCGCCCACTCCTTTGATCCCTGTGGTGGCTTTAACATTTCCCACCATCCACTGCATGGCTCCGGACTGAACTGTCACATTGGCCTGGCTCAGATCACACATAACCTGGCGCTTCCGCACATTCATGGCATTGCAGAAATAAGCCGCCATGGCGTTGGTAGGAGCTACGCTTAAGTCCCGTGCATATTCGATCACGGTAAAAGGCCCCATAGAATCCAGTACATTGATATCATCATTGTTGGTAAAATTACTGATGTGGAACATTGCTGATCCCTCCTATTCAAATTATTAAAGTTCTAATATATGTGCTTCCTCTCGATCTGATCTAAGGCCTCCCTGCACTTGTTCTCCATTTCTTCATAGGTCCCGGCAAATTTCAGTTCCAGGATCTCTGGCTGGCCTTCTGCTGAAACCATGTCAGAACACTGCTGCGATAGATATAACGGATCTCCTCATTTGGGATAACAAGCCAGAAATAGATATTTCCCTCTTCATAGACTTCTTTTATCTTTTTTAAATAGCCTGTAAAGAAAAGAAAATTCCAAAGGTTGTCTTTACTCTCTTCAATATCTCCGTAGGTAATATCTTCGTGAACCGGATATTTCTGCTGATAATTCCTGCAGATTTCCTGGCAGTGAGCAATCTGCAGATTCTGGAAAATATCGCTGTTATCTGTCTTTATTCCTTCTTCATTACGTTCCTGCTCAAAAAAACGCCGGATCATCAGCGATTTATCCACATAATACAGATTTCTGTCTGCAATCTCCCGGATATCCTCATAGCCTACCGGCAATAGTTTTTTCATGCAATCACCTACCTCGCTTATGGATAGTATAACGGTTCGGAAAAAGTATTACAATAAAAATACTCTAAATAATATTTTCATTTTTTCATATAAATATCAATATATTCGGCTTTCGCGAATTTGTCGATCATAGCTTTGGAGCCATAGGCTCAAAGGCGAAAAAAAAAAGCCCCATACGATATAACGATATTCTCGTCTGTCGTATAGGACTGTTTCCTTTTCTCTATTTTTCCTGACTCGCCTGGCGAAATTCTTCCATAATATCTTTGACTTTTTCGATCTTCTCGCATCGATAGGCGTTCTCCCCGCAGAAAAGCAGGGCTTCCTCCAGATTTCCTTCCGCCGCATTGACTAAAGCTTGGGTGATACAGTAAGGGATTTTTGCCGGATCACAGGTGGTAATGCAGTGATAGCAATGCTGGATTCTACATTTCTCTTTCCGGGTCTTTTCGATAAATGCATTGCGGATGGCCCGCCCAGGCATGCCTACCGGGCTTTTCACAATGCAGATATCTTCCTTCTTTGCTTTTATATAAGCTTCTTTATAAGCAGGAGCCGCATCGCACTCTTGTGTAGTGACAAACCGGGTAGCCACCTGGACGCCGTCTGCTCCCAGAGACAGCGCATGCTTCATATCCTCTCCGTCAAAAATGCCTCCTGCCACGATCACAGGAATGTCCCTTCCTGCTTTTTCTTCGTATTCTTTATTTTTGCTGATAATAGACAGGATCACCTGGTCATAGGATTCCGGTGTAAAAGTATCCAGCTCTTCTGTGGAAAAGCCCAGGTGGCCTCCGGCCTTGGGACCTTCGATCACCACAAAATCCGGATACCTTTTATACTTTCTCTCCCACATCCTGCACAGGACTGTGTAGGATTTCAGGGAAGAGACCACCGGAGCGATCTTTATATCGGAACCTTCTGTATATTTGGGCAGATCCACGGGAAGGCCGGCCCCGGAAATGATCACATCTGCTCCGGCTTCTACTGCCGTTTTTACATATTCTTCATAACACTGAGTAGCCACCATGATATTAAAACCTACAATACCGCCGTTGGCAATTTCTCTGGCTGCCGCCAGTTCTTTTTTCATGGCCCTGTAATTGGCCTCAAAAGGGTTCTGATAAAAATCCGGCTCCCGCCACCCGATCTGAGCGGTAGAGATAATGCCGATTCCGCCGTTGGCCGCTACGCTGCCGGCCAGACGGGAAAGACTGATTCCCACTCCCATTCCTCCCTGTATCACAGGGACCCTCGCCTCTAAATCACCGATTTTTAATCCTGTACCCATTTTACACTCCATTTCCAAAAGGAGCTGCCGTATCCGCTTTATGCGGAGAACTTTTCTCCGATAACAGAAATACGGCAGCTCCTTTCTACTACTATTTACATTTTCCGAAATCTATCATAGCGCCGGGCTGCCAGTTCTTCTCCTGACATTCCCTCTGCTTTTTCTAAAAATTCATGCATTCTACTCTTCATGTCCTTAGACAGTTCTTCCAGATTGTCTTTGCATGCCGGAATATCTTCCGGGATCACCTGCTCCACAACACCCAGCTCCAGCAGGTCCTTGGCAGTGATCTTCATTACTTCCGCAGCTTCTTTGGCTTTCTTGCTGTCTTTCCAGAGGATAGAAGCAAAACCTTCCGGAGAAAGGATCGAATAAGTGGCGTTCTCCATCATCCACACTTCATTTGCCACTCCCAGAGCCAGAGCTCCGCCGCTGCCGCCTTCTCCGATCACAATAGAAAGGATCGGCACTTTCAGATCGGACATTTCCAGGAGATTTCTGGCGATAGCCTCTCCCTGTCCTCTCTCTTCCGCCTCAATGCCGCAGAAAGCACCTGGCGTATCGATAAAACAGATCACCGGCCGGTTAAACTTCTCCGCCTGTTTCATCAGACGCAGAGCTTTCCGGTAGCCTTCCGGCGAAGGCATACCAAAGTTTCTGGTAATGTTGTCTTTGGTATTTCTTCCCTTCTGGACGCCGATCACCGTCACCGGCTGGCCGTCTAAGACTGCCAGGCCTCCTACAATGGCTCCGTCATCCCGGAACGCCCGGTCTCCGTGAAGCTCCATAAAGCTGTCGAAGATGGTCTCAATATAATCCAGACTGGTAAGACGTTTGGAATCTCTGGCCGCCTCTACTTTCTCCCAGGCGGTCATCTCTTTCTCTTTTCTTCTTTTTCTGGAATGCTTCTCTTCCTTATTTTCCTCCGGAAGATTGATCCTCAGAAACTGGCAGTAACCTTTGTTCCTCTGATGAAGTTTCACCAGGCCGGACAGGGTCTGCTTCAGATTCTCCCTGCGGACAATACCGTCAATGATACCATGTTCTACCAGGAATTCTGATCTCTGGAATCCTTCCGGCAGTTTCTGTCCGATAGTCTGGGCAATTACCCTGGGACCTGCAAAACCGATCAGTGCTCCCGGCTCTGCCAGGATAATATCTCCCAGCATGGCAAAGCTGGCAGTAACTCCTCCTGTAGTCGGGTCGGTCAGCACCGGGATATAAAGCAATCCGGCTTCGCTGTGGCGCTTAATAGCAGCGGAAGTCTTCGCCATCTGCATAAGAGAAATGATCCCCTCCTGCATTCTGGCGCCTCCGGAGCAGCAGAAAAGGATCACCGGAAGTTTTTCTTCTGTAGCTCTTTCAAAAGATCTGGTAATCTTCTCTCCTACCACATGCCCCATACTTCCCATAAGGAATCTGGCATCGCAGACACCCAGGACTACTCTCTGGCCGTCAATTTTGGCTTCTCCGATACGGACGGCCTCTTCCAGATGGGTCTTTGCCTGGACCTGAGCGATCTTCTCTTCGTATCCGGGATAGTCCAGAGGATTGGAATTGGCAAGGCCGGTACACCACTCGGTGAAGCTCCCCTTATCCGCCACCAACTTAATCCTTGTCTTAGCTTTGATACGAAAATAGCCGCCGCATTTCGGACAGATATAATAATGATTGACTACGTCCTCTTTATATAAAAGCTCCCCGCATTTCGGACATTTCACCCACAGGCCTTCCGGCACAGAGGGAGTTCCTTCAGCCTCATGGGACTGCTCTTCTCCCTGTGCTTCCTGTGTCTGAACATTGGCAGACTTTTTAAATAAATCCTTTAATCTGGACATCTCCGTGACTCCTTTATCTTAAATCTCTACTCCATGTTATAATGTTCCGGAATAAAATCAGTGGTAACATTGCCTTCTATAAAGTCCTTCTGGTTCAAAATATCATACTGGAAATCCAGATTGGTCTGAACTCCCTCAATAACCACCTCTCCCAGAGTACTCCTCATCTTGGCAATAGCAGAAGGACGGTCCTTATCATATACGATCACCTTCATGATCATTGAATCATAGTTAGGCGGGATCTGATAGCCGTTAAACACCGCAGTATCGATCCGAACCCCGTTGCCTCCAGGCAGATGAATGTTCTCAATAGTCCCGGGACAGGGCATAAAGTTTCTGGAGGGATCTTCTGCATTGATCCTGCACTCAATGGCATGGCCTCTCATAACGATATCCTTCTGTTCTACAGAAAGAGGCAGGCCTGCGGCAATGCGGATCTGCTCTTTTACCAGATCCACGCCGGAAACAAACTCTGTAACCGGATGTTCTACCTGGATCCTGGTATTCATTTCCATAAAGAAAAATTCTCCCGATTTATCCAGAAGGAACTCTATCGTCCCTGCGCTTTCATAGCCTACCGCCTTAGCTGCCCTTACTGCGGTTTCTCCCATTTTTTCTCTGGTAGCCTGGTCAATGGCACAGGAAGGAGATTCCTCGATCATCTTCTGATGACGTCTCTGGATAGAACAGTCTCTTTCTCCCAGCTGGACTACATCTCCGAATTTATCTCCCAGGATCTGTACCTCGATATGTCTGGGTTCCCGGACATACCGCTCCAGATACATAGTATCATCGGCAAAGGCGTTTACCGACTCTCTCTGGGCTGTATGAAAGTTTTCTTCAAAATCTTCAGGGCTTTCGGAAATCCTCATTCCCTTTCCGCCGCCGCCGGAAGAAGCTTTGATCATAATGGGCCAGCCAATCTCTTTTGCAGCTTCCAGCGCTTCCTCAATGTTATATACCGGTTCTTTGGTACCGGGAACAACAGGAACTCCCGCTTCCATCATAGTTTTTCTGGCTTCGGATTTATTTCCCATTTTATGGATAACCTCAGCAGAAGGACCAATGAAAGCCACATTGCATTTTTCACACATTTCTACAAACTTGCTGTTCTCAGAGAGGAAACCGAATCCCGGATGGATCGCCTCTGCCTTTGTGGCGATAGTCGCGCTTAAGATCCTCTCCATATTCAGATAACTTTCCTGAGGAGCTGCGGGGCCGATACAGATGGCTTCATCGGCCAGCTGGGCATGAAGGGCTTCTCTGTCCGCCTCAGAATAAACCGCTACGGTCTTGATCCCCATTTCTCTGCAGGCGCGGATGATCCGGACTGCAATCTCTCCTCTGTTTGCGATCAAAATTTTCTGAAACATACGTTAACACTCCTCTAACCGATCATAAAGGTCATTTCGCCCACTACGGTAATCTTTCCGTCCTGATTTCTGGCTACGGCTTTTCCCACGCCTACAGGACCTTTTTCCTTGATAATCTCTACTTCCAGAGTCAGTACGTCTCCAGGAACGACCTTGTTTTTAAATTTTGCGTTATTGATAGCGCCGAAATAAGCGGTTTTCCCTTTATTTTCTGGTTTGCTTAAGATAGCTACCGCTCCTACCTGGGCCAGAGCTTCGATCTGGAGTACTCCAGGCATGATGGGTTCCTGAGGAAAATGTCCTGCAAAAAATGGCTCGTTATAGGTGACACATTTTCTTCCTACTGCCCGTACTCCAGGCTCCATATCCTCAATGGTGTCCACAAGGAGAAAAGGATGTCTGTGGGGAATGATCTCCATGATTTCTTTGGTTGTCAGTTTCATAATCTTTCCCTCCTATTTGATCACGAACAGCGGCTGCCCGTACTCTACTACTTCTTCGTTAGATACCAGTATCTTTTCTACTGTACCGTCAAACTCGGATTCGATCTCGTTCATCAGCTTCATAGCTTCTACGATCGCCAGGACCTGTCCTTTCTTAACAATATCTCCTACCTTTACATAAGGTTCCGCGTCTGGTGAAGGAGCATTATAGAAAGTACCTACCAGAGGAGATTTTACTACATTTCCATCTAAAGTTTCTTCCTTGGGCTGCTGAGCGCTGTCCTGGGAAGGTGCTGCCGGCTGGATAGTCTCCACTACAGCTGCCGCCGGCACTGCCGCAACGGCCTGCGGCGCGGCAACAACCTTTGTCTGTTTGTCTGTCTTCATGGAAATCTTCAGATTTCCTTCTTCCATAGTAAACTGTGTAAGATTTGACTCGCTGACTGTATGGATCAACTCAATGATTTTATCTAATTCCATGGTTATCCTCTCCTACTCGTGATATTTTTTGATCAGCAGGCTGGCGTTGTGTCCGCCAAAGCCCAAAGAATTGGAAAGGGCATATTCTATTTCCATCTCCTGGCCCTGTCCTGTTACATAGTCCAGATCACACTCTTCATCCGGTACTTTATATCCTACGGTTTCATGGATATAGCTGTTTTCGATCTCTTTTACGCAGGCGATAAATTCTACGGCTCCCGCTGCGCCCAGAAGGTGGCCGATCATGGATTTGGTAGAGTTGATCTTTAACTTGTAAGCATGATCTCCGAATAATTTCTTAATAGCTCTTGTCTCAAAAAGATCATTATGATGAGTGCTGGTTCCGTGAGCATTGATATAAGTCACATCTTCCAGAGGGATTCCTGCTTCTTTAACAGCATTCTCCATGCACTTGGCTGCACCCTCTCCGTCTTCTGCCGGAGATGTAATATGGTAGGCGTCGCTGGTTGCTCCGTATCCTACTACTTCTGCCAGGATCTTTGCACCTCTCTTCTTCGCATGTTCCAGTTCTTCCAGAACTACCACGCCGGAGCCCTCGCCCATAACAAAGCCGCTTCTCTCTTTATCGAAAGGAACCGAACAGCGGGCCGGATCCGGATTAGTGGATAATGCTGTCAAAGCGGCAAATCCTGCGATGCCCAGCGGAGTAATGCTGGCCTCAGTTCCTCCTGCCACCATCACGTCTGCGTCTCCGAACTGAATGGTCCGGTAAGCTTCGCCGATACTGTGGGTTCCTGTAGCACAGGCGGTTACCACGTTAATGCTCTTTCCTTTCAGTCCGAATTGAATGGATACATTTCCGGCAGCCATATTAGAGATCATCAGTGGAACCATCAGAGGATTCACTCTGTTTGGTCCCTTTTTCATCAGCTTGTCGTACTCTCTCTCTGCCGTCTGAAGACTGCCGATACCGGAACCGATCGAACATCCCACACGGAAGGGGTCTTCCTTTTCCATATCCAGACCAGACTGTTCAATAGCCTCTTTTGCAGCGGCTACTGCATACTGAGCGAAAAGCTCCATTCTCTTGGCAGCTTTAAAATCCATGTAATCTTTTCCCTGAAAGCCTTTTACCTCGGCAGCCAGGTGGACTTTATAATCCGTTGTGTCGAATTTGGTGATCTCCCCAAATCCGATCTTTCCCTCTTTTAATCCATTCCAATAATCTTCTACATTTAATCCGATAGGAGTGATAGCTCCCATGCCGGTAACAACTACTCTTTTCATATATCCTCCTACATGCACATACCGCCGTCAACACTGATGACCTGGCCGGTTATATAATCTGCTTTTTCTGACGCCAGAAATGCTACCATTTCTGCGATATCTTTTGTCTTTCCGAATCTTCCCAGAGGGATCTGTTTACATGCAGCTTCCTTAATGTCATCCCCCAGTACTTCTGTCATTTCTGTATCCACAAATCCCGGAGCCACTGCATTTACAGTAATGCCTCTGCTGGCCAGCTCTCTGGCCATAGTCTTGGTCAGTCCGATAACGCCGGCCTTACTTGCCGCATAATTGGCCTGTCCCGCATTTCCCAGGATACCGGAAACAGAAGAGATATTAATGATCTTTCCGCTTTTCTGCTTCAGCATCTGACGGGCGCTGTGGCGGATGGTGTTAAACGCGCCTTTTAAATTGGTATTGATCACTGCGTCGAAGTCTTCTTCTTTCATCCGCATGATCAGGTTATCTCTGGTAATTCCGGCATTGTTCACCAGGATATCCAGACGTCCGTATTCTTTGATGATACTCTGGATCATTTCCTGGCAGGCGTTGAAATCTCCAACACTGCACTGGTAAACCGCTCCCTGGCCGCCATTTTTCTCAATGGTCTCTACTACTTCCTTTGCTCTGGCTTCAGAGCCGTTATAATTCACAACAACAAAATTTCCCTGGGCTGCCAGAGTCAGGGCGATCTCTCTTCCGATCCCCCTGCTGGCGCCTGTCACTAATGCAACTTTCTTATCCAGCATATCTATCCCTCACATTTTCTGCTGCAGTTCTTCTACAGCTTTTTCAAAATCTTCCACTGTCTGAATGTTGATCACTTTCACATTCCGGTTGATCTTTCTCATAAATCCGCTTAATGTCTTTCCCGGGCCGATCTCTACAAAGGTATCCACGCCGTCTTCGATCATCGTTTCCACACACTGCTGCCAGCGAACAGAAGAAGAAACCTGGGCAACCAGCAGATCTTTGATCTGATCCTTATCCCTTACAAACTGAGCGGTAACATTGGTGGTATATGGGATCTCCACATCATGAAGTTCTACATTCTGAAGGACTTCTCCCAGTTTTTCTCCTGCTCCGGTAAGCATCTTGGAATGGAAAGGACCGGAAACCTTCAGAGGAATCACTCTTTTCGTTCCTGCTGCTTTAAGGGCTTCAGTAGCTTTTTCCACCGCCTGTGCCTCTCCGGTGATCACGATCTGACCGGGGCAGTTATAATTGGCAATGGATACGATCCCTTCTGTCTCCTGACAGATCTTCTCGATAACAGCCGCATCGGTTCCCAGCACTGCGGACATCGCGCCTCCTTTAGGCACAGCTTCCTGCATAAAGATACCTCTTTTCCGTACCACGGCAAAGGCATCTTCCATGGTCATTGCCTTGGAAGTGATCAAAGCGCCATACTCTCCCAGGCTGAGTCCTCCCGCTGCGTCAGGTGTGATCCCTTTTTCTTCCAGTGCTTTCAGTATAGCTGTCTCCACCGCCAGCATTGCGATCTGGGTATATTCTGTAATATTGATCTTTTCATTCTCCTCAAAACAGATCTCTTTCAGATCCAGTCCGGAGATTTCCGAGGCTTTATCAATTACTTCCGCGCATACCGGATATGATTCATAAAAATCCCTGCCCATTCCCACATACTGGGCGCCCTGGCCGGGGAAAATAAAAGCTGTTTTTCCCATGTTTCTACCTTCCTTATATCACCAAATATTTTGATTGACAAAGTATTTACTTAAAAGAATAGGAAGCACGCTGTCGCGGCCTCCCATCTTGTTTTAAATTTTATTCTTCTACACCTTTTGCTTTCAGATAGTCGATTACTGCGCCTACTGTTGTCAGATCCTGTAATTCCTCGGAAGGAATCTCAACAGAATATTCATCTTCCAGAGCCATAACCAGCTCGAACAGATCTAAGGAGTCAGCTCCTAAATCCTCTTTAAAAGATGTCTCCGGAGTAATGCTTTCTGCGTCACAGTTTAACTGCTCTGCAATGATCTCTTTCATTTTTTCTAACATGATTTCCTATCTCCTTTAAATTACATTATTCAATCCCCATTGGGAATTTTGGGTGTCATGAATACTTTGATGTTCAAAGTATATCTTCTTTCCCTATATTTGTCAACCCTTTTTATTCCGCAAATTTAATTTGCCTGGAGACGCTTAAAGCAATGCCCATTTCCAGCATCAGGAACAGGATCGACGTACCTCCATAACTGATAAATGGAAGGGTGATACCGGTAGTAGGGATCCAGTTCAGCACTACACAGATATTCAGGATCACCTGCAGGGCTATATGTATCATAATACCGCCGACTACCAGGGATCCGTAAAAATCCGGGGCATTCTCCGCAATGAAAAACAGCCGGTACAAAAGATAGCCGAAAAGGATCAGCACCACCAGTCCCCCGAACACTCCCAGTTCCTCGCAGACAATGGAGAAGATCATATCGTTCTGAGCTTCCGGCACCGGTCCCAGTTTCTGTACGCTGTTTCCCAGTCCTTTGCCAAAGAAGCCGCCGCTTCCGATGGCGTACAAAGCCTGCATGATCTGGTATCCCCCTTCGCTGGAATATTGTTCCGGGTTCAGCCATACAAGAATACGTTCCAAACGGAAGCTGCTGAGATTTTCTGTGGAGACCACAGTATCTCCCAGCACCCACTGAAGGACCAGCCTTCCCACAACGACCAGCACAGCCAGCACTACCGCTCCGATGATAAAGGGCCTGGTCTTCGGATGAGCGATAAAGATCATCAGTACGGTGATCGCTCCGATAATAATACCGGTACTTAAATTTTCTGTAAGCTGAAAAGCCCCCATTGCAAGGATGCCTCCCGTACACAACAGGAAAAGCGACCCCCTCAAAGTCTTTACCTGTTTCCCCATCTTGATGATCAGACAGGGAATAAAAGTAATCGCCGCGATCTTGGCCAGCTCTGAAGGCTGAAGCTGGGCGCTGGTGCCGGGAATGATGGTGAGCCACCTTCTGGCGCCATTTACTTCTCTGCCCAAAGGCGAAAATTTCACCAGCAGCATCAGGATCATGGAAGCTACATAAATCGCGCCGCTGATATAATACAGGATATGATAATCTAATCGTGAAATAAACAGAGCGATCAGGATACTGACTATACTGATGGCAGCCTGACGGCCAAAAAACTGCATGTCGTTTTCATAATTTACCTGGGCTGTGTAGGCGCTGGTGCTGTATAGCATGACCAGACCGAAACAAGTCAATAGTACAACGATAGCAACCAGATTATAATCATAGTATCTGGTCCTTGCCCTCCTGGTCTTTTTATTCTTTTTTGGCATATTTACCCTCCGTTTAAATTCCAAAACCATACTCCAACAGTTCCAGAAACCCTGTCTTCGTACCACTTTCCTGGTTCTGCACCCTTCGGACAAGTGCCGGATCATCTGTAATAATATTGTCTACTCCCATATCCAGCATCCGCTTTATATTTCCCCTGTAATTCACCGTCCAGGCATGGACTTCCTTTCCCAGGGCATGTGCCTCCCGCACAAAGCCCTCCGTTATATAATCGTAACGGACACTGAAAAAATCGGCGGCCGCCACCTGGGAAATGCTGCCATAACTCATAGTCATAATATACCCGGTCCGGATTTCAGGCGCAGTTTCTTTTATCTCCTCCAGGAATCGATAGTTCATAGAAGTGACCACACAATGTTCCTCAAAATGATTCTCCCGGATCACCTGGATCACTCTTTGAACAATCCCCTTATTCTTACCATTATACTTAATCTCTATATTTAAGTCCAGTCTTCCAAGGCAAAAATTTAAGACATCTTCTAAAGCAGGGATTTTTTCTCCCTGATACCCTTTCCCAAAGGAGCTTCCTGCATCCAGTTCTTCAATCTCCTCATAAGTCATTTCCCATACCTTCTTATCCAGACCAGTGATCCTTTTCAGAGAATCATCATGGAGCAGGATAAGCTGTTTATCCTTTGTCTCCTGGATATCGATCTCCGCATAGTCTGCGCCGCATTCCCAGGTATAGTTAAGAGCGCTTAAGGTATTTTCCGGTGCCCGCAGGGCGCCGCCCCTGTGAGAGGTGATCTTTGTATCCGGATTAAGGCTTTCCAGCATAGTATCATGGCTGACCGCCATAACAGCCAGATAACCGGCCTCCAGGACTATGAGCAGCAGTGTGAAAAAAGTTGCCGCTTTCCGTCTCCCCAGTCTGGAAAGCCAGTTGTAACTCTTTACCAGATCCCATAAAGGCACTTCTTCTGTCCTTGTTTTGTGAACTCTGGAATAAACTGTATAAGCAAAGGCCAGAGTTCCTGTTATCTGTATCCCGCCGGTAAAAACTCCCATAGCCATCTGGACATACTCCCGTCCGATAAGAACGCTGGATATCTTTCCCGCCTCCGGTCTAAAAAGCATCACCGCCCCCGTCATTCCCAGCGTAGCCAGGATATAAAAGACAGCTCCTGCTGCCGCCATGATAAGATACAGAAGGATAATGCCTTTTAAAATTTCCTTCCATCTTTTCTTCAGCAGGCGGATACTTCTGCCCAGTCCCCGGAAACTTTTTTCTTTTTCCAGAAGGTTATAGGGAAGGACCAGCGCCGCCAGAAGAGAAAACACCATCACAAAGACCAGAAGGATATACAAAAGAGCATGGGGCCTCACCTCCTGATATACCTCCCTTGCCGTAAATTCCAGAAGACCTACATAGGAAACCTCCTGCACCAGAAAATATACCGCAAGGACAGGGACCGCAAGCACCGCCAGAAAGATCCATAAAAGCTTTCCCTGTCTGAGGAATCTCCCTGCGCCCTTTATCCCTTCGATCAGAAAATCCCCCGCATAAAGCTTCCGCCTCGCTCCTGCATGAACAAAGCTCATAAGTAAAGCGCATGCTTCTATAAGAAATAGGAGAAAAAGGATCAGAAAAACCCCCAGAAAAAGAAAAACCGTCCAGGGACTTTTTATAAATGCTCCGTAGTTTTCTGCCGTAAGATAGCTGAATCCCTGCTTTGAAAGAGAGATCTCAATGGCCGTCTTTACCAGCCTCATAGTCAGAAAGAAACTCAGGATCCGATAGCCTGTCTCAAAAAGCAGCAGACTTCCCAGATTGTACTTTATTGTCTTCCATGTGTGCCGCAAAATTTTTTTCATAAGTCTGCCCTCTCCTATTCATCATATACGTCCTTTTCCATATCTTTGCGCCATCTTCTCCAGCTCCTGGCAGCTTAAAGATATAGAATCTTTTCTTATATTTTATTCTAGCAAAAAATCACCGGCTTATGCAACCTCGCCTATCTGTTTTGCTCTCTGACCGGCGGTCTCACATTTTATGGGAAATCTCATAAAATATTACTGTAATCTTCGGGCAGAAACATTTCTGCCTCCTATCAGAGAGGTTTAAAAATGGATAATCGGAGAATGTATTATAACGCTTCCCGTTCCTGCCGTATCCAGCCCAGGGAATCTGCCTGCGGGGATCCCTGCTGCAATCGTCGTCCTACGGGAAATTCAGATAAAATAGAAGATACCGGCATATATACCCATGCAGATGAACTCCCCTTGACAATGGCCTATGTACCCTGTCAGAAATTCTATCATACCTTTGAACTGTGCAAAGGTTTTCAGATGGGCACTATCTTTCCGGAACTGTGCAAACCTTTTTGTGGAAAGCGAGGTGGCTGCAGATGAACAGAACCTGTAAATATTCCAGAGAACAGCTGATGGATACTATCAATGAGGTCAGTTTTGCTGTAGATGATATCAAACTTTATCTGGATACCCATCCGGATGATAAAAAAGCGCTGGAATTTTTCAAAGAAAAGGTCATGATCCGCAATGAAGCGCTGAAGGAATATGCGGCTCAGTATGGTCCTCTGACCATTGACACCGCAGAGGATACCTGCAGCCGTCAGTGGGACTGGGTCATGCAGCCATGGCCATGGGAAGGAGTGTGACGAATCATGTGGAATTATGAAAAACGACTGCAATATCCTGTTCATATAAAAACTCCCAATGCAAAGATCGCCAAGATCATTCTTACACAGTATGGGGGCCCTTACGCCCGTAACCTAGAACGGTTTTTCTACTTATTTAAATGTGACTAAGATTTGCTTAAGAAGATGATACAATATTTCTCCCCGGCTGGCAACCGGGGAGTTTTTATAGAAGAAAAGCACCCCGAAGGATGCTTTATACTTGTCTGTTCTTTGGCTCCACCGCTTCGGAACGGATGTTGTGCGTCTGGTTCTGATTCTCTGGTTTCACCTTTTGGGTTATGCTGTTGAATTTTTCATTTGATTTCTTCTGGTTTAATTTCTCCTGGTTGGATTTGTCCATGCTATCACCTCGGGGATAGTATGTGGCGATATAGAAAAAATATGTAAAAGAAGGGCACCTGATAACTCAGA
>DWUY01000187.1 GCA_019120515.1 Candidatus Blautia avicola | reverse complement strand
TTTGGTCCGATACATCCGTCATTGGTAATATCTGTTCCGCCCATGGGCGCGGAAAACATACGGTTGCGGAATGTTACATTTCCTATAGTGATCGGCTTTGTTAAATGTGGATACTTTCTCTCCATTCTTTTCCTTCCTTTCTTCTTTTGTTTTTTATTTTTCCGCAGAAAACCGTTCCGGCAGACTTACAGGCAATCCCCTGTCCAGATGCCGGAACATTCTTTCTATCATTTTTATCTTAGCACTTCTGAGTTTTTTTCTCAATTCTTTCTGT
Source organism: Candidatus Blautia avicola (assembly GCA_019120515.1). GTDB lineage: Bacteria > Bacillota > Clostridia > Lachnospirales > Lachnospiraceae > Blautia > Blautia avicola. The sequence continues at coordinate 4,350 of DWUY01000187.1, read as the reverse complement.
CCTGCGGCAAAAGGCCAGCGCCGGCAAATGAGATCCATGAGAAAATTTCCAGGTTCTTCTTTTTCTTATCTCTATCACCCAATCATCATCCCTGCCAGAACCACGCTGGCAGCTATCCCTCCAAAAGTGGCCAAAAGAGCCCCAGCTATAGTATACCTGGTCTTGTTTACCTTAGCCGCGATAAAGTATACAGATACTGTATAAAAAATAGTTTCCGTACAGGACATCATAATAGAGGCGATCAGTCCCACTCTGGAGTCTGTGCCAAACTCCTTAAAAATATCCAGGACCAGTCCTGTAGCCGCACTGGAGGAAAACATCCTAACAATAGTAAGAGGCACCAGCTCTCCCGGAAAGCCTGCATATTCTGTGATCTTTCCAAGACTCTCTCCGATCAGATCCAGAAATCCGGAAGCCCTGAGGACCCCCACCGCCACCATCAGCCCGATCAGAGTAGGAAGGATCCCCGCCACGGTTTTCAGCCCGTCCTTTGCTCCTTTCACAAACTCATCATACACTTTACATTTATTTACCAGACCATAAGCCACGATATAAAAGATAACCAAGGGAATGCTGATCTGAGAAAGAAAGATCAATACCTTCATTTTGGCACCTTCCGGCCTTTTTATCATTTTACGCAGAAGCATACAAAAAAAGAAGCTGCGATCAACAGCTTCTTTCCCTACATATCTGCTTCCCTAATTGCCGGGTCAAAATTCCGAAAGTCAAATCTTAACCGTACTTTCCTACGGAACAGACCAGATTTATTTCTTAGATGAAGGCAAACACCCCAACGCAAGCATTTCTGACTTCTTCCATGGCCTGTTTTTTTATTTTACTGCAAAAGTTCTCTGTAAAATATGTACTGCTGCATAACCCCGCTGCAGCCTTTATATCTCTCAAAGGGAAATCCCTGGGGATAGTGCTTTTCCAGAGCCTGGCGGATATGGGTGTCTATAGGGAAGGCTTCCATCTGATGAAGAGCAAAGAGACAGATACAGTCTGCCACTTTCGCACCCGCTCCGTAAAGCTTTTGCAGTTCTTCCCTTGCCTGGGGATAGTCCATTTTCTGTACCTCCTCCAGGGAAACCTGTCCATCCAGGATCATCTGGGCTGTTTTCTTCACATATCTGCTCCGATATCCCAGATTGCAGTCCCGCAGTTCTTCCTCACTGGCCACTGCCAAAGCCGCCGGCCCGGGAAAAGTATAGTAAACTCTTTTCCCGCTGCCCTGGCGTCTTTCTCCATATCTTTCACAGATGTTGGAGATACATCTCCGTATCCGGGGAATATTGTTCTGCTGGGAGATGAGAAAGGATACGATCATCTCCCACAGGTCCTGACGCAGGATCCGGATCCCCTGTCCGAGATCGGCCGCTTCTGTAAGATATCTATCCTCCTCGTCAATCTGTCTTATGAAACTTCCATAATCTGTTTCCAGATCAAAATAGGACTTCCAGAAATTTTCCAGATCCTCCGAAGAACAATAAAATTCACAGGCCTTTCCCTGCTGCCGGATCTCCAGATATTTGTCTGCCGCCACTACGGCAAACCGTTCCTCTCCCAGTTCTTCCATTCGGAAACACTGCCCCGAGCGGTGGATCTGCCCTATGTCAAAATACTCCAGTTCTTTTTTTATCCTTGGTTCCATAGGCCTTTATCCTCTCCCTGTACTTTTCCATATCCCTGTTTTATACCTGGCAAAAGAAATAAGATAGTTGGCCAGCCATCCCATAGGAACCGCATACCATACAAAGGCAATCCCGAATCTGGGGGCCATGATCACCGCCACTGCCACGCGGATACCCAGGTTCACCAAATTTGCCACAGTAAACATCTTCATATCTCCCGCACCTCTTAAAAGACCGTCGGTGATCATTTTCAGTCCGATAAAACTGAAAAAGAAACCGATAAACCGCATATAGGACATACCGGTATTCAGAGCCAGGGCCGTGCCCTCTTCTCCCAGGAACATCAGGATCAAAGGTCTGTAGAAGATCTCCAGGATCACGCAGATCAGGATCCCAAAACCAAATACAATACCGTAAGCTGTATGGTATCCTTTCACCACCCGTTCCTGCTGCTTTGCTCCCAGGTTCTGAGCCGTAAAAGAGGACATCACATTTCCCATAGCTGCCATAGGCACGATACAGATACTTTCGATCCGCATTCCTGCGGAATATCCAGCCAGCATCTGGGCGCCAAAACTGTTTACCACCGACTGGACCAGCATCATGCCGATAGAAACTGTAGACTGCTGAAGAATAGAAGGAAGGGCGATCCTGCACATGGAGCCGAACTCCCTCCTATCAAACCACCGGATCTCCTCCCCTGACTGATAGCTCCTCATTTCCCTGATAAAGATCAGAAAAGCCATAACCGCAGAAATCCCCTGGGCAATAAGGGTGGCCCAGGCCACGCCGGCCACGCCCATATGAAAACTGCAGACCATGATAAGATCCAGCACCACATTAAATACCGAAGAAAAGATCAGCAGATACAAAGGGATCCGGGATTTTCCCAGGGCATTAAACATAGCCGACAGTACATTGTACATAAACAGAAAAGGCAGTCCCATAAAGTAAATATTCAGATACGTCACCGCATCTTCCATAATATTTTCCGGAGTATTCAAAACCTCCATGATCTGGTCTCCCAGAAGGAGTCCGATCCCTCCCAGCACCAGACTGACAACCAGAAAAGAGAGCAGAGCAGTGCTCACAGAAGTTTTCATCCTTCTGTAATCCCTGGCTCCAAAGTACCGGCTTACAAGCACCGAGGCGCCTACCCCTCCTCCGATGGCAATAGAAATAAACACATTCGTCAGAGAATAAGAAGCCCCCACTGCCGCCAGAGCATTTTCGCTGACAAACCTTCCCACCACCACAGAGTCTACCATGGTATAAAACTGCTGAAACAAATTTCCGATGATCATGGGAAAAGCAAAAAGCAGCAGGGCTTTTAAAGGCTTTTCCCGGATCAGATATTCTTTTTCCATATTCCTTCTCCTGTTATTACTCCTATGTATTTTTTTCGCTGTTCAGGAATTGGATATACTCGTTCCCCCATACTTCCAGAACAGCAAGGACACTTTTAAATTTTTCCCCTATCTCGCTGAGCTGATACTCTACCTTTGGAGGAATCTGCTGGTATTCTTTCCGGATGATCAGCCCCTCTTGTTCCAGGGTCTTTAACTGCCTGGATAAAGTAGTATGGGTCATTTCCTCCGGCATACGCCTTTGCAGCTCATTAAACCGGACAGGACCTTCTGACAGCAGATAGAGGATATACATGGACCATTTTCCCGTCAGAACCTTCTGGGCGGTCACATAGGGACACTTACCAAATAATTCTTTTTTCTCCATAATACGTTCCTTTCTGATACCGATATCAATAAATATCGTACTTGCTCAATTTGTCCTGCGGATTATAATTATACCTGTGAAAAACGAAAAACACAACCGTATTTTGAAAGGAGCATTTATTATGAATGAAGTTGCAGAGAAGGAAAACTCTACATTGTCACAAATAATCAGAAAAAAGTATATCAGCAGATGAAGAAAAACGGCAAGGTAGAAATCTGCGGCATGCATAAAGGAACCTGGATCCGTGTAGAAGGGGAAGTAAAAGAAGATCTCCGCCGGGAAGCCAGAGCCGCTATGATGGAAGAAAACAAGGCTGCCCTGAGCAGTATGTACACCATTGATGACAATCTGATGACTGTATTCTGCTTTGAACATGGGACAGCCACGATCTACTCCTTTACTGCGGATCCAAAAGTGATCCAGCTGTAACTCCCATTCTCCAGGCTGTTTATAAATCTATAAAAAAGGCCTTCTGAGAATCTCTCCTTAGAAGGCCTGAAAAATCTGTTCTGTTATTCTTTTTCAATATGATTTTCTTCTATAAACTCTTTTATAATATCCGAAAATACTTTTCCATATTTCTGATATTTATTATTTCCCACACCGTTGATCTCCAGCATTTCCTCCCGGCTCACCGGAAGGTATGTACTCATCTCCCGAAGGGTCTTATCCGAAAAGATAATATAGGGAGGGATATGGGCTTCCTGGGCCATCTGATACCGTTTCTGCCGAAGGATCTCGAAAAGCTGGGGATACCTGGTCTCCCCGCCTGCCTTTGCTTTCTGTTTTCTGGGCCTGGCCGCTTCTTTCTCCTGCTGCTTTGGCAGTTTCAGGACCACCGGTCCCGGGCTTTCCATTTTCAGAAACTCCCTACCCTTTTCCCCCAGTTTCAGCACCGGATAATCCCCGGAAGTAAGAACCAGATACTCCTTTACCAACAGATCGTTTATGATCTGCCGGATACGGGCGGTGGCAGTTCCTTTCA
>DWUY01000186.1 GCA_019120515.1 Candidatus Blautia avicola | reverse complement strand
GTAGTTCATGATAGAGAACATACCTTTCTTCATTTCACCACCGTACCAAGTATTCAGGATAACTTGTTCTTTAGTCTTCAAGTTGAAAACAGTAGCTGTAGCCAGATATAAGGCCAAAGTAGAATTTTCAGAAGAATATAAAAACCGGGTAGTGCGCTCCAGAAAGATCATTGAAAAATGCGTGGAAGAGCAGAAAGTGGTGTATGGCACTACCACCGGGTTCGGGGCGTTGGTCACCCAGAATATCAGTAAGGATCAGGCGGAGATCCTCCAGAGAAATATTATCATTACCCACTCTACCTCTGTGGGAGAGCCTTTTTCAGAGGAAGTGGTAAGAGCCATTATGCTTATGGTGCTGCAGAGCCTGGGAATGGGGGTAAGCGGCGTACGGCTGGAACTCTTGGAGCAGTACAGGGAATTTTTAAATAAAAATCTGACCCCCTATGTGCCCAAAGAAGGATCTGTGGGATATCTCTGCGCAGAAGCTCATACAGCGTCAGTGCTTCTGGGAGAAGGAAAAGCCTACTATGAGGGAAAACTCTATGACAGCAGGACAGCCCTTGAAAAGGCAGGAATGAAGCCATTCACTCTTAGCTATAAGGAAGGGCTGGCTCTTACTAACGGGGTTACATCTCCGGCAGCTATGGCGGCCCTGGCAGTTTACGATATGAGAAAAGCTATAGAAAGCGCAGATATTATCGCAGCCCTATCTTTTGAAGGACTCCACGGCCTGTTAAAGGCATATGATGATCAGGTACTTGCCTGCCGCCCATTTAAGGAAATCCGGGAAACTGCCCATAAGATAAAAGATATACTGAAAGACTCCCAGGTAGTAAAGGCCGCAGAAGGAAGCCATGTGCAGGATTCCCTTTCTCTTAGATGTATTCCCCAGCTTCACGGAGCTGTGAAGAAAACTGTGGATGACGCCTGGAGGGCAGTTGAGATCGAGATCAACGGCTGCGGGGATAACCCTATTGTGGTAGGAACGGAAGATGAGTTCGACGTGTTTTCCAACGGAAATCCGGACAGCGCATATATGGGACTGGAAATGGATTCTGTGTGTATTGCCGCCGGGGCTGCGGCAAAAATGTCAGAGAGAAGAAATGCCCGCTTCCTGGATGATAAACTTTCAGGATATCCTTCTTTCCTGGTAAAAAATCCGGGACTGAATTCCGGGCTTATGATCCCCCAGTATACGCAGGCAGGTCTGATGAATGATATGAAGATCCTGGCCCATCCGGCATCTGTAGACAGTATCACTACCAGCGCCAACCAGGAGGATTATGTGGCAATGGGCTACAATGCCTGCAAAAAAGCCCTTCAATGTGTAGAGAAGCTGGAATATATACTGGCTATTGAACTGTTTTCCGCCTACCAGGCGCAGCAGTTTATCGATGAAAAACTGGAGCGGGGTCAGGGAAGCAGGAAAGTGCTGGCATATCTGAAAGAACGTATACCGGTAATGGAAGAGGATATGTATATTTACCCTAATCTGGAAGCTTTAAAGACAGAGATCCATGAGGGGGGGATCATAGACTGTCTGACAGAAAAAGATCAGTGAAAAAGGAGGAAACGAGGATGGTGCATCTTACACCGGAAGAACAGGAGATGCTGGACGGAAAACAGGGCCGGTTAAAGCAGGTGGCTATGGAGAATATTGTACGCTATGCCCAGGTGCTGGGAGCTTCCAAGCTATGCCGGGTTACCAAGGCTACAGTATTTTGCGGAGCGCATAATTATCTGGAAGTATGCAAAAGCGGCGATTTTCATGAAGTCTTCAGCAAGATGAATCTGGCAAGAGACGAGAGGATCCCTTTTGACTGTGTGGACAAAAATTGTTATGTCCAGTCCTGCGTAGCAGCCAGCGATCAGTTTGAATATGAGATTTTTGATCAGCCTAAAGAGGTATTTGAAAAAAACAGTTATTATCTGGAAGAAAGCAGAAAGGCAGGGGTGATCATCGCCGGTTCCTGCTCTCCCTATCTGATGGGATGGATCCCGGTGAGAGGAGAACATTTTGTTACAACAGAATCCGGAGTGACCATTCTGGGAAATTCTCTCTGGGGAGCCTGCTGTAACGCAGACGGTATTGAAGCGGCTTTCTGGTCCGCCATCTGCGGAAGGACCCCGTACTGGGGATACCATGTGAAAGAAAACAGATATGGAACGCATCTTTTCCATATCAAGGCCCGTCTGGATTCTTCCATGGACTGGGAAGTGCTGGGAAAAGCCATGGGAAAAAGGCTTCCTCTTACCGGATGTACACCGGTGATCGAAGGAAACTTTGAAGGCGTGGATTTTGTAAAGCTGAAAAGCTTTTTTACTGCTCTGGCTATCACCACCAACTGCAGAATGTGCCATATTGTAGGGATCACTCCTGAGGCCAATACCTTGGAAGAAGCTTTTATGGGCCATGAGATCCTGGGAGAGGACACTATAGAGGACAAGGATATCGCAAATGCCTATGAAGAACTTTGCGAGACAGAAGAAGGAAGCGTAGATCTGGTAAGCCTGGGCTGTCCGCATTATGACATCCACCAGATCCAGGAAGTAGCGGAATATATGAAGGGAAAGAAAGTCCATCCGGGGACCAGGTTTATGGTCTGGACCGTATACCCTGTAAAGGCCATGGCAGATCTGAACGGCTATACGAAAATTATAGAAGAAGCAGGAGGAACCATACAGACCAGTACTTGTCCGGTGACCATAGGAGACTGTTTCCTGAAACATTATCCAGGACAGGTGTATGACAGTCTGAAACAATCTGGCAGTGTCCGGTCTGACGGTTCTGCGCAGAGAGTATATTATACAGACAAGTATCATTGTATGGATGCAGCAGTGTCCGGCCAGTGGAGGGAGGAATACCGATGGAAGAAAAAATTCTGAAAGGCAGAGGGGTCATTCCCGGTATTGTAGAGGGAAAAGCCATTGTATGCCCTGGAAGTATCACTGGATGGGGAGGCATTGATCCTGAAACCGGAGTGATCAAGGATTATGAAAACAGCAACAAAGGAATGACCATTAAAGATTCTATCCTGATCATGCCGGGCAGTAAAGGATCCAATGGGTGGTCCTGTTACTTCGGGGCAGCAAGAGCAGCAGGCTGCGCGCCAAAGGGGTGGGCGTTTACCAGGATCGACAGCAGCGCGGGCGTGGCCAGCGCGGTAATGCAGATCCCCACAGTTGTAGATTTCCCTCTTGACGCAGATCCCTGCAAGGTGATCAAAACCGGGGACTATGTAAGACTGGACGGGGAAAAGGGAACCCTGGAGATCCTGGAGAGAGCCTGATCCCGGGCGGAAAATAAAGAAAGGACGGATCCGAGATGATTGTAAGGAAAGTGCAGGATCAGGAGATCCGGATGATACATGAAAAGTCTTTGGAGATACTGGAAAAAGTAGGGGTGAATTTTGAAAACAGGGAGATACTGGATTTCTTTCAGAAAGCTGGTATCAGGACCCAGGGCAGCAGAGTGTTTTTCACCAGGGATCAGGTGGAAAACGCCAGAAAAACCCTGAAATCTTCCTTTATTCTGGAGACGCCTTTTGCAAGACTAAAGATCGGAGACGGCGGAAGGGCAGTAGCTACTGCCTCAGGAGCTATGGCTATTTTAAAAGATGGAAAGATCCAGACGCCTGTGATGGAAGATTACATTGATCTGAAAAAAATGGATGAAGCCAGCGGCATAGTGAATCTGGGCTGCGTACCTGGGATCTATGCGTCAGACCTTATGGAAGGAGAGACAGAACTTCTGAAAACCGCTCTTAGTCTCCGATATTCTAAAATGCCTTTTATCGCTTCCTGTGAAACTGGATATAGCGCGGCGATATCCATAGACTTTATAAAAGATTTTTATCAGGATACAGGTGAATACTATACACTGGGAATTGAGAATATCAGTTCACCTCTTCGTTACACCCGGGAAGATGTGGCGGCTATCCTGGCGTATATAAAACGGAATCAGCCGGTATGTATTACATGCTGTTCTGCTCCGGGAATGTCAAGTCCCATTACGGTAGCCGGAACTATCGTCCAGAATAATGCAGAGATCCTGGCAGGCATGGTGATGACCCAGATGGTAAATCCGGGGATCCCGGTGATCTATGGAAATGTCACATACAGCTCAGATTTGCGCAAAGCCATTCCTGTTTCCTGGGGACCTGAGGTAGGAGTCTTTATCCAATATGCAAAAGCTATGGCGGATTTCTACCAGGTGCCCTGCAGGGTAGGCGGATCTCTTTCCGGCGCGAAACAGCTTGACTGGCAGGACGGGGCCGAAACGGCTATTTCCATGATGACCACACTGGACTGTCAGACGGATCTGATGTTCCAGGCTCTGGGGCAGATGGACTGCCTGACAGTATTTAGCTTTGAAAAATATCTCTTAGATGAGGAACTTCTGGAGGCCCGTCTGTCTGCCGAAGAGAAAAATTATATTACAGAGGAAAATATCCATATGGACATGATCCAGAGGGTAGGACCGGGAGGTTCTTATATGCTGGAGGAGGAAACTCTGGAACTTTACAGGACAGAATTGTTCCATTCCAGTCTTTTTAACTGCGAGCGGTATAATGACTGGAAAAAGCAGGGGATGACTTCTGTGATCAGTAAGGCTCACGAGGCTGTGAAAGAACGGCTGGAAGCTTATGAACCGCCGGTTTATGATGCAAGAAGGACCAGGATGCTGGAAGGCGTCCTTAAGGGTCTGGACCTGGATAAGATCCCGGGGGATTCTTGACAGAGCAGGAAGCCTGTGCTACATTTACTAGTACAGTGAGATATAAGGGAACCTTATATTTCTTTAGGTTCTGCTGTACAGTATTTGAGAGGGACAGGTATGAATGATATGAAAAAGATAAAAAAACAAGAATTGTACTCCATACCTAACTGTATGGGGTACTTTCGCATTTTATTGATCCCTTTATTCTGTTTTCTTTACCTAAACGCAGAGGACAGGGGGGATTATTATCTGGCCGCGGGCGTGATCCTGGTGTCTTATATCACAGATTTTCTGGATGGACAGGTGGCGAGAAGATTTCATATGATCACAGAATTCGGCAAGCTTCTGGATCCGGTAGCAGATAAACTGACCCATGGGGCCATTGCTCTGTGCCTGGCCTTCCGGTATGAGGCCATGAGATATCTGTTTGTCCTTATGGTTCTTAAAGAAGGATTCATGGCAGTTATGGGTGTGATCAATCTCCGCCACGGCAGGAAACTGGATGGAGCAAAATGGTTTGGAAAGTTCTGTACAGGCGCTTTGTTTATCCTGCTGTTCCTGCTGGTCCTCTGGCCGGGGATCCCTCTGGCTTTAGCTAATGGGCTGATCGGCGTGGTAACGGTGATCATGTTTTTGACCCTGTGTCTGTACATACCGGAATTCCGAAAGATGATCAGATCATGGGATAGAGAGCAGGTGGTGAAAAAATGATCTTACAGTATATTTTTTATTTTTTTCTTGCCTATCTGGCGGGAGGAATGATGTTCGGGGCGCTGATCCCCAAAGTTTTCTGCGGCCTGGATATCCGGGAGATAAGCAAAGACGGAAACCCGGGAACAGCCAATGTTTTTCTTCACGCAGGCCCTTTCTGGGGGATCCTGGTCCTTATCTGTGATCTTCTTAAAGGTTTCCTTCCGGTTCATCTGGCAGCAGGCAGTCTGGGTACTCAGGAGGCTGGGTTCGCCCTGATCATGGCCGGCCCGGTCCTGGGTCATGCCTGTCCTCTGCTTGGAGGAAGAAAAAAAGGGGGAAAGGGGATCGCCGTAACCTTTGGGGTTGTGGCGGGGCTGTATCCTTTCCTGCACAGTCTGGAACTGCTGATCTTCTGGTACCTTCTTTTTTCGCTGGTGGTGATCGTCAATCCTCACAGCCTCAGGACCGGAGTTACATATCTGTGCTGGCTGGTAAGCAGCGTTCTGTGCGGGATCTATCCGGTGTTTTCAACAGGAACTTTTCTGATTTCCGCTATTGTACTGGATAAACATAAAGCAGAGCTGCGCCATCTGGAAAACAGAGAAGTTAAATTTATATTCAGGAGAAATTAAAAGATGAAGGTTTTAATTTTATCATGTAAAACAGGAGGAGGCCATGACGCCGCGGGTATGGCTCTGAAAGAGGAACTGGAGTCCAGGGGACACCAATGTGTTATGTTTGACTATCTGGTCCTGGCAGGACAGAAAGTGTCGGATACAGTGGGAGATGTTTATGTAAATACAGTGAAGAAGACGCCTCATGTTTTCGGAGCAGTATACAGTCTGGGAATGGTAGTCAGCCGGCTGACCAGAAAATCTCCGGTATATTATGTGAATTCTAAAATGGGGAAATATCTGGGACCATATCTGGAAAAAGAAAGATTTGACGCTATCGTCATGCCCCATCTTTACCCGGCGGAAACTCTGACCTATATGAAAAGAGAGGGGGTTTCGCTGCCTCTTACTATAGCGGTTATGACAGATTATACCTGCATACCTTTCTGGGAAGAAACCGATTGTGATTATTATATCGTTCCCCATGAAGATCTTCTGGACACCTGTGTGAAACGGGGGATCCCAAGGGAAAAGCTGCTCCCTTTCGGGATCCCGGTAAGCCGCAGATTCCGGATGAAAGCGGATAGAGAAAAAGCAAGGGAATATCTGGGTTTTCCCAAAGACCGGAAAATGTTCCTGCTCATGGGCGGAAGTATGGGAGCCGGGGATCTGGAAAAGCTGACAGCAAGACTCTGGAAAGAGATCGGGGGTTTAGAGGGGATTGCCGTAATCTGCGGAAGCAACAAAAAGATCTTTCAGAAGCTGAAGAAAAAATATGAG
>DWUY01000185.1 GCA_019120515.1 Candidatus Blautia avicola | reverse complement strand
TAAGCTGTATAATTTTCAAAGATAAAAATTCATAAACAAAAAGAAGTTATCATACGGAGAAAACCGGAGGTAACTTCTTTTTTTATCTTGTTTCTTTCCTCTAAAAGTAGTAGAATTAAGAACCAAAGATTTGGAGGGAAGCAATAGAACGACAGGAGGAAGACATATGAGCAGGAAAATGTTATTCATATTTAATCCCAGGTCGGGCAAAGGCAGTATTAAAACCCGTTTGCTGGATATCCTGGATATTTTTGTTAAAGGAGGGTATGAAGTCACAGTACATCCTACCCAGGCTTACATGGACGGATTTAAAACTGCGAAGAAAAAAGCAGGAGATTATGATATCGTAGTGGCAAGCGGCGGCGACGGCACTTTAGATGAGATCGTTTCCGGTATTTTGCGGGTAGGCGGCACTACGCCTATCGGCTATATTCCCGCGGGGAGTACCAACGATTTTGCCAACAGCCTGCATATTTCCAAAAACATGCTTCAGGCAGCCACTGATATTGTTGAAGGAGTCCCCCATGCTTTTGATGTAGGGAAATTTAATCAGGATTTTTTTGTATATATAGCGGCTTTTGGCCTGTTCACCGACGTATCCTATGAGACAAACCAGGATCTGAAAAATATCCTTGGCCATGCGGCATATATATTAGAAGGAACGCAGAGGATCTTTAATATCAAATCCTATAAGCTAAGGGTCATCAGCGAAGAAGCTGAATTAGAGGGAGAGTTTATCTTTGGAATGGTGAGCAATTCTACATCTGTAGGCGGCTTTAAGAAACTGACAGGACCTGATGTGATGCTGGATGATGGAGTGTTCGAGGTTATGTTTATCCGAATGCCCAAGACCCTTCTGGAGCTTAATGAGATCATTTCTTCTCTTGTCAGCGGAAATGATACGAAGATGATCGAGGCTTTTAAGACATCGGCTATGACGGTCATTGCTGAGGAAGAGATCCCCTGGACGCTGGACGGCGAATATGGCGGCGAACATACCAGAGTAGAGATCCAGAATCTGAAGCACGCAGTAGAGATCATGCTTCCGGTAAATGATAAAGCGCCGCTGATCAATAATATAAATGAAATCCCGGAAGATGCCGTTGAAACAGGATCTCACCGGGAACCAGATCCATCCGGCACAGCCGAAGATCTTGGGAAAACAGAGGCTTCGCTGATGCCAGAAGCCCCAGGAACTTCAGAACAGTCCGAAAAATAAAAGAAACCTCCTAAGAAATGCCATCATATGATATAGAAACAGAGAAAATGATGGTGTGCTATGAGCTGGATCGCTTTTATAAATGGAATTTTACTGATCACTGCACTGACCACAGATTCTTTTGTGGTCAGTTTTTCATATGGAGCGCAGAATGTCAGACTGTCCGGGAAGATCATACTGGCCATGAATCTTGTAATGAGTCTTCTTCTGGCGGCTGGTATCTGGGCAGGCAGTATAATAGAAGATTTTTTCCCCAGAGCTTTTGCCCTGAGTGCAGGAGCCCTGGTCCTTATAGGTATGGGAGGATACCGGATGTTCCGTTTCTTTCTTCAGGAAAAGGCTCTGGAAGAACGGGAGGTTGGAGAACTGGATTATTTTCAGGGAATCCTTCTGGCTGTTCTTCTTTCTCTGGACGGGGTGGCAGCAGGGATAGGGACAGGACTGGTACAGGCCAGGGCCGGCTTTTTGATACCGGGAGTTTTTCTGGGAGGAGTCCTTATGATGAAGGCAGGCTGGGAAGCAGGAAATCATTTTCAGGATTTTTTTCAGAGGGATATTTCCTGGGTCAGCGGTATCTGTCTGATGGCTCTGGGAGTGGGAACTTTATGTAAACTGTAAAAAATACTTGCATTTTCGGGGTTTTTGCGGTATCTTAGTAACAGTTTTAAAAAAAATCGTAAAAGAGGAAGGAGCCGGGATATGGGCGAATATACCAATGTAACCGAGATATTTGGAGAAGATGTATTTAATGATTCCGTGATGCAGCAGCGTCTCCCCAAGAAAGTCTATAAGGAATTGAAGCAGACAATACTGGAGGGCAAGGAACTGTCTCTGGAGGTGGCTGATGTGATCGCCCATGAGATGAAGGAGTGGGCCATTGAGAAGGGCGCTACTCATTATACCCATTGGTTCCAGCCTCTTACCGGCGTTACAGCAGAGAAGCACGATGCCTTTATCACTGCTCCTCTGCCAAGCGGCAAGGTACTTATGAGTTTTTCCGGTAAAGAGCTGATCAAAGGAGAGCCGGATGCCTCTTCTTTCCCATCCGGGGGACTGAGAGCAACTTTTGAGGCCAGAGGCTATACTGCCTGGGACTGTACTTCTCCTGCTTTTGTCAGACATGATGCAGCTGGAGCTACTTTGTGCATTCCTACAGCTTTCTGTTCCTATACAGGGGAAGCCCTGGATCAGAAGACGCCTCTTCTGCGTTCCATGCAGGCGGTAGGCACTCAGGCCCTTCGGCTGGTACGGCTTTTCGGGGATACCACAGCCAAGAGAGTGGTTCCTTCCGTAGGAGCAGAACAGGAGTATTTTCTGGTAAGCGAGAAGATGTTCAGTAAGAGAAAAGACCTGGTATTTACAGGGAGAACCCTCTTTGGCGCTATGCCTCCGAAGGGACAGGAAATGGATGACCATTATCTGGGGACTATCCGCCAGAGAGTTTCCGCGTATATGAAACATGTGAACGAGGAACTGTGGAAACTGGGAGTTACTGCCAAGACACAGCATAATGAGGTGGCTCCTGCCCAGCATGAGCTGGCGCCTATCTTTGCGGAAGCGAATGTGGAAGTAGATCATAATCAGATCATTATGCAGACCCTGAAAAGAGTGGCTTCCCAGCATGGAATGAAGTGCCTTCTTCATGAGAAGCCTTTTGCAGGGGTAAATGGATCAGGAAAGCACAATAACTGGTCTTTAACTACCGATACCGGCGTGAATCTTCTGGATCCCGGATATACGCCTCATGAAAATATCCAGTTTCTTCTTATCTTAAGCTGCGTGCTGAAGGCTGTAGACAGACATGCGGATCTTTTAAGAGAGTCTGCCTCTGATGTAGGAAACGATCATCGTCTGGGAGCCAATGAGGCGCCTCCGGCAATTGTTTCCGTTTTCCTGGGAGATCAGCTTACAGACGTTATGAACCAGCTGATCACCACAGGTATGGCAGACCACAGTATTGAAAGTGAAAAACTGGAAACCGGGGTAAAATCCATTCCTGAGTTTATGCGGGATACGACGGATCGGAACAGAACTTCACCTTTTGCCTTTACAGGAAATAAATTTGAATTCCGCATGGTAGGTTCCAGAGATTCCATAGCCCCTGCCAATGTGGTGCTGAATACCATTGTGGCGGAAGCCTTTAAGGAAGCCAGTGATGAACTGGAAAAGGCGGAAGATTTCAGCCTGGCAGTCCATGACCTGATCAAGAAAAACTTTACGGAGCATCAGAGGATCGTATTTAATGGAAACGGTTATTCCCAGGAGTGGGTGGAGGAAGCCGAAAGAAGAGGGCTTCCAAATCTGACCTGTATGGTGGAAGCTGTAGATACACTGACCTCAGACAAAGCGGTAGAGCTTTTCGAAAAGTTCGGCGTATTTACAAAGGCGGAGTTGGAATCCAGACAGGAGATCAAATACGAAACCTATTCAAAGGCTATCAACATTGAGGCGAAAACGATGCTGGATATTGCCGGAAAACAGATCATTCCGGCAGTGATCAAATACACAAAAAATCTGGCGGATGCCATCAATGCTATCGTGGCAGCAGGAGTGCTGGACGTAGACGTACAGACAGAACTTTTACAGCAGACTTCCCAGCTTCTTAAAGAGACCAGGGCTGCCATGGAAAATCTTAAGACTGTATCAGAAAAAGCCCATGATATGGAAGACGGCAGAGATAAGGCTTATTTCTACCGCCGTCAGGTGATCCCGGCAATGGACGCTCTGAGAAAGCCGGTGGATGAACTGGAAATGATCGTAGATAAAGAGATCTGGCCGATGCCGTCTTATGGAGATTTATTATTTGAAGTATAAACAGTGAGAGAAATTCCGGGGCTGCCGCATGAAACAAGAGAACTGTTCCCTGCGGCGGCCTTGGTTCTGTTATAGACAAAAAACAGGGAGACTGACCAGGCCCTGGCAGAAATGGAAAAATATTTCTGATAAGAGATCAGGAGAGGAAAAAATGGATCATAGATTAGATTTTTTAAGAGAACAGCAGGTGGATAAGGAGCTTATCCAGGAGGTAGAAGCTTTTAGAAACCGTTATCCGGTGGCTGAGGAGGAGAAGACCAGAGTTTCCCAGCCGGATATGCCCTTCTATGGCAGAGAAGTGCTGGAAATGGGTATCGCGGCAGTACTCCAGGGAGAGAATCTTCTCCTTACAGGGGCTAAGGCTACGGGGAAGAATATCCTGGCAGAAAATCTGGCGTGGATCTTTGGAAGACCGGTTTATAATGTATCTTTTCATGTAAACACAAACAGCGGCGATCTGATCGGTACGGATACCTTTGTAGATAACCAGGTACAGCTTCGCAAGGGAAGCATATACCGCTGTGCCCAGTATGGAGGATTCGGGATCCTGGATGAGATCAATATGGCGAAGAATGATGCGGTTTCTGTCCTCCACGCAGCGCTGGATTACAGAAGATGTATAGATGTGCCGGGATACGACAGGATCGATATGCATGAGGCGGCGCGTTTTATTGCCACAATGAATTACGGTTATGCAGGCACCAAGGAGCTGAATGAAGCGCTGGTGTCACGTTTCCTGGTCATCGATATGCCTGCTCAGGATGAAG
The DNA here is from genome assembly GCA_019120515.1 of Candidatus Blautia avicola. Lineage (GTDB taxonomy): Bacteria > Bacillota > Clostridia > Lachnospirales > Lachnospiraceae > Blautia > Blautia avicola. The sequence goes on along the minus strand of DWUY01000185.1, from coordinate 3,980 downwards.
AAACTCTGGAATTTATCCTGAAAAGGAAATTTCCGAAGATCAAGGACAATGCCCTGAAGCAGTGGACCGGCCTTTTTATGGATCTTCAGCTAAAGGCATATAACAGCGAGATCACTACCAAAGCCCTGGATCTTAGGGGAGTGATCGGCGCCCTGAAAACTGTAGAAGAAGGATTAAAACCGGCTCTTGCGGTAAAGATGGGCGTAGTAAACAAATGTTTTGACATCTTTGAAAAAGAGATCGTCCAGGATGTGGTGATGACCAGAATACCGGATTCCTGGACCGCAGGAGATGTATTTGAAGAGTAAGAGGTAGTTATGGACGAATTTCAGCTGGAACTGGAAAACCGAATAAAAAATCTCATGTGGACCGTCAGCGGAGATTACGGTCTGGAATTTAAGCCGGATCTTCAGGCTTTCGCCCGCTCAAAGTATATCGCTTTATATGATGGGATCAAGCAGGGAGCTTTTGCCAAGTTTTTTGACAGAGAGGCCTATTCTCTTTATCTGGTAAAAAAGATCTATCTTCATGCTATGGAAGCGCCGCTGATGAACCTGGCCCAGCTTTGTATTGAATTTGCAGTTTCCGGGAAAATTATGAAGGAAAGGGAAGGCGTGTCTTCCATAAGGAGAAAAGCCTGCGAAGATGTGCTGGAGCGGGATTTTAACCATCTTCAGGAAAACGCGGCGGGAAGACTGAAGATCTCATTATTTAAAGAGATCCTTACCGGATCTGAACCGGCTCCTGCGAGACAGCGGAGATGGATGGACATGGCGGAAAGCCTGGACCAGGCAGAAAATACTATGGATATTATTAAGGTTACAGACCAGCTTTACAATGAGGTAGTAGATCCTTACTTTGAACGCCAGCATGGAAATCTGGAAAAAGTCCTGGCTGTGACTTTGGAAGAACTGGCGGAATTTTCCTGGCAGGATTATCTGGACGAAGAGGCGTTAAACGGAAGTCTGGAAACCTATCTGGATAAAGTATCGGAAAATATGACCGGTCTGGATCAGATGGAGGCCGGGGAGGCGCCTGAGGAAGAAGAACAGAAAGATACAAAAAAGAGAGTACTGGTCGTAGACGAAAAGGCTCTTGCCAAGATGTATTCCTATGTGGAGCGGAATTACGGAAAGACATTTCTGAAGGAATCCGAAGAGAAACGTCTGAACTATCTGCTGTGCAGAGGGATCCATGGAGACTGCAGCCTGTATTTTACAAAAGGGATCCTGAAGGGACCGGTGCTCAGAAATTATCAGTATGAGTACGCAAGGAAACAGAAAGATAAAAATCTTTATGAGTATTATGATAATCACCGTGTGGTGAAAGATAATATCCGGATACTGACGGAGATGTTGAAGAAAACTCTTGTTATGCGTGACGAGTCGGAGGAGACCCTGTCTGACCGGGGGATCGTGATCCCTTCCAGACTCTGGAGGATCGGAAGGACACAGGACGCAAAAGTCTTTAAAAGAGAACTTCATGCGGAAGACTCCAGTTTTGTGGTGGATGTGCTGATCGATGCCAGCGGTTCCCAGCGGAGCCGTCAGGGACAGGTGGCGATTCAGGCATATATATTAAGCGAAGCTTTGAGCAATGTGGAGATCCCTCACCGGGTAATGAGTTTCTGTACCTTCTGGGATTATACCATTCTCCATCAGTTCCGGGATTATGACGCAGACCGAAAGGAAAACGCAAACATTTTTGAATATATTACTTCTTCCAATAACCGGGACGGTCTTGCCGTCAAAGCGGCAGGGCACGGTCTTCTGGCAAGGGAAGAGGAGCATAAGATCCTGATCGTTTTAAGCGATGGAAGGCCTTATGATGTGATCCTGAACAGGCCGAATGCCAGAAATCCTCAGCCGTATCACGGAAAGTACGCGGTCCAGGATACGGGTTTTGAAGTGCGGAAGCTGCGGAATCAGGGCGTCTGTGTCCTGGGCGTTTTTGCGGGAGAAGAAAAGGATCTGGCGGCAGAAAAGAAAATATTCGGGAAAGACTTTGCCTATATCCGGAATATATCTGGATTTTCCCCGGTAGTAGGCCGTTATTTGATGAAGCAGCTGGAGAAAGACATTTAATGGAGCATTAACTATGAATGAAAAAATTGAGATAATGGGGATTTCCCTGGATACCTGCTCGGTGGAAGAGATCATTGAAAGTATAAATGTCCACTGGCTTCAGGAAGAATCTCTGTCCACTTACGGAACGCTTACTATGAAGCTGCTTATGGCGGCGCAGAAGGATCCGGCCCTGAAGGATTATATCCAGATGCTGGATAAAGCGGTGCCGGATGATCCGGAGGTGCTTTGGGCGGCAGGCCTTCATGATGGAAAATTAGAAGAAGAAATTTCACAGCATGATTTTGTGGGGACGCTTTTCTGGCTGCTGGCACAGTATAGAAATCACATTTTTATCCTGGGAGAGACGGTGGAGGATACGGAAGACATGTTCCAGTATCTAAGGGAAAAGTATCCGGATATCGTGGTGACGGGAAGAGACTGCCTCCTGACCGGCGAAAGCGATCAGGTGGACCGGGTGATCAATGAGATAAATGCGGTCAGTCCCCAGGCGGTACTAAGCTGTTCCAGGACTTTTGAATTGGAAAGATTTGTGAAAAAGAACCGGAAAATGATCAATTCCAGAGTCTGGTTCAGCCTGGGAAACTGTCAGGAGATATGGAAAGGCCCCGGTCTTAAGCCAGCTTGGCTGGGCAAGATCATGGAGAAAAACATCTTTAAAAAAATGGTTTCCAGTTATAAAGAAGAAAAGAAGGAAATATGAACAAATTATTACAAATGAAAAAAATATGTAATAATTTAAGATTTTCTCTTTATTTTTTCAGCATTCTGTATTAGTATATATAGTAGGGTTTTTTATATTATGGGATACAAAATAATAAAACTATATGATGAAAGAGGGAGACAAAATGATTTCAAACCAGATACTTCAGAATACTCTGGATGGACTGAAGGGAATATCCAGAACGGACTTTTGCGTAACCGACATGGAGGGCAAGGTGCTGGCCACTACTTTTGCGGAAAGCGTATGCGGTGAAGAAGAAGTGGTGGCATTTGCCAATTCACCGGCGGACAGCCAGGTGGTGAGGAGCAATCTGTATTTCAAGATCTATGATGATCATCAGCTGGAATACATACTGATCCTGGACAGTCAGGCAGATGATGCCTATACCCTGGGAAAACTTGTGGCTTTTCAGATCCAGGGGCTGCTGACCGCGTATAAAGAGAGATTTAATAAGGATAATTTTATCAAAAATCTTCTGCTGGACAATCTGCTTTTGGTAGATATCCAGAACCGGGCGAAAAAACTCCATATCGAAATGGAAGCCCGCAGAGTGGTTTATATCCTTGAGACAAACCAGGAGAAAGATTATGGTTCCCTGGAAAATATCAAGAACCTTCTGGGTGGAAAGTCCGGAGATTTTGTTACCGCCGTAGACGAGAAGAGTGTGATCATCGTGAAGGAACTGGCCTCTTCCGACGATTACGCCCAGCTGGAAAAAACGGCCTATACCATTTTGTCAACACTGGGAGTAGAAAAAGACGGTAAGACCCATATTGCTTACGGGACTATCGTGAAAGACCTGAAAGAGGTTTCCCGTTCTTATAAGGAAGCCAGGATGGCTCTGGATGTAGGAAAGATCTTCTTTGGAGAGAAAGAGGTCATCGCATACAGTTCCCTGGGGATCGGACGTCTGATCTATCAGCTCCCCATTCCTCTGTGCAAAATGTTTATCCGGGAAATTTTTGACGGAAAATCTCCCGATGATTTTGACGAGGAGACACTGACTACCATTAACAAGTTCTTTGAAAACAGCCTGAATGTTTCAGAAACTTCCAGACAGCTTTATATACACAGAAATACTCTGGTCTACAGGCTGGACAAGCTGCAGAAGAGTACCGGGCTGGATCTGAGAGTCTTTGAGGACGCTATTACATTTAAGATCGCTCTGATGG
>DWUY01000011.1 GCA_019120515.1 Candidatus Blautia avicola | reverse complement strand
TTGTCCTCCGGGGGCGTGATCACGTAGCAGTTGGAGTAAGTCACTTTTCTGCCTTCCTTATAAAGCCCTCTGTTAGACAGGATCCTTCCGCCGTAAAGAAATTTTTTCTCCCGGATATACCCGGCCATTTCTTCATTTCCCCCGGTAACTCTTGTGAGCCATTCTTCAAAGCTTTCCCCCTGGTTCTGATACTTTCTTGTCCAGATATCCATTCCAAGCTGGTTTTCCTCCCCCAGCCATTCCTTTTCTGTCATGTTACACCTCCACAATATTTTGTATGCAAGTCTGATATTAGCACAATATTTAGGTGTTTGCAACAGTAAAAAACAAGATCTTGTGTTTTTTACAGAAAAAGAGGGAGGTGCCGCAAATCAAAATCGAGAATATTTTAGCCTTTCTGGATCTCCCGGATCAGGTTTACCATCTCGATGGCTCCCTGGGCGCATTCAGAACCTTTATTTCCTGCCTTGGAGCCGGCTCTCTCAATAGCCTGCTCAATGTTTTCTGTGGTAAGTACCCCGAACATCACAGGAATGCCGCTTTTTAAGGATACAGAGGCGATTCCTTTGGAAACTTCGCTGCACACATAATCATAGTGGCTGGTGCTTCCTCTGATCACAGCTCCCAGGCAGATCACCGCGTCATATTTGCCGCTTTCTGCCATTTTGGAGGCAATCAGAGGGATCTCAAAAGCTCCCGGCACCCAGGCCACCTGGATATTTTCCTCTTTTACCTCATGGCGGGTAAGCGTATCCAAAGCCCCGCTTAATAACTTGGAAGTGATAAATTCATTAAATCTGGCTACAATGATCCCTACTTTAATATCCTCAGATACTAATTTTCCTTCAAATGTTTTCATACTGTAATCCTCCTTAAAACTTCAATTCTATTCGTACAGCATTTGGTAAATAACTACGCAAAATCTCTTTCCTATATTGCTTTAATATTTCAGCAGATGTCCCATTCTGTTCTGCTTAGTCCTCAGATACCGGATATCATGAGGATTTGCCGGAGCCTGGATAGGCACTCTTTCCAGGATCTCCATACCGAAATCCTGAAGCTGGTATACCTTATCCGGATTATTCGTGAGAAGCCGAAGAGTTTTCGCCCCAAGATCCCGGAGGATCTGGGCTCCGATATAATATTCCCTTTCATCCCCTTTAAATCCCAAAGCGAGATTGGCTTCCAGGGTATCCATTCCCTGTTCCTGCAGTTCATAGGCACGAAGCTTGTTGATCAGTCCGATGCCCCTGCCTTCCTGGCGCATGTAAAGGAGGATCCCTCTTCCTTCTTCTTCGATCTGCCTCATAGCCGCGTGAAGCTGCTGGCCGCAGTCGCAGCGCATAGAGCCAAAGGTATCTCCTGTAAGACACTCGGAATGGACCCTGCACAGAAGATTTTCTCCCTCTCCCACTTCACCTTTCACAAGGGCCACATGATGTTCCCCATTCAACTTATTTACATAGCCGTAAGCGGTAAAATGTCCGTATCTGGTAGGCATATCTGTCTTAGTCACCTGCTCCACCAGTTTTTCGTGGCGCTTCCGGTAATTCTGAAGATCCTTTATGGTAAGAAACGGGATCTTCCACTTCCTGGCCATCTGGGCCAGTTCTGAAGTCCGCATCATAGTCCCGTCTTCTCTCATGATCTCACAGCACAGACCGCAGGTCTTAAGTCCCGCCAGCCGGAGAAGGTCTACGGTAGCTTCCGTGTGGCCGTTTCTCTCCAGGACGCCGTTTTTCTTAGCCAGCAGTGGAAACATATGGCCGGGGCGACGGAAATCTTCCGGCTTTGCATCTTCTTCCACACACTTCATGGCAGTTACAGACCGCTCTGCCGCAGAAATCCCTGTGGTGGTGCTTACATGATCAATGGATACGGTAAACGCCGTCTCATGGTTATCTGTATTCTGAGACACCATCTGAGGGATCTGAAGCTTTTTCACATATTCCTCCGTCATCGGCATACAGATCAGTCCTTTCCCATAAGTAGCCATAAAGTTTACATTCTCTGTAGTGGCAAACTGGGCGGCACAGATCAGATCTCCTTCATTCTCCCTGTCCGGATCATCTGTGACCAGTACCAGACCGCCTTTTTTCAGGGCCTCAAGCCCTTCTTCTATCCTCTGAAATTTCGGCATTATTCTCACTCTCCTTAAAATCCATATTTTCTCAGCATTTCCATGGTAATCCCTTCTCCGGCTGTATTTTCTTTCTTATCTGTCTGAGCCGGAAATGCCAGGAATCTTTCCACATATTTTCCGATCACATCGGTTTCCAGATTCACCTGGTCTCCCGGCTTTCGATCCTGCAGGACTGTTTCCCGGGCGGTGTGAGGGATCACAGAAACCTGAAAACTATCTTCAGAAACTTTTGCCACCGTCAGGCTGATCCCATCTATGGCAATAGAGCCTTTCTCCACTACATAACGGAGGATTTCCCTATCCGCTGCAATGGTATACCAGAGGGCATTGTCATCTCTCTTGATCTTTCGGACAGTGCCTCGTCCGTCCACATGTCCCGCTACAATATGTCCGCCAAAGCGTCCGCCGGCAGCCATAGCCCGCTCCAGGTTTACCCGGCTTCCAGGTTTCAGCCTGCCCAAAGTGGACCGGTCCAGAGTCTCATGCATCACATCCGCTCCAAATCCGCCGGGGAAAAATTCTACCACAGTAAGACAGACCCCGTTCACCGCCACGCTGTCCCCGATCTTCAGATCTTCCAGGACTTTTTCCGCCTTCACAGACACCACCGCGGATTCCCGGTTTTTTCGGATTCCCCGGATAATTCCCATTTCTTCAACAATTCCTGTGAACATCCTCATCCACCTCGCTTTCGATCAGATAGTCATCCCCCAGGCGGCTTATTTTTCCAGGCTTCAGGAACAGGCATTCCTGGGGATCCGGATATCCCTGACCCCCTACAGGCCCTTTTGCATCTCTCCCGCCTATGATCTTTGGGGCAATATAGGCCATGACCTTCTGAACGATCCCTGCCTGAACAGCAGACCAGTTCAGCTCTCCGCCGCCTTCCAGGAGAAGGCTGTCGATCTGCCTTTTTCCCAGCTCTTTCATGAGAATAGACAGGTCGATCTTCCCCTCTTTCTCCGGGATTTCCAGCAGGGTGCAGCCCTTTTCCTCATAAGGGATCTGTCTTTCTCTTTCCACCTTCTCTCCTATGGCCAGGATCGTGTCCGCCTCTTTGGCAGTCTCCAAGATCCGGGAATCCAGAGGCGTGGAAAGATGGGTATCACAGATGATCCGTACAGGATTTCTTCCCCCTTCCATACGGCAGGTGAGAAGGGGATCGTCCGCCAGCACAGTTCCAACTCCTGCCATGATCCCCCTGTACTTATGCCGCAGGCTCTGGACATGGGCTCTGGCTGCCTCTCCTGTGATCCATTTGGAAGCTCCGGTATAAGCGGCGATCTTTCCGTCCATGGTCATGGCATACTTCATCACTACATAGGGAGTTCCTGTACGGATATAATGGAAAAATACCTGATTGATCTCCCGGCATTCTTCTTCCAGCACATGTTCCTGTACCTCTATACCATGCTGCCTGAGAATTTCCAGCCCCCTGCCTGCCACCAGGGGATTGGGATCTCCTGCTCCCACTACTACTTTCCGGATACCGGCCTCCAGGATAGCCTCTGTGCAGGGAGGCTGTTTTCCATAATGGCAGCAGGGCTCCAAAGTCACATACATGACTGCGTCTCTGGGGGATTGACTGCAGTGGGCCAGAGCATTCCGCTCTGCATGAAGTCCTCCGTATTTCTCATGCCATCCTTCCCCGATGATCCGGCCGTCTTTTACGATGACAGCGCCCACCATAGGATTGGGAGAAACCCAGCCTTCTCCTTTCTTTGCCAGTTCCAGCGCTCTTCTCATAAATCTTTCATCTTCCTGTGCTGCGCACATGTTTCTTATCACCTCATTTCTCTGTATCGGGCTTATCTGCAGGAAATTTATGCATAGAAAAAAGCCCTGATAAAATTTTTCAGGACTTTTAAACACTTGACAAAAGGCATAGGAAAAAGAATTTGCTTCTTCTCGATGTATTGTGAAATACAAAAGGCTCTGAAATGGAAATCCATTTCAGAGCCTGACCTTTCATGGTATATACAGATATAGATATACAATATCAAACGCCAAATCTTCTTTCATCCAGACTATACTGTCGGCTTCGGAGTTTCACCGAATCATGCCTTGCGGCTCGTGGGCTTTACCACCGGTAGGGACTTGCACCCTGCCCTGAAGAATTTTTTATATTATATACCTATAGACTGGTCTTGTCAATTTTTAACTCTGGATCTTCTATCATTTTACCTGCCGGATCCTTTTCCAGTATTTCTACTTCATCACCTATACAGATCCTTCCCGATCTGAGGATCATCCCGAAAACGCATTGTTCTTTCAGGGAACAATGTTCTTTACGGGCGGCAAGGGAACAGATTTCCGGATAGCATTTTTTCAGAGTGCCGGTGACCTGGATGACAGTCTCCCCTATACGGATCTGATCTCCCGGGCAGATCTGAGAAAAATCTATACCTGTAGTCTGGATATTTTCTTTAAATTTTTTCAGACAGAACCCCTCCTGGTTCCTTTGTCTGGCTTCCCGTGGAAGAATTGTGATCTGCCGCTCTTTGTTCTCCTTATGCCAGTCTCCTTCCAAACCCCAGCTTTCTTCCGCCAATACAGATTTTACTGATTTTCCCGGCATTCCCTTTTCCCTGTATAAAAGAATAGCAAGTACTTTTCCTAGTGCCTTATCACCGCTCATCTTCCGGCCTTCCTTTCGTATGATCTTACAGGATCTCTCTGATCTCCCCGGCTTCTTCCCAGGAATATCCTCCTAATTCTTCTATTTTTTTATGAAATGCTTCGGATCTGAGGATATCCAGAAATGCCTGGACAAGAGGAGTGTCCAGATCTTTTTTATAGAGGGCAAAATCATAAGATTCTTTTCCCACAGGAATAAAGTCCAGGCCCATGGCCTTCGCTGCCGAATAGACTCCCATACCCGCATCTGCCCCTTCTCCGGCTACCTGTGCGGCAACTGCCATATGTGTAGAGGCCTCACAGCCATATCCTGATATTTCATCCGGTGAAATCCCCTCTTTCCCAAGAAGATAATCCAGGAGGATCCGGGTGCCTGCGCCTCTCTGACGGTTTACATACCGTCCTTTTCTCAGATCTGAAATTCCTGTTATGCCCAAAGGATTCCCCGGTTTTACCATCAATCCCTGGATCCTTCCCACACCTTTGATCAGGACCATAGGCTCCCTGAACATTTTCTTCAGATAAGACTCATTATAAACTCCTGTAGTCTCATCCAGAAGATGAACCGGGGCAATATGGGCTTCCTGTCTTTTCAGAGCCATCAGGCCTCCCATGCTGCCTACATGGGTGCTGGATATGAACATTCCCGGATGTATCTGCGGCATCAGATCTGCCATAATATCCAGGATCAGATCATGACTGCCAATGATCACCAGCGTATTTTCAATCTGGCTAAGATCCCGGTAAAGCTCGATTTCCGCTTCTTCTCCCGCTTCCAGCCCCTCGCTGTTCTGGGGTATGATACAGAATCCGTCTGCCCGTACCAGAGACATTGCCGCTCCTGCGCCTCTGGCAAGAGGAGCGGCCACCAGCTTATCTCCCACTTTTCCTACCTTTACCCTGACATATTCCCTGTGCTTCAGACTGGAAACCAGCCGTTTCGTGACTACTCCGTGTATTACCGGCTTTTTCTCCTGGGGAAAGTCTCCCATCTTTGCCAGTACAGGACTGACAAAATTTTCAAAGGCGATATACGCGCTTACAGGATAGCCGGGAAGTCCTATTACCGGCCTGTTATTTACCACTGCCAGGATCACCGGTTTTCCAGGCTTAACGGCCACTCCATGGACAATCACTTCGCCCAGTTCTCTTAAAACATGGACCGTATAATCTTCCCGCCCCGCGCTGGAGCCGGCATTGATCACTACCATATCATATTCTTTCGCGGCCCGGGCCACTGCATCCCGTATGGTATCATAGTCGTCAGGAAGTATAGGAAAACGTACCGCTTCCGCCCCCTGTTCCTTTGCCATATTTTCAAACATCCTGGAATTAGATTCAATAATACTTCCCTCCACAGGAGTTTCCCCCGGCTCGATCATCTCAGTCCCTGTAGGAAAAATCGCAACCGAAGGACGGCAGGCAACAGAAATCTCCGTGATACCGGCAGAAAGAAGGACTCCGATATCAATCGCCCTGATTTTGTGGTGTCCCGGCAGGATCATCTCCCCTGCCACAATGTCTTCCCCTACCGGACGGATATGCTGCCATGGAGCCGCCGCTTCCGTGATCCGGACCCGGTCCTCTTTGTCTGTTTCCAGAAGATCTTCTGCCATGATCACACCGTCATAAGGCAGATGGACAGGATCTCCCGTATCTACCGGCACAAAATCTTCCCCCTGCACCAGCTCTACAGGGCTGGTCTGTGTAGCTCCTTTTGTTTTCTCTGTAATTACCCCAATACCGTCCATAGCGGCGGAATTATATAAGGGCGAGCAGTATTTTGCATAAACTGCCTCCTTTGTTACCCTCCCCAGGCTTTCTGTTACCGGAATGGTCTCCCATTTCTTTGTCAGGACCTTTTCCAGCGCCTTTTCATATTTCTCCAGAGCTTCCTCCAAAGATATGGTTTTTAAATACAAATTTCTCTTTCCCATTTTTCTCTCCTAAAGCAGTTCTGCCATAACGGTTTCTCCTGTTTTCAGCCCTTCTTTTCCCAAAGGAATCCTCACAAAGCCGTCCGAACCGGTAAGCGTACGCATAAGCCCTGATTTTCCCAGCACAGGCCGGGCTGTATATACGCCGCCTTCTCCCGGAAGAAGACGTACCATTAAAATGGTATCCTTACCCGGAGCCGCCGGCACGTTACTCTCCATCACCGCCGGCACCCTGGGCTTTTCGGGACAGCCTGTCCTCTGTCTTTCCAGCCAGCCTGCCAGAAGGCGAAATACCACCAGGGCTGCGCCAGGATGCCCCGGAAGCCCCATAAGAACCGATTCAGACTCTTTGTCCACCCCAAGGATCGTTGGTTTTCCCGGTTTTAAAGCAAGCCCGTGGGTAAAAACCCCGGGATTGGAAATCCTGTCCAGGATCCTGCTGGTCATGTCCTTTTTTCCCTGAGAGCTTCCTCCCGAGATCACGATCAGATCACTGGACCTTAGTCCCTGCCTCAAGGCCTGTTCTATCATTTCTTCCCGATCCGGCAGTACCTGGGTATGTACGATCTCAAATCCCATTTCTTCTCCCATCCTGGCAAGAGCAGGGGTATTGATGTCGTAAATACAGCCTGGTTTTAAAGGGCAGCCCGGCTCTGTAAGCTCGTCTCCTGTAGATAGGATAGTAACTTTCAGGGGCTTATAGACCTCTGCCTCTCTTATACCGTTTCCCGCCAGGGCTCCGATCTGCGCAGCCCCCAGCCTGGTTCCCCTGGTGAGAATGATCTGGTCTTTTTCCACATCTTCTCCGATCTGAAGGATCCCCGCACCGGAAGGAACCGAAGAGTAGACCGCTATGTGAGAAGTGTCAAAAGGCTCTGTATATTCAACCATTACCATGGCGTCTGCTCCCCTGGGGATCATTCCCCCTGTAGGTACATAAGCGCAGGTCCCTCCGGTAATTTCGCCGGAAGGGACTGTACCGATCTCTACTTCTTCTTTCACCTCCAAAAATACCGGTATACTCTCTCCCGCTCCCTGTGTATCTGCCGCCCTCACTCCATAACCGTCTACTGTAGCTCTTGGAAAATAGGGAAGAGGACTTTCCGCCAGAACATCACAGGCCAGGATCCTTCCCCCGCTTTTTTCTACAGGGATCTTTTCTGTTTTCCCCATATCCCAGGTAATCTGGGCAAGCAGTTTTTCTCTTGCCTGCTCCAGAGTATCTACCTTCAGAAGTTTCATAATCTGTTCCCCCTTAAATCATCTTTCATTTATATCCGTTCCGGGAAAAGAAAGCATCTCTCCCTTTAGAAATCTCTGTACCTCTGGAACCGGAGAATGAAACAATACCTCTTCCGCTCTGCCGCTTTGAACAATTTTTCCCTTATCCAGAGCATGGATCCTCCCGCACATTTTTCCTATGTGACTGAGGCGGTGACTGATCAGGATCCAGGTGTTTTCTTCTTCCTGGTTCATCTTCCGGATCTGCTTTTCAAAAAAATCCACGCTGTCCGGATCCAGATTAGATAAGGTTTCATCTATGATCACCAGACGGGGGTGAAAACACATGGCCCGGAGCATAGACACTTTCTGCCGTTCACCGCTTGAAAGGCTTCTGGCACTCTGTTTCTCCTTTCCGCCCATACCGCATGCCTCAAGCATCTCAAGCACAGCCCTTTTATCCGGTTTGATCCTGCGGATCTTCAGAGGATATACAATATTTTCATACACTGTGTCATGAAGAAGATAGGGCCTCTGGCTGGTCATGGTGATATCCCTCATGGTAAGATCTCCATAATCGATCCTGCCTCTGTCCGGCTCCAGGATTCCCATGATCAGTTTCGCCAGCGTAGTTTTCCCGCTGCCATTACTGCCGATAAATCCATGGATACAGCCGGTCTCTATTTGGACGCAGCCGGTTTCCAGAACAAAACCGCCGATCTTTTTCTCCACATTAATAATTTTCATCTTCCTGCGACTCCTTCCGGAAAAAATCAGCCATACATTGAAGAATAAAGGCCATGATCAGCAGCAGGATCCCCAGGGTAAGTCCTTCCGTAAAAATCCCCTGGCTTTTCAACAATGAAATTGCTGTAGTCATAGTCCGGGTGTGGCCTTTGATATTCCCTCCTACCAGCATGACAGCGCCTACTTCACTGATCGATCGTCCAAAACCTGTGACAACAGCAAAATAGATCTCATGTTTCATTTCTTTAAGCAGCAGCAGATCCGTCTGCAGTTTTCCCGCTCCCATAGTCTTTGCAAATACCCGGATCCCCGGGGCGGTCTTGGCGGCATAGGTATATACCATTCCACAGATAATAGGCGTAATAATGATGGTCTGAGCCAGGATCATCCCTTCCACGGTAAAAAGCAATTCCAGTTTTCCCAAAGGTCCTCTTCTCATAGTCAGCATATAAACCAGGAGTCCCACCACTACAGGCGGGACTCCCATAAGAGTCCTGTTAATACGGACTGCCAGCCTTTTTCCCGGAAAAGAATATCTCTCCATGACCAGGCCCAGAAATGTTCCAAGTACTGCTGAAAGAAATGTAGAAGTCACGGCCATACGGAGAGTGACCAAGATCGCGCTGTAAACTCCCACATCAGAAAAAATCTCGTCAAATAATGTCTTCAGCATATATCTCTCCAGGTCTTATGCATCCGTTCCCGCATTTGGAACAAACAAAGCCTCTCCATATTCTTCTACTCCATACTCTCCGATCAGTTTCTGTATTTCATCAGAACAGATCCATTCAATAAAAGCGTTGGCTCCTTCGTTATTTACTTCCGGATACTTTTCCGGATTCACTGCGATAACCCCATATTGATTCAGAAGATTTTCATCTCCCTGGCAGACGATCTCCAGATCCAGGGGAACATCCGCATCTTTTTTCATTTTCAGATATGTGCCTCTATCTGTGAGACAGTAGGCCTGCATCTCTCCCGCCATAGTAAGCGTAGCGCCCATGCCCTGTCCGGATTCCAGATAATTCGGATCCTGTGCCGGATCCAGTCCCAGATCTGCCCAGATCGTCTTTTCCTTTTTATCCGTTCCTGAGTCATCTCCTCTGGAAACGAAGGAAAGCTGTTCATCTATAATCTGTTGAAAAACCGTCCGGATATCTTCAGTAGCGGCTATGGGTTCTGCAGGCCCTACAACAATAAAATCATTGTACATAACCGGGAATCTCTCTACTCCATATCCGTTATTGACAAATTCTTCTTCGCTGGCTTTTGCATGGACCAGTACAATGTCCACATCCCCGTTTTCTCCCATTTTCAAAGCTTCTCCTGTTCCTACTGCATCCCAGAGAAGTTCATAGCCGGTATCTTCCTGGAAGATCGGCGCCAGATAGTCCAGCAGTCCGGTATCTGCTGTACTGGTAGTCGTCGCCATCATCAACTGCCCCTTGTCCTCCTGTACAGACGCTTCCTGGTCCTGGCTTTCTTCCGTTTCCTGCGCCGTCTGCTCTTGTGTGCCGGTTTCCCCGGCTGTGTCATTGTGGTTTTCCTGTGACTGTCCGCCGCATCCCGCTGTCAGGCTGAGGGCCATCACCATTCCCAAAAGCATCCCTACAGTTTTTTTTCTCATGTAAAAACCTCCCTTTTTTTAATTTATCTTCTGCAGTTTATCACTGCCCTAGAAGCCTTCTCCTTACCGGTCATCCTCCAGGATCCTCATTTCATCCCCTACAGAAATCCTTCCTCCTTTCAGGACTCTGGCAAAAACTCCCTCCCGGGGCATAATACAGTCTCCTGTTATTTTCTGGATCGCACATCCCTGGTGGCACTGTTTGCCGATCTGGGTCATTTCCAGTACTACATCCCCGCATATAAATCTGGTCCCCACCGGGAGATTTTTAAAGTCAAAACCTGAAACTATAAGGTTTTCCCCAAAAGCGCCGTCCTCCACCACAGCCCCTCTCTTCTTAAAATCCTCGATGGATTCATACGAAAGCAGACTTACCTGGCGATGCCATTTTCCTGCATGAGCGTCTTTCTCCACGCCGTAATCCTCTATAAATAAAGCCTCTCCTATATTCTTTTTAGGAGTTCCTTTCTTTTCACTGATACATACCGCTTTCACTGTTCCCATATTTATCCTCCAATCTGGGACATGATCTTCTGTTCCTGATTTTCTTTGTTTGCCAGACCGAACATATGGCCTTCCGGCTTTTTTTCTATCGCCTTTACAATAAGGGCTTTTATTTTTTCCTCCGGTTCACCTCTTCTCAGAGGCTCTCTGAGATCCTCCCCTATATCATACTGGAGGCAGGACTTTAAATAGCCCTGGGAGGTCAGCCGTATCCGGTTGCAGGAACTGCAGAATTTATGACTCACCGCACTGATGAACCCGATCTTTCCCTGAAAGCCTTCAAAAGAAATATAGTGACCAGGTCCATTTCCCAAAACTCCCTGAAAGGGCCTGCACCTGCCAAACCTGTTTTCCAGCAATTCTTTTATCTCTTTTTCTGTTTTACCTTTCCATTCTTTTCCCAGCCCGATAGGCATCATCTCAATAAATCTTACATGAACAGGATAATCTTTTGCCAAAGCTCCGATTTCCAGAAGACTTTCTGTATCCTGCCCCATAGGGACGCAGTTGATCTTTACCGTTACTTCCGGATATTTTAAAGCTTCCTGAAATCCTTCCCACGCCCGTTTCAGTTCTCTTCTCCGGGAGATCTGATAATACTCTTCCTCTCGCAGTGTATCCAGACTGATATTCACTCCATCTATCCCTGCCTGCGCAAGCTCCCTCATCTGTTCCTTTAGAAGGATCCCATTTGTTGTCAATGTCACCTGACGTATACCGGGGATCTCTTTGAGCTTTTTTGTCAGCTGCCATAGATCTTTCCTTACTAAAGGTTCTCCTCCGGTGAGTTTGATCTTCTCAATACCCAGAGAAGCAAAAATCTCCGCAAGCTTTACAATCTCCCCGTACCTGAGGATATCTTCATGGTCCACCATAGGAACTCCCTCCTCAGGCATACAGTAACAGCAGCGAAGATTACATCTGTCTGTTACCGAAATCCGTACATAGTCAATTTTTCTTCCAAATCTGTCGATCATAAGACTTCCCCGTTTCTCTTTTTTGTTCTGTCCGTCTTTCTTTGATGAAAAGGGCACTCCGGATCAGGAAATACCGGCACCATATCGAACTCTCCTTCCAGACCATCATAAGAAAGGATCCTGTTATATAAAGGTTTTCCTGCCCCTGTGATCAGTTTCAGAGCTTCCATAGCCTGAAGGCTCCCGATCACTCCTGCCGCCGGTCCCAAAGCCGGAACATCATCTCTGCCCTCTTCTCTCCTATAGCCCAGACAGCCAAGGCAGGCGCTGTCCTTTCCGACCGTCATCACATAGCCGTAAAATCCATGTACGCCTCCTTCTACCAGAGGGATCCCCATGGAAATACAGATCTTATTTGCCGCCAGTCTGGTTTTCTGATTGTCCACACAGTCAACGACTACCTGAGAATCTGCCAGTAGTTCCCTCCCGTTTTCTTCCTTAAAAAAACATTCTATTCCTTCTGCTTCCTGTCCTTCACCTTTTCTCAGATCTAAAAGGTGTCTGACAGAACTCTGGCTTTTTGCTTTCCCCAGATCCTCCTTTCCATATAGGATCTGGCGGTTCAGATTAGACAGAGAAACCCTGTCTCCATCTATGATCCTCAGCTTTCCCACGCCGGCATACCAGAGATACAATGCCACGGGAGATCCCAGCCCTCCGGCCCCTATCACGGTGACCCGGCTTTCTCTGATGCGCCTTTGTCCTTCCTCTCCGATTTCCGGAAGGATCATCTGCCTTTCATACATATTCAGCCACCTCCCACAGGAGGAAAAAGAGCGAGGATATCCCCGTCCTTTATTGGTTTCTGAAGGTCTGAATGCCTGCCGTTAATAAGGAAGATCGCCACTTCTTCACAGGGGATCTGATATAATCTGCATATATCCTCTCCATTTTTCGCTTTCTCAGGTTCTACATAGCTGATCTTTTCCCTTCCTTCACGAAAAGTCGCAAATAAACGTACCTCTATCATAACTTTCTCCTGTCCCTTTATGCCAAAAAACGGAGCCACGATTTAAGCGGCTCCGTCTCTCATTGTCAAATTCTGGATTTACTGTTCTACAAGTCCCAGTCTGTCCAGGGTCTCCTTCGTAGGAAATGCATCTATCCAGCCTCTTGCCTGGTAATACTGCGGCAAGGTCAGCTTGATCTGGCTGACCATACCTTTGGAAGGTCCTTCTTTAATAGGTTCTTCCATCAGCCTCTTG
Organism: Candidatus Blautia avicola; assembly: GCA_019120515.1. GTDB lineage: Bacteria > Bacillota > Clostridia > Lachnospirales > Lachnospiraceae > Blautia > Blautia avicola. The sequence continues at coordinate 9,317 of DWUY01000011.1, read as the reverse complement.
GGCAGACGGTCATCTTCCGGCTTCATTCCTGCTGCCTTATTAAACAGTCTTTCCAGATTATAGATCCTTTCTCCTACTTCTAACAGCTGTTGGGGGGTATATTCCGTTCCTGTAGCTGCATTAAGAAGTTTTGCATACTGAGACGCCCCAAGAGCGAAAGATGAGAACAGGCACAGCCCCATGGAATCGATCACCGCGGTCAGATCCTGGAAAGTCATACACCATTTCGCCTTTCCTTCTATCGTGGTCCGGTCCAGCTGTTCAGGCAGACCCAGCACCTCCGGCGAGATCAGATATCCGCGGACATGACAGCCGCCCCGATTGCTGGTAGCATAGGTAATTCCGATCCCCTGGATCCCGCGGGCATCATAGGCAGGCATTTCCTGCTTTTTCACGCTCATGGATATCTCCGGATGTCCATAGTGCTCACAGAGACGATAGGATCCGTCTGCCATAAGCCTTGCCAGAGGACTGCTTCCCTCTCCCATACGCTTCGTCCATTCAATAATGGCTTCCGAGCTTCCCCACACCAGAGGAACACCCTCGCATTCCTCTTCTGTGATGACGCCCATCTGATAAAGCTCCATAGCCGCGGCGATGGTACAGGGAGTAGAGATAGCATCCAGGCCATATTCATTACACCACATATTGGCCCGGTCAATGGCATCCAGATCTTTTAATCCGCAGTTTCCACCATAAGCCCACAAAGGCTCGTATTCCGGTCCCCCTACTACCTTGTCGTCGATCTTTACGACTCTTCCGCAGGCAATAGGGCAGCGGTGACATGCCGCATTCCTTACAAGATATGTATCTTTCAGGGTTTCCCCGGAAATATCATCTGCATCTTCGAAATAAGATTCCTGCCAGTTTCTTGTAGGGAAAGAACCGGTATTATTAATGATGTTTACCAGAACTGCCGTTCCATAGGTGGGAAGTCCGCCGCCGGTCACTCCGTTTTCCCGGAGCATATGACCGCACTCCCGGGAAGCCTCTTTTAAAGCAGCTTCATCATAAGGAGGTATTACCTTTCTGCTGGCGGTCACTGTGATAGCTTTCAGGTTTTTGGAACCCATGACTGCGCCTACCCCGCTTCTTCCCGCTGCTCTGTCTTTGTCATTCATAATAGCAGCCAGAAGAGAAAGACGCTCTCCTGCAGGACCGATATTCAATACGGAACATCCGGGATGGACTGCCTTTAAGGCGTCATCCACCGCCTCACTCATCATTCCCGTATAGGGAGTCCCATCCAGGATCTGGATCTTATCATCCTCAACATGGATATAAACCGGTTTCTCTGCTTTTCCTTCTACGATCAAGCCGTCCCATCCTGCATACTTCAGCTTTCCTCCCCATTTTCCCCCGGAATTGGAACATGCGATCATTCCGGTAAGAGGTGATCTGGTCACTACCATATACCGTCCCGCAGTAGGGGAAGCAGTGCCTGTCATCGGGCCTGTAATATAGATCAGCTTGTTTTCCGGAGACAGGGGATCTGCTTTTGCCACTCCTTCATCATATAAAATTTTTGTTCCAAGTCCTCTGCCGCCAATAAATTTTACTGCCTGCTCCATGTCCAGAGGCTCCACCCGAATCTCGCCTGTGGACAGATTAATCCTGGCCATTTTTCCGTTATAAGATGTACCCATAACATGCCCTCCCTTGCATTTCACAAATAGCCAATTGTCCTGAAAATAAAAGGACATAACTGCTGTTACATGAAAATCCTTTCCAAACACGGGAGGCATTGATTCAAGCGGTCAATACCCTCGCCGAAAGATCATCTCGGCATGGTCCTGTTTCCTCTTTACAGGACTCGGATTTTATATATATATGTTATAATAAAATCCCTGTTTTTTCAATATATATTGTCATATTGTATAAATTTTTCTACTCTTCCTTCTGCAAAGCGTTTTTTACAGACAGAATTTTTTTCTTATACATATCTCTGTTTGCGTACATATTCTGGATAAACTCGTTAAACTTTGTGAGATACCGCAAGATCGGCTCTGTAGCAATAGAAAATACTACAAAGAGCATAACGCATTTTGTTGACATAGAAGAAATGCCGAACAATCCCGGAAACAGGAAACAGCTTGCCAGGAAGCCGATGATACATCCCACACAGATCACTCCCCGGAGCATGTTCATTGGCTTGCAGATCTTAAACAGTATCATAAATCCCACGATCGCCAGCAACATGGTAGACGCCGTGGACAGATCCGCCCCGCTGACTCCGAAGGTCTGGGAAAAGATCGCCAGAGCCGCCACTACCAGTACGTCAGTCAGACCTGCCGGAAGAGCCTTCAGCAGCACATTCTGGAGAAAATGTCCTTTGATCACGTTTTTGTTCGGCTGCAGGGACAGGAAGAATCCCGGTATGCCGATGGTAAACATACTGATCAGCGAAATCTGGGAAGGTCCCAGAGGGTAGGTAAATACAAAGATAATGGATACCAGTGACAACAGGAAGGAGAAAATATTCTTCACCAGAAACAGACTGGCAGACTGCTGGATATTATTTACCACTCTTCTTCCTTCTGCCACTACCTCCGGCATCTTGGAAAAATCTGATTCCAGAAGGACCACCTGAGCCGCCTGCATGGCAGCCTCGCTTCCTGAGGCCATGGCAACGCTGCAGTCTGCATCCTTTAAGGCCAGCACATCATTGACACCGTCTCCTGTCATGGCTACAGTCTTGCCTTTCCTCTGAAGGGCCCGTACCAGCTGCCTCTTCTGTTCCGGCAGCACCCGTCCGAATACCGTATAATTTACGGCAGCTTCTTCCAGCTCCTCCTTTGTCTTCAGGGTTCTTGCATCCACATACCGCTGGGCTCCGGCGATCCCTGCCTGTCTGGCAGTCTCTGATACCGTAAGGGGATTATCCCCGGAGATCACCTTCACCTCTACGCCCTGGCGGTTAAAGTATTCAAAAGTCGCCGGAGCTTCCTCCCGGATCCGGTTCATCAGCAGGATCAGAGCCCAGGGATCCACCTGTCCCTGAAGTTTCTTTCCATTAAGTTCTTCCTCATAAGTTCCGAAAATCAGAGCCCGGTATCCCTTGGCGGAATATTCCTCGATAGTATCCTGATAGGCCTCATAGGCGCTTCCCAGGACAAATTCCGGAGCCCCCAGGACAAAATTCCCGGACTCAAACACAGCGCCGCTGTATTTATTGGCGGAAGAGAAGGAAATGATCTTTAAAGGTTTTTCCCCTTTATATTCCGTAAAATACTGTTTCATTGCCGCCATGGTACTGTTATCCTCTCCCATGGCCTGAACAAAGTCTGACAGGATCCCCTTTACATTGTCCATATCCTGTTCTTCGTCCAGAAGAACAATATCCTGGACCGTCATAGCATTTTCCGTAATGGTCCCGGTCTTGTCCACGCAAAGGACATTGACCCTGGCCAGGGTCTCGATACTCTTCATATCGTGGAGCAGCACTTTGTTCATAGCCAGCCGGACGCTGCTAAGAGCCAGAGCCACAGTAGTCAGCAGGTAAAGCCCTTCCGGGATCATGCCGATCACCGCCGCTACCATAGAAGTGATACTTCCCTGGAAACCCTCATGACTGATAAAGAAACTCTGTATAAAAAGAATGATGCCAATCGGGATCAGAGCAATGCCCACTGTTTTGACCAGCTTATCCAGAGAACGGATCATCTCAGACTGCTCCTCATCCTTCATGGCTTTCGCCTTCAGAGTCAGTCTGGAAATATAAGATTCATCTCCCACTTTTTCCAGACGGGCATAACATTTTCCGGAAACAATAAAGCTTCCGGACATAAGAAAATCTCCTTCTTTCTTTACGATCTCCTCGGATTCTCCTGTAAGAAGGGACTCGTTTACCCGCACTTCGCCGGAACATACCACTGCGTCCGCGCAGATCTGATTTCCTGTATTAAATATGACGATATCGTCCCGGACCAGATGGGTGGAATCTATAGAACGGATCTTTCCTTCCCGTACCACGTCGGTCTTGGGGGCATTGAGCATATTCATCTTTTCCAGAACATTTTTCGCCCGGATCTCCTGGACGATCCCCACCACAGTATTCAGCAGGATCACCGGAAGGAAAGTCAGATCCCGGAAAGAACCTGACAGGCACACCAGCACTGCCAGGACTGCGAATATCAGGTTAAAATAGGTAAATACGTTTTTCTTGACAATATCTTTGGTGCTCAGGCTGACACTGCCTACTTCTTCATTGCTCCATCCCGCTGCCGCCCGCTCCTGTACCTGTTTCTTGGTCAGTCCGTAAAGGTAATCCGCCTTCACAGGTTCTACCGGAAATTTTATATTTTTTTCAGAAGGTTTTGGCTCCGGCTTCTGTCTTTTTCTCATGTTGCTGTATTTCACCTTTCTTTCTCCATACTTCTGCTTTTTCAGACAAACATTATTTTTATCATAGCACAAAAAAAGAAGGCACTCAATTGTGTATACAATATTTTCATTTCTTTTTATATATTTTTAATTTTTCTCATCCGGTACTCTGTCACAGCTTCAGGATCCTCAGCTGATCTCCCGCCATCTTTTTTCTCATCTTCCAGTTCATCTTTGGCAGAGGCCAGGGAACAAAGTCTCTGTCTTTATACTTATCTGAAACCTTCGGCACCGGATAGATCTGATCCACATGGCGGCTGGGGCAGTCGATCCAGATACCGCGAAGAGACAGGGCTGTTCTTTTCAGCACCATCCTTACCGCGTCCAGGCCAAAGATCCCGAAATAATGATTTTTCAGGGAAAGCAACGGGAATGGCACTTTCATCGCCGCTGTGGCAGCCAGCATACAGGCAGAAGGACTGCAGCAGCCGGGACTTCTGTAAGAAGCCACATCTTTTAACACTTCCCCGCAGTTTCCTACTGTAAGGATGGGCATCTCCAGGTTTCTCACCTTTTCTTCTTCATAAGGCTTTCCATCCCGGTCAAACCACCATTTTTTTCCGTCGATGGGAACTCCGGAACCAATGATCACAGCAATCTGACGATCCCTGTTTTTCTTTGTAGAATAAACGATATACTCAAAGCCGGAACGCAGAGCTGCCAGACAGCCGCCTCTGCAGGCGCCCTCCAGTTCTCGGGCTATTTCAGGAGTCACTGCATAAGGATCCCGGATCTTTGGCGCCTGGGGCAGACTGTGGCCCGCCAGTACCAGGATATTGGGAAAATGCTTATGGAAGGTATCTCCCAGAAGACTGGGATCCGCCGGCCGGAAGTGGAAAACAGGGACCTCTCCGTCTACCTGAGCCTCTCCATGGTAAAAACCTCTCTTCCCTACTTCCCGGAACAGAGGGATTTCATCCGGATCAAAGCCCATGATCCGGCAGCCTACCCGGTCTGTTGCCACAGGATCCGTTCCTGCCACAAGGAGACGGCAATCCACCGGGTCTACAGGAGCAGGGGTATTTCCCTCTCCTCCTACCAGGCCGTCTATTAAAGTCAGATCCGGCCGCAGTATATAAAGCATATCTGCCAGTTTCTCATCAATCCGGTAATCATGATTTCTCTCTCGCAGCGCATAGGGGATCACACCCATGGCATTTTTAAAGCCCAGAGTCACTCTGGTATAGAGATTTGTCTTCAGTTTTGGCACAGAAATATAGAAATCTTTTCCCTCCACAACGCCCACAAAGGGGGTAGGGATCAGGACTTCTTTCATTACCTTTGCCTTTGGCAGCAGATATCTGCGGACAGGACAGGTTTCCAGAGTGACCAGCCCTGTATTCCGGTATCCTGCGATCCGGTCCATGCCGCTTATACGGAAACTGGTGGCCGTAGGCATAGGCTTTCCTGAAGATTCTGCAATAAGAACCTTTTTGTTATATTTCTGTACCCATTCCACTACCGCATCCATTACCCTGGGATCTGTAGATTCCGGGTAATCTTCCTCAAACATACCGCTCCGATGGTAGACAGACACCAGATTGGGCTTGATCACTACCTGTCTACTCTCTTCCATTTTTCTGCGAAATCCCGTCTTTTCTTCCAGGATATCCAGAGTTTCAAATACCAGGCTTCGGATCGTCTGTATGTCCGGACGCTGAAAATAAGAGTCCTTTCCATAGTCCTCAGGCAGAGCAACATAGTCCCTGTCAAGAGCAATCTCCTCTTCTATGCAGCGGACCACAACTGTACGCTCATTCATCTTTTTGTACTCCTTTTCCTTTATATCTTCTGTCTTTTATCCGATCCTTACACAGCTTCTTCTATAGCCTTTCGGACCTTTTCATAAGCAGCGGAGACTTCCGGCATCATAGCCGCTCCCTCCTGAAAATCCTCTTTTCTGAAATACTCTGTCTGCCTGGATATAAGGGCATACAGTTCCTCCATAGAAAGATTTCCGCAGACTCCTTTTAAAGTATGGGAAAACCGGAAAGCCTCCCTGACGTCACCCTTTTCCACTGCCTGGATCAGGCTCTGATAATTGTTATCCTGAAGAAATTTCTTTAAAAATTTCAGGAATAGACCTTCATTCCCCATAAATCTGGAAAGGCCGCTGTCCACATGGATCCCGGCCTCTGTCAACTGTTGTTTCTTATACTCTTCCATCTTCTCACGTCCTTTTCTAAGGTCCCTGACCGGGACTTCTGCTGCTTCTTCCGGTCCGGGAAATCTTCCTACATCTTTCCTTCTATCTGAGGCAGGATCTTTTCCAGAGCTTCCAGCAGCTCCGGATTAAATGCCCCGCACTGTCCGGTAAAGATCATATCCATAGCTTCCGGCACGGGAATGGCAGGTTTGTAGACCCGTTTATTTGTCAATGCGTCAAACACGTCTGCCACAGATACCACCTGAGACCAGACGGTGATCTCCCTGCCTTTGAGTCCGTCCGGATAGCCTTTGCCGTCCCATCTTTCATGGTGATGGCGGCAGATATCATAGGCATACTGATAAAGCCGGTTATTTTTATACTGAGGGATCTGCTCCAGTACCTGGCAGCCCATGACCGTATGGCTTTTCATGATCTCAAATTCCTCATCGGTCAGCCTTCCCGGTTTATTTAGGATCAGATCGCTGATGGCGATCTTCCCCACATCATGCATAATAGATGCCTGGGAGATCTCCTGGATCTCCCGGTCTGAAAAAGCGTACTCTTTTTTGCCTGTTCTTCCAAGCGCTTCCAGAAGAAGCCGGGTCAGACGGCGGATCCGCTTTACATGTTCTCCGGATTCTCCGCTTCTGAACTCAATAGCAGTTGACAGGCTTTCAATAATAGAGTAGTTCAGGTTCAGGATCTCCTGTTCCTGCCTGCGCAGCTTCTGTCCCTGAAGTTCCACCACATGGCTGAGCCGTTCTCTTGCCGCAAAAAGTTCCATGACGCTCTCCACCCTCCGCCTTACGAAATAAGGCACGATAGGCTTCTCAATAATGTCCATGGCTCCCAGCTGATATCCCCGGCGCATGCTCTCTTCTGAGGAATCTGCAGTAATGAGGAACACCGGGATCTTCTCCATCAGTCCCATGTCTTTCATCTTTTCCATAACCTGAAATCCATCCATTACAGGCATAAGGATATCTAACAGGACCGCCGCAATATGTTCCCGGCGCTCTTCCAGGATCTGTACTGCCTCAAGACCGTTTTCCCCTTCCAGGATCTGATTTCTGTCAGCAAAGATCTGGCTGAGGATCGCCCGGTTGATCTCCATATCGTCTACGATTAAAATGTCCTTTTTTTCCATTAGTCCTCCTCAATAAGATATCCCTTTCCTCCCCTGCGCTTCACCTGATACATGATCTTGTCTACTCTCTGATAAAGTTCCGTAAAGGTCCTTTTCTTTTCACTGAAGACCCCGCCCCAGGACAAGGCAGAGGAAATATGGGGGAACTCCTCCTGAATATTTCTATCATAGTCTTCCATGATCTTTTCCAGTTTTTTCTCAATAGCCTGACGGTTTTTACAGGGATAGATAAAGACCACAAATTCATCTCCCCCTAAACGGAAGATCACATCTGTATCTCTGAAGGATTTCCGTATTTTATCCGCCACGTATTTCAGCATGATATCTCCTTTCAGATGGCCGTATACATCATTGACAGCTTTAAAATTGTCAATATCCATCAGAAGGAAAATATATTCGCCTCCATTATCCAGCGCCTGGCAGATCAGGTTTTCCCCTGTCTGCCGGTTATACAGGCCGGTGAGAGAATCCCTGGATGACTCCTCCAAATGGCGGTATAAAGACTCGATAAATGGATTTTCGCCATCCGGATACAGCCTTCTGAGGGCTTCTCCCCGCTTGGCCCAGTTCTTCATCTCCGACAGGTGTATGAGGCTGATCTTATATTCTTCCCGTACCTGCTGTATCCCTAGGGTCATCCCCCACCAGGACAGGTTCAGTTTCTCCCCGTCTATATCCATATACGTCTCGATTTCACTATAACAGACCCAGTTTCCCGGACTGATCTTTTTCTCTCTGTACCCGTTTACTTCATAAACGGCAGCCGATGAACTCTCTGCGATATGACGCCGCAGCAGCCTGTCAAACTCTTCTCTATTAAATGCAGGCGCCTCCCCCTGTACTCCGATACAGTAAATATCCTCCGTAGACATCTGAAGTACAGTTTCCCTGTCTCCGCAAATAAAATAGCTGTCCAGAAAGAGGAGTAAAGTCTCATATACAAAACTCTTCTCTGCCAAACTATGCTTCCCCCTTTTTCATATATTTCTCATTGAACTCTTCCACAGGCACCGGCCTGCAGTAGTAATAGCCCTGTCCGTAATCGCAGTCCAGATCCCGTACCATCTGCTGATCCCCTTCTGTCTCGATCCCCTCTGCCACAGTAGAAATCTTCAGGCTCTTACTTATTTCAATAATATGTTCTATAATAATCGTCTGTCTCCGCCGATCTGCTCCCTCCAGTTCTTTAAAAAAGCCTTTATCCAGTTTCAGCTCATCAATCCGCAGATTGCCCAGGATATTCAAAGAAGAATAGCCGCTTCCGAAATCATCCATAGAGATCCGGAATCCGATCTTTTTCTGTATCTGATAACTCGAGTTTTGCCAGAATCCCGACATACTCGATGGTCTCGTCTGATATCTTGTTTGCCATGACTGTCTCTCCTTTCTTCGATCTGCATGTAACAGTTCAGCTCGCGCCATTCGGGAAACCGCACTGACGTGCTTACTGCCTTATGGCTCCAGTCTGCTCATATCCCTCGGGAACAATGTAGTCTCACGGACATTGTCGTCTCCTGTCAGTTTCATGGTCAGACGCTCCAGTCCGATTCCCAGTCCGCCGTGAGGCGGCATACCGTATTTGAACGTGCTGAGATACTGCTCCATTCCTTCTTCTGTCATGCCGCGCTGTTCCATCTT
>DWUY01000184.1 GCA_019120515.1 Candidatus Blautia avicola | reverse complement strand
GCCGGCAGTATTGTCCTTTGGATAGAAATAAAGAATTACCTTCTTTCCCTTATATTCCTCTAATGTATGAATATGGCCATTCTGATCCGGCAGTTCAAAGGCCGGCGCCTTGGTTCCGATTTCAAGCATATATTTTTCCTCCTGTTTTTTGTTCATTATAACCTTCTTTTCTTATAATAGCAATGAAATCTCTTTTGATCAGGAGAGATTCTGTTTACGGATCTTAATCTGTTTTTTCTGATATTCTCTGTATTCTTTTAATTCCCTGCGAAGCTCTTTTCTAAGTTCCCGTTTGGGCATACCCTGATATTTTTCTTTTACCCGCTCTTTCATATGTTTTGGCTTTTCTGTTTCAATATCTTTTAAGATCCACTCTACCGCTTTTTCCGGAGTGATCTTATTTTTTTCCATAACATATCTGGTATAAAGGTTTAGTATATGATATCCCCTTTCTCCCAGGTCGCTTACCGCAGCCCGGGCAGCTTTCAGTTCCCGGCTTCCACCGGTGATCAGAAGCATATGATTCCTGTTTTTGTCCGCAACGATCTTCCAAATGATATGAGAAACTCCATAAGGAAGCTTTCCGTTTTCACTTTCGAAGATCAGTCCCACTCTGGCCCCGGTGGCATATATCAGGCTCTGCTCCTGATACTCTGATATTCTCCTGCATTCTATATTTTCATACTGGCTGAATTTTTCTGCACACTTTATGCAGCTGTTTTTTCTGTCATCATAAAAAAGTACGAACTTGTCCAAAGACCTTCCACCTTTCTTAATTCTTTTTCTTCCATTACACTCATATAAGCCGGACGTATGATCTTATCCATATCGATCAGCTCCTCGATCCTGTGGGCGCTCCAGCCCACGATTCTGGCTACGGCAAACAGCGGTGTATAAAGCTCCTGGGGAATTCCCAGCATATCGTAGACAAATCCGCTGTAGAAGTCCACATTAGGGCTGACTCCCTTGTAAATATAGCGTTTTTCCGCGATGATTTCCAAAGCCAGCTTTTCGATAGCCTGGTACAGCTTCATATCCTTTTCCCTACCTTTTCCTCCGAATACTAAAAGATATGCGTTTTTTTCAAATCCATACGCTTCTTTTGAAATTAAACAGATCAAGATATGAATATTTTATTTTTAAACTATTATCTCAAAAAGACAGAGATGCTGGTCAAACATCCCTTTCTTTTTCCTACAAAAATTTACTGATATTATGGTTCATTTTCTGGGCAACTACAGCCAGGGTCTTTTTTTCCTCTTCTGTTACCCCTTCAAAGACGATATCCTTGATCTTCCGGTAAATTTCTTCAAGTTTTACGATAATGATCTGGGAATCCTCTGTCAGGTAATTATGAGTGCATCTTCTGTCCTGAAGATCCTGCTCCATTCTTACATATCCTTTTTTCTGGAGACGGCTAAGGGACTGGGAAATATGTCCTCTTGTGAACATGTTCATCTGCATGATATCTTTGGATGTATTATGTTCATCTGCATGTTTTAAATAAAGCAAGATCTGCATATCAATTTTCTGCAGCCCATAGGTTGTTTCAATAGGAGCCATTTCTTTTTCCATCAGTCTCCGGAACTGCATTCCATATAACAGCGTATCAAGCGAATAATTCATGATTTCCTCTCGTTTATTTTAATTTTAAATAATTTACAATTCAAATATACCTCTGTCATATGCTTATGTCAATGGTCTTATTTCATCTTCTGTAAGAGTCAAAGTAGCGGTAATGCTTCCTCTTCCAAGGACTTTTTTCAGCTCTTCTTCAGACAGATTCTGTACCTTGCCTAGTCTGGTGAAATTCCAGGTATTTGGCGCATAATAGATCACTAACAGATTTCCCTCTGACAAGATCACATCTCCGGCTTCCGTGGTAATGTGCTCGTTCTCCCTTCTGATTTATGGATCTATCTTACAAACTGGTCAAAACCGGATGTTCCAGATAGTCGTAAACCCTTCTGACCTCACTGATTTTGCGGGTATCTAACATAGAAGGACAATTCTTATCCAATCTGCTGATATGCTCCATATCCTCTGCATCCAGCTCAAAATCCCAGATTGCCAGATTTTCTTCCATCCGTTCCCGGTGTACAGATTTAGGTATCACGATCACTCCCTGCTGTACATTCCAGCGCAGGATGACCTGTGCCGGCGTCTTGCCATATTTCTTTCCGATTTCCTCCAGCACCGGCTCCCGGAACATTCCTTTCAGCCCTTCTGCAAAGGGAGCCCATGCTTCCGGCTGGACGCCCAACTCTTTCATCAGCTGGAGATCCTCAGCACGCTGGTAATGAGGGTGACGCTCGATCTGATCGATCTGGGGTTTGATCCGGGCGTTGCAGCACAGATCCAGCAGACGGTCCGGCAGGAAATTACAGACCCCGATAGCACGTATTTTTCCTTCCCGGTAGAGGTCTTCAAACGCCCGCCAGGACCCATAATAGTCTCCAAAGGGCATGTGGATCAGATACAGATCCAGATAATCCAGCCCCAGCTTTTTCAGGGACCTTTCAAAAGCCTGTATCGTACGGTCATATCCCATTTCCTGAATATAGGCTTTGGTTGTGATAAAAAGTTCCTCCCTGGGAATCCCGCAGTTTCGTATCGCCCGTCCTACAGCCTCCTCATTCTGATAAGAACTGGCCGTATCGATCAGGCGGTACCCTGTTTTTATTGCTTCTGTGACAACCTGTTCGCAGTCAGCCTCCGGTATCTGAAAAACACCGAAGCCTTCCATTGGCATTGAGACGCCATTGTGCAGCTTTATTGTTTCTATCATAAAAATCCGCCTCCTTTATAAAAATATCCTTTATTCTTCAGTAATCAAAAATAAGTGCAGCAAGAGAAGATTTCTCTGCTACACTTACATTATAGGTAGGCCCTATTATCCTGT
>DWUY01000183.1 GCA_019120515.1 Candidatus Blautia avicola | reverse complement strand
TTTTTTCGCTTTCTCTGGTCCTTCCTGTAAAAATAAAGGACGATCTTTTCCAGTTTTCTCTTCAGTACGATCTGGATCTCTTCCTTGGGATGGATGGGCTTTACCAGAATATTGTGGATCCCTGTCCTTTTGGCTCCGTATACATCTGTAAAAAGCTGATCCCCGATAAAAACCGTATTTTCCAGATCCGTCCCCATAAGCTCCATAGCTTTCTGATAGTTCTTTCTGGCCGGCTTATGGGCGTTCTCGATAAAATAAACCTGGATATTTTGGTTAAAGGAACTGACCCTCTCGTATTGATTATTCGATAAAAGGCAGCAGGAAAAGCCGATCTTTTTCAGTCTTGCAAATAGTTCCTCCGCCCTTTTATCTGCCGGCGCCCCGTGGGGCACCAGCGTATTGTCAATATCAAAAATAATCCCCCTGAATCCCTTCCTGTACAGTTCCTCAAAATCAATACTGTAAGTGGAATCCAGATATTCGTCAGGAAAAAACTTCTCCAGCATATTACCCGGTTCCTTTCTGTCCGTTATTTAAGCCTATGGTAACAGCAAGGAAGCTTTTTGTCAAACTCAGCGTTCGTCTAAAGATATATAAGGCTGTTCTTCCAGAACATTCTTATAGGCAGGACGGATGATCTTATCTGTATTGATCAGCTCTTCCATACGGTGGGCGCTCCAGCCTACGATACGGGCAATGGCAAACATCGGCGTATAAAGTTCCAGCGGCAGTCCCAACATGCTGTAAACAAAGCCGCTGTAGAAATCCACATTGGCGCTTACGCCTTTATAGATCCGCCGTTCCTTGGCAATGACTTCCGGCGCCAGTCTTTCAATCTTCGCGTAGAGTTCATAATCCCGTTTTCTTCCTTTTTCTTCAGCCAGGCGCTTCACGAATTTCTTAAAGATCTGAGCTCTTGGATCTGAAATGGAATATACCGCATGTCCCATACCGTAAATAAGGCCCCGCTTGTCAAAAGCTTCCTTATGAAGGAGTTTGAGCAGATAATCCCTGATCTCATCTTCATCATTAGGGTCTTTGATATGCTTCTTCATATCGTGGAACATACTGACAACCTTGATATTGGCGCCGCCGTGCTTTGGTCCTTTCAGGGATCCCAGCGCTGCCGCAATGGTGGAATAAGTATCCGTACCTGAAGAAGATACCACGTGGGTGGTAAAGGTCGAGTTATTACCGCCGCCGTGCTCCATATGGAGAACCAGCGCAAGATCCAGGATCGTTGCTTCAAAAGGCGTATATTTCTTATCCGGCCGGAGCATGAGAAGAATGTTCTCCGCAGTGGAAAGATGTTTCTCCGGGTTGTGGATATATAAACTCTTTCCCTGATTATAATGTCTGTGGGCCTGATATCCATATACAGAAAGCATTGGGAATACACTGATAAGATTGATACACTGACGAAGTACATTGGATAATTCGATATTTTCCGGATCTGCATCATAAGAATAAAGTGTAAGAACACTTCTTGAAAGAGTATTCATCATATCTCTGCTGGGCGCCTTCATGATAACGTCCCTTACGAAATTCCTCGGCAGGCTTCTCTGGGCCGCCAGGATACCTTTAAATTCTTCCAGTTCCTGTTTATTGGGCAGCTTTCCGAAAAGAAGAAGATACGTGGTTTCTTCAAATCCAAACCTTTTATCATTTAAAAATCCCTGAGTAAGCTGCTCTATGTTAATTCCCCGATAGTATAATTCTCCTTCGCAGGGAACGGTCTTGCCGTCTACTTCCTTACTGGAAACAATATTGGAGATCTGGGTCAGGCCTGCCAGTACTCCCTTTCCGTTTATATCTCGAAGTCCCCTCTTTACATCATATTTTCCATACAAATCTACGTCGATCTTGCTGTGCTCTTTACAGATTTCTGTAAGAGACTCTAACTGAGGCGTCACCTTCATATTAAATCCTGACATTTCGATTCCCCCTTTTCTTTTTGTCTTTCATCACTTTAGCACGATAATATCTTATCATACCAGCCAGTAGCACACAAGAAAATTTTTTCTAAACAATCTGTGAACTGCGGCCGTTCAGATACACATAGGACCCTTCAGCCAAACATATCCGCATGTTTTTGGAAGGGTCCTATGTCCAGGAATTTAATCTTCCCTGAGGTTTATTTTGGCCAGAGCCTGGGCAAACGCATTGTTAATAGGCTCCTGGGCTTCTTTCTTTTGCTTGTTCAGATACCGCTGGACGTCTCTTTTACTTACGCCGGCTCCTTCTTTCTCTCTCCTGGCCTGAAAGCTGGAAAGTTTCTCTTTATATCCGCAGGTGGAACAGATAAAAGTATCCTCTTTTCCTTTCAGATACAGTTCCATCTTTCTGTGGCAGTTTGGACACCGTGCATTGGTAAGACGGGAAACCGTCTCCCTGTGTCCGCAGGACCGGTCCTGGCATACCAGCATTTTGCTGTTTTTCCCGTTTACCGCCAGCATACGCTTTCCGCAAACCGGGCATTTCGTGTTCGTAAGATTATCATGACGGAAAGTTCCTTCTCCGGCCTTGATCTCCCCGATCAGCTCCTGGGTATAGTCTCTGATATCTTTCAGAAAGACGTTTTTCTTTAATTTGCCCTGAGCGATCCTGGACAGCCTCATTTCCCAGTCTGCAGTAAGTTCCGGTCTTTTCAGATCTCCGGGTACCAGCTCCAGCAGCTGTTTTCCCTTGGAGGTGATCAGGATATCGCTGCCCCGCTTTTCCATGAGGAAGGTATTGAACAGCTTTTCAATAATGTCCGCTCTGGTGGCGACCGTGCCGAGCCCTCCTGTCTCTCCCAGAGTTTTCGCAGCCTTGGCGTCTTTGGTCTGCATATATCTTACCGGATTTTCCATGGCGGAAAGAAGGGTCGCCTCGTTAAAATGTGCCGGCGGCTGGGTCTTTCCAATGGTAATGTCGGCTCTGTCGATCTTCAGATGCCGTCCTTCCTCCAGTTCTTTCAGGGTCTGGAATTCCTCTTCTTCCTCTTCCGACCAATCTCCGTCATAGGCTTCTTTCCATCCCTGCTCCTTTACGATCTTTCCTTTGGCAGTGAAGATCTCTCCCGCTGCCAGTCCCTTAATGGTTGTCTGTTCATACTCAAATGGGGGATAGAGCACGCTGCAGAATCTTCGCACTACCAGATCATAGATCTTTCTTTCTTCATTGGTCATATGATCCAGCTGGACAAACTGCTCTGTAGGTATGATGGCATGGTGGTCGCTGACCTTTTTGTCGTCTACAAAAGATTTTGCCGCCTTCACCGGCTTCATGGACAAAGGCCCTGCGATCTTCCGGTAAGGTCCCACAGCACAGGCTTTCAGCCGTTCTTTGATGGTTGGCACGATATCACTGCCAATATACCTGGAATCTGTTCTGGGATAAGTCAGGACTTTATGATGTTCATAAAGCCGCTGCATGATATTCAGGGTTTCCTTGGCAGAAAATCCGAATTTTTTGTTGGCATCCCTCTGGAGTTCTGTCAGGTCATAAAGTCCCGGAGCATAAGTTTTTTTCCTGGATTTTTCTATTTCTGTGATCTCCAGGGAGCCGTTTCCTGTCTTTGCCTTCAGATCTTCCATCCGCTCCTTTGAAAAGGACCGGCGGCTTCCGCTTTTTGGATCCTGCCAGGAAAACCGGATCCCTCCTGCCAGAAGGTTCAGCCCATAGTATTCCTGAGGCTTAAACTGCCGGATCTCTTCTTCTCTTGCGGCGATCATGGCCAGGGTAGGGGTCTGGACCCGGCCGCAGGAAAGCTGCGCGTTATACTTACAGGTCAGTGCTCTTGTGGCGTTGATCCCCACCAGCCAGTCTGCCTCTGCCCGGGATACCGCCGCGTCATATAAAGGCTCATAATCCTTGCCGTTCCTTAAATGAGCAAAACCTTCCCGGATCGCCTTGTCTGTCACAGATGAGATCCAAAGCCGCTTCACCGGTTTGGTGCAATGAGACTTTTCCAGGATCCACCTGGCTACCAGTTCACCTTCTCTTCCTGCGTCTGTAGCAATAATGATCTCGCCTATGTCTTTTCTGTAAAGCTGGGTTTTCACAGCCTGATACTGCTTTGCCGTCTGTTTGATCACTACCAGCTCCATCTTCTTTGGCATCATGGGAAGATCTTCCATCTTCCATTCTTTATATTTTTTATCGTATTCCTCCGGATCTGCTAAAGTGACCAGATGACCCAGGGCCCAGGTTACCACATATTTGTCGCCTTCCAGGGCTCCGTTTAATTTTTTACCGCATTTTAATACCCGGGCTATGTCGCGGGCTACCGAAGGTTTTTCTGCTAAAACCAGAGATTTCATAATCCAGCCAACCTTTCCTTTTTTAGTCATGGGTATTATTATACCGGTATCCGCCGGTTTCTTCAAGAAATTTTCAGGGTGTCTCTGTTTCCATGGTCTTTCCGAAAAATGCCGTCGTCTTCTTTACCTTTTCCATCAGATCTGCAAAGCTTTCCGGGGTAAGGGACTGTTTTCCGTCGCAAAGGGCTTTTTCCGGGTTATTGTGTACTTCGATCATAACCCCGTCCGCTCCTGCGGCGATAGCTGCCATGGTGAGAGGTTCCACCATAAAGCGGATTCCTGCCGCATGGCTGGGATCCACGATCACCGGAAGGTGGGTCTTGGACTTCAGCATGGGGATCGCAGATATATCCAGGGTATTCCTCATAGAGGTCTCAAAAGTTCGGATCCCTCTTTCGCAGAGGATCACCTGTTCGTTCCCCCCTGCCATAATGTACTCCGCGCTCATAAGCAGCTCTTCCAGGGTATTGGCCATACCTCTTTTTAAAAGGATGGGCTTGCGGATCTTTCCCAGCTCTTTGAGAAGCTCAAAGTTCTGCATATTTCTGGTCCCTACCTGGATCACATCCACATCTTCAAATAAGGGCAGATGTTCTGCGCTCATGATCTCAGTCACAATGGGAAGTCCCGTAGCTTTTTTTGCTTCCAGAAGCATTTTCAGTCCTTCGCTGCCCAGTCCCTGGAAAGAGTATGGGGAAGTCCTGGGTTTAAAAGCTCCTCCTCTTAAAAGTCCGGCCCCCGCCTTCTGGACGTCAAGAGCCACCTCTTTCATCTGTTCCCTTGTCTCTACAGAACAGGGACCCGCGATCACCTGAAAATATCCCCCGCCGATCTTTCTTCCACCGGCTTCTATGACGGTATCTTTGGGGTGCATGGCCTTATTGGCTTTCTTGTATGGCTCGTTGATCCTTTTTACGGATTCGATCACATCAAGAGCCCCCAGCCACTCCTCGTCTACCTCTGTGGTATCTCCGATCAGTCCGATCAGAGAAGTATTCATTCCTTCCGAGAGATGAAGCTTCAGCCCCATATCCGTCAGTTGTTTTTTTAACTCCTCTACTTTTTTCTGGTCTGCATGTTTTTTTAATACAAGAATCATGTTTTTTCCTCCTATAACTTGAAAAAGCCGGTGCCTGCTGCTGCAGACACCGGCTTATCTCTATGGACAGCGCCCTTCCCTCAGGGGATTTTTCTGCAGCAAAAAGAACCTGCGCCATAAAAGCCCAGGAAGCAGTAATAAAAATAAGAATTTCTATTTCCGCAAAGAATCTGCTGCATCATTTCACTGTACCAGCCTTTCTGTTTTCAGTTATTCCTATCATATCCTGTGGAGACCTGTTTGTCAACAAAAAGTTTTAGCAATTTAAAGCGAAAGAGCAATAAGGTTTCACGAAAAAAGAATTGTCAGTATAGAATATGTCTTTTATAATGGAATCAGAATATGAATCGCTTTTAGAATTATTGTCAAAGGAGAAACCAGCATGAACAGCCAAGAGACCCACAGCCGGCAGGCCTATCAGGTAATACGTCAGGTCCGGAAGGCCGTGATCGGAAAAGACGACTGTATCCGGAAAGTCATGATGGCGATCTTAAGTTCCGGTCATATCCTTCTGGAAGATATCCCCGGAGTTGGAAAGACCACCCTGGCTCTGGCCTTTTCCAGAGCGCTGAATCTCAAAGAAAACCGTCTGACCTTTACCCCTGACGTCCTTCCTGCCGATCTTACCGGATTCACCATGTACCGAAAGGAAACGGGACAGTTTTATTATCAGCCCGGAGCGGTAATGTGCAACCTTTTTCTGGGGGACGAGATCAACCGTACCTCTCCCAGGACCCAGTCCGCTCTTCTGGAGGTAATGGAAGAAGGGCAGGTCAGTGTAGACGGCGTTACCCATCCTCTTCCCAGGCCCTTTATCGTCATCGCCACCCAGAATCCGGCAGGCTCCGCAGGCACCCAGCTTCTTCCCCAGTCCCAACTGGACCGTTTTACTGTGTGCCTTACCATGGGATACCCGGATATGGAAGAGGAAATTTCCATCCTGAAAGGCCGTATTGCCCGAAATACCATTGAACAGGTAGCGCCCGCCGCTGATTCCCGGGGGCTGATCCTGATGCAGGAAGAAGTCCGGAATATCTTTATCCATGACCGGATCTATCACTATATCGGCAGACTGGCTCAGGCCACCAGGAACAATCCCATGATCGAACTGGGGGTAAGTCCCAGGGGCTCCCTGGCTCTCGCCCGGATGGCCCAGGCCAGCGCCTACCTGCGGAGCAAAACTTATGTGACTCCTGATGATATCCGGGAAATCTTCATGGACGTCTGGGCTCACCGGATCCTGCTGAATGCAAAGGCCAGGATCAGCCATCTGACCCCTGGCGCTGTCCTGGAGGAGATCCTGAAGACGGTTCCTGCTCCCTCTCTGCGCAAAACCTGAGGTATATTATGATAAATCTATTATTTGTCCTGCTTTTCTTTATCCTGCTCTATACTGCGGTCCTGTACCAAAGCCAGGCGGCTCTGGCACTTTGCGTCCTTTTTATATTCTGGAGCCTGGCTTCGTTTTTTCAGGTTCTGTACTGCCGCAAAATGATCAGGATCGATCTGCCTTTTTCCGCCTATACAGGCAGTAAAGAACAGCAGGCGGTTTTTACCTTTACATTAAAAAACACCGGCTTTCTTCCCCTGTCCGGGGTCCGGCTCTGTTTCCTGCTTCTGGACCAAACCGGAAAAAAGGCGGAAGAGAAAACTTTATTCCTGTCTCTGGGCCCCAGAAGCCGCAGGAAATTTTCTCTGACCTTTTCTTCCCCTTACTGCGGAAGATTCCACGTGCAGCTGAAGGAACTCCGGATCTATAGTTTCTTTTCCCTTGCCTGGGCCAGTTTAAAAACAGATCTGACAGGAGAAGCCGTATTTTTTCCGAAGCCTTTGCCCGTTCTCCTGAAAGTCAGTGAAAAAACCCGTTATTTTATTTCTGAAGAAGAGGACGGCCTGGAAACTCCTTTTCTGGCCTCATCCGCCTGCGGAAGTCTTATGGAAGACATCCGCAGATACCGGCCCCGGGATCCTCTGAAGCTGGTGCACTGGAAGCTCAGCGCCAGAACAGATGATCTGATGGTACGGATACCCGATACGGAAGAAGGGTTCTGTGTCCTGCTTTTTTTAGATCTGGCAATACCTAAGCAGGGAGATCCTGTCAGACAGATCAGCGCCTTTTTCCAATGGGCCGCCTCTCTTTCTTTTGCCATGGTGGAGATGAAATGCAGCCATCTGATGATCTGGTTTGATCAGAAAGAACAATGTCTGCGGCGTCTTCCTGTGCGAAATGAAGAAGAACTGGACTTTGCCGTATACTGTCTTCTCCACGGAGAGTTCTATCAGGATCCCAAAAGTCTGTATTCTCTTTATTCCAGAGAATATCCCACTGCCGCCTGGGCCTGCAGGCTTTTACTGGATACTCGTCTGGATCTTTGGCGGGAAGAAGAAAAGCTCCTTTCTTCCGCCCCGGAAACTTTGAAAGAAGACCTGGCTTCGACAGAGATCATTGTGTGATTTGGGAGGATAGCTATGAAGAAAACACATAATTTTCAGTTTGCCGTCCAAAGGGAAGGCTCCGGTCATAACACGAGCGCTACACGGATGGGCACTTTTTGTTCTTTTCTTCTGTTCCTCTTTGCCTGCGGCAGCTATCTTCTGAATTTCAGCCTTATTTTTCATCCCGGTTTTTCCATTATTTCTACCATAGGGCTGTGCGGAATCCCTGCGGTTTTCGGTACATTCCTTTTCGCTCTCCGCCAAAAGAAAAGATTTTCTTACTTTTTCTTTGGCGCCTTGGGAATACTGCTCCTGGTTCTGTATCTTTTCCGCGAAGATTTTTTCCGGCAGTTTTTCAGCGCCGCAGCCGCTCTGGAAAAGCTGGTCAATACTGCATACAGCCTGAGTATTTTCCCGGGATATACGGACCGTGTAAAGGATAAATGGATACTCTGCTTCTTCCTGACGTCCCTTTATATGCTTTTGGTCCTTCTGTCCATGCTCTGGAAAAAGCGTCTTCTCTTTGTGCTGCTTCTGGGATTTCCCGGACTGGTCTCTTACCTTCTGGAGGTTTCTGTCCCTGCCACCCTTTTTGTTCTTCCCTTGGGGGCTTTTATTCTCTGGAGGGGAGCCCTCTGGCCCCAAAGTGTATCCCGGCTATGGCTCCTTGCCGTTCCTTTTCAGGGAATTCTTTTCCTGACAGCCGCCTGTATTTTTACCCCGCTTTTCTCTCCCTGGATCTTTCAAGCCAGTGAATCTCTGTCTGCCTGTATCAACACAGCAGGAAACCGGCTTTTATCCGGAGGGGAAACAAATCCCGCCCCTTCAACGGACAGAGAAGAGACAGACGGCCCAGGTGCTTTTTCCTATGAAGCTCAGACTGACAGCCAGCAGATCACTAATAGCCCTCCTTCCTATACTTCTCAGATAGTCCTGTCTGTGTCTATAGACGGAGAGGTATCGCAGCCTTTGTATTTAAGAGGTTTTATAGGCGCAGACTATGAAGATTACCAGTGGACCCCGCCGCTTGATGAAGAGTGGTATTCCTATGCAGGAGACAGGGGCATTTCCCGGCAGCTGGCCGATGGAGTCTTCTCCCTGCCTCTTTTTGGAATTCCCGAGGAAGACCGCCTGTCTATTTCCATAGGATTTTCACATGCTCCTGACTTTACATATCTGCCTCTGGTCAGTGTAAGCAGCAATGTTACTTTTTCCGAAAGCAACGTTCTCCAGGACCAGACCAGCCTGAAGCTCAGCGGCCGCTGCTTTCCGCTTACTCTGGACAGACTTTCGGAGATATCTCCGGGAAATTTCTATCAAGGCAACCTGGATCTGGCAAAGGCCTATGAAGCCTTCTGCCGGGAACGTTATACTTTCTGGGACGAGGATCCCCCGGAAGCCCTCGCAGAAGAACTCCGGCAGCTTCCTGTATATGCTTCCATATCTGAGGTTCCCTCAGATGAGGAAATTCAAAAGGCCGCGGAAGAGATCCAAAACTTCCTTTGGGAACATGCCTCCTATAGTCTGTCCCTGGAGCCCTTTTCCCAAAACATTCCTCTGTCCCAGGAACTTCTCTATGAACAGAAACGGGGCTTCTGTATACACTTTGCCACTGTAGGGACCCAGCTTTTCCGTATGTACGGCATTCCAGCCCGCTATGTGACCGGTTACTCTGTTTTGCCGGATATGCTGCGTATAGATCCTCAAATGGGATATACCGCCCAGGTTCCGGATTCCAGGGCCCACGCCTGGGTAGAAGTCTATACCCAGAGTGCAGGCTGGATCCCCGTAGAGGTAACCCCAAGTTCCCGGCAGTCTGCTCCTCAGACTGAGGAGACCAACGAGACTGTTCCCCGGGATATACCCGGGGAAGAAACTCCTGCTGAGGATACCTCCCGGGAAAACGGCGCCACTGCCGGAAAGGAAGAAAAGGCTCCAGGTATCCTGGATACTCTGATACAGATAGGCAAAAGCCTTTTTATCGCCATCATAGTCCTGGGCGCGCTGGTTCTCCTCCTGCTGTTTGTCCACCGCCTGCTGTTTCTCTTCCGTCTGGGCTATTTTGCCGGCAGCCCCACTCAGGCATACCTGACTGTGTTCAAAAATCTGATAAGACTCTGGGAACTGGAATTTTCTATAGAAATCACAGCTGCCACAGACCGTGAATATTTCCGCCTTCTCTCAGAAAAGCTCCCTGATCCTCTGAAAGAAGAATTTACCGCTCTGTACACGGAAGCAGAAATCTCCGCCTACGGCCAGAAAAAAACTTCTCCCGCCCAACTTGGCAATCTCCGCCGATACTACCTGCGGCAGCGAAAAACCTTTATTGCCAGAAAAAAAGGACTGAAAAAAATCCTCAGCCTGCTGCCATAACCTCTTCCGCTCCCAAAACCGAAAGGAACCGCCATCTGTTTTATGCGAATTCGCCGAGCATGCTTTGAGACCACAGGCTCAAAGCAGCGCAGGCTGAGCAAGAAAACAGACGGCGATTCCTCTCCTAATTTCACTGTCGGTATAAACTCTTCCGCTCCCAAAATCTAAAAGAATCGCTGTTCATTTTATGCGAATTTCCCGAGCATGCTTTGAGACCACAGGCTCAAAGCAGCGCAGGCTGAGCAAGAAAATGAACAGCGATTCTTGAGAACTTTTTCATCTGCTTGGGAAGCGTCTTATACCGCTTCCGCCTTTTCAAACTGACTATTATAGAGATTTGCGTAGAACCCGCCTGCTGCCAGCAGTTCCTCATGGGTTCCCTGTTCGATGATATCTCCCTCATTCATGACCAGGATCAGGTCTGCGTCCCGGATAGTTGAGAGACGGTGAGCGATAACAAAGCTGGTCCTTCCTTTCATCAGGTTATCCATAGCGCTCTGTATACGCTCCTCGGTCCTGGTATCCACAGAGGAAGTGGCTTCATCCAGGATCAGGATCTTATTGTCTGCCAGGATTGCTCTGGCAATGGTAAGAAGCTGTTTCTGTCCCTGGGAAATGTTATTGGTCTCCTCATTCAGGACCATCTGATAACCGCCCGGCTGGGACATGATAAAGTGATGGACATGGGCTGCCTTGGCTGCGGCGATGACTTCTTCATCTGTGGCGTCCAGCCGTCCGTACCGGATATTTTCCATAATAGTTCCGTGGAACAGCCAGGTATCCTGGAGGACCATGCCGAACATTTCCCGCAGTTCGCTTCTGTTAAAGTCTTTTACATTGTGGCCGTCGATCAGGATCTCCCCGGAATTTACATCATAAAACCGCATGAGCAGCTTGATCATGGTGGTCTTTCCCGCTCCCGTAGGACCTACGATAGCCACCTTCTGGCCTTCCTTAACCTTCATGTTGAAATCATGGATGATCATATGACTTGGATCATAACCAAAGGCCACATGGCGGGCTTCCACATTTCCATCTAAGTTGTGGATATCCACCGGGTTCTCCACCGTCTGGTCTTCTTCCTCCTCATCCAGGAACTCAAAGACTCTCTCTGCAGCCGCTGCAGAAGACTGGAGCATATTTGTCACCTGGGCGATCTGCTGGATAGGCTGGGTAAAGTTCCGGATATACTGGAAGAAAGCCTGGATATCTCCTACCGCCACGTTGCCCCGGATCACCATGTAGCCGCCTAAGAGGGCTACCATTACATACCCCAGGTTTCCTACAAACTGCATAATAGGCATCATCATGCCGGAGAAAAACTGGGATCTCCATGCGGAAGTATACAGCTTATCGTTGGTCTTTTCAAAATCACGGATCACATCTTCCTGTTTATTAAAGGCCTGGACTACGTTATGTCCTCCATAGATCTCCTCCACCTGGCCGTTTACTTCACCTAAATATCTCTGCTGATCACGGAAATATTTCTGAGAATGTTTCATTACATTTCCGATGATCACCATGGAAACCGGCAGGATCAGAAGAGAAGCCAGAGTCATCCATACATTGATAGACAGCATCATGACAAATACGCCGATCAGGGTGGTCACAGATGTGATCATCTGAGTAAAGCTCTGGTTAATGCTGGTCTGAAGGGTATCCACATCATTGGTGATCCTGGAAAGGATCTCACCGTGAGTCTTGGTCTCGTAGTATTTCAGAGGAAGCCGGTTCAGCTTTCCGGAAATATCTTTTCTCAGGTTATAAGTCACATTGTTAGAGATCCCGGACATGATAAACCCCTGGGCAAAGGAGAATACCGCGCTGACCAGATACAGGCACATAGCTCCGATAAGGATCTGGGCGATCTTTCCGAAATCAATTCCAGCTCCTCCGCTGATCTTGGACACGATCCCGTTAAAAAGCTCTGTAGTGGCTTTTCCCAGGATCTTCGGGCCGATAATATTAAATATCGTACTTCCTACCGCAAACAGCAGCATGATAAAAAGCTGGATACGGTATCTTTCCATATAGATAAAAAGTCTTTTCATTGCCCCTTTGAAATTCTTGGCTTTCTCCCCGGACATTCCACGTCCGTGTCTGCCCATGGGGCCTCTCGGTCTTTCATTACTCATTGGCTAATTCCTCCTCTGACAACTGTGACATGGCGATCTGGCGATATACGTCACAGGATTTTAAAAGCTCTTTATGAGTTCCCTGACCAACCACACGTCCTTCATCCAGCACCAGGATACGGTCTGCGTGAAGGATCGTGCTGATACGCTGCGCGACGATCAGCGTGGTGGCATCCTTGGTTTCTTTTTTCAGCGCTCTTCTCAGGACTACATCGGTCTTGTAGTCAAGAGCGGAAAAACTGTCGTCGAAAATATAAATCTCCGGATTCTTGGCAATGGCTCTGGCAATGGACAGACGCTGTTTCTGACCTCCGGAAACATTGGTGCCTCCCTGGGCGATAGGATCTTCCAGTCCGTCTTCTTTTTCCTGGATAAATTCCCAGGCCTGGGCGATCTTGGCTGCTCTTTCTACCTCTTCAGGAGAAGCGTCGTCATTTCCATAACGGATATTAGAATCAATAGTCCCTGAGAACAGGACTCCCTTCTGCGGCACATAGCCGATCTTATCTCTGAGGCTCTTCAGATCCATTTCCCGGATATCCACGCCGTCAACCAGGATCTTTCCTCTGGTCACATCAAAGAATCTGGGGATCAGATTTACCAGCGTACTCTTACCGCTTCCGGTACTTCCGATAAAGGCCACGGTCTCTCCTTTTTTCGCCGTAAAACTGATATCGGAAATCGTCTCCTCATCAGCTCCCGGATAAGCAAAGCCTACATGGTCGAAAACCACTTCTCCTTTTCTGTCTGCGGAAGGTTCTGTATGGCTTTCTCCATCCTGGATACTTACTTCTGTCTCCATAACTTCGTTGATACGCTTTGCGGAAACGCCGGCTCTCGGTATCATGATAGACATCATAGTGATCATCAGGAAGGCCATAATGATCTGCATAGCGTACTGCATGAAGGCCATCATATTTCCTACCTGCATGGTTCCCTCATCTACGGCATGGGAGCCGTTCCAGACGATCAGCACAGTGATCCCGTTCATGATCAGCATCATCACCGGCATCATAAAGGTCATACACCGGTTTACAAAAAGATTTGTCTTCATCAGTTTATAGTTGGCGTCTTCAAAACGCTCTTCTTCGTGTTTCTCTGTGCTGAACGCACGGATCACGTAAACGCCGGTAAGGATCTCCCTTGCCACCAGGTTCAGATTATCGATGAGATACTGGAGCTTGGTGAACTTAGGCATGGCGATCTTAAACAGCAGACCTACAAACAGCATGATCACGATCACGGCCAGCGCCAGGATCCATGTCATAGAGGCATCGGTCTGGAATACTTTATATACGCCTCCGATCCCCAGGATAGGCGCATAAAGAACGATTCGGAAGATCATGGCAAAAAGAAGCTGGATCTGCTGTACGTCATTGGTGCTTCTGGTAATAAGGGAAGCTGTGGAAAAATGATTCAGCTCTGCGCCGGAAAAAGAAAGGACTTTCCGGTACACACTGTTTCTCAGATTTCTTCCCAGTGTAGCCGCAACCCTTGCGGATAAGAAGGTAACGGTGATCGCCGCTGCCATTCCCAGAAAGGCAAGGCCCAGCATCTTTCCTCCGGTGAGAAGGATATAATGCATCTGCATCTGATCCAGATCCTGGCCCTGAGCGCTGTATTCGTCCTGGACAAACAGCACTGCTGACTGAGTCACGATAGAGTCCGGCATCTGCTCAAACTGTTCTTCCATTCCGGAAAGCATCTGAGAGAGCTGCTCTTTGGGAATCTGTTCCAGAACCTGAAAAATATCTGCGTCCTGATCCAGTCCCATCTGTTCTTTTATCTGAGCTACTTCCTGGGAAGAAGGATCGGAAAGGCCGGTTACGATCAGTTCCGGAACGTCCAGGATACTGTTCAGTTCTTCCCGCTCTTCAGAACTGAGATCTTTCAGCTCATACATCCCATCGGTCAGAGTATAGTCTTTCTGGACCTGCTCCATGTCCTTCTGGTCCATAAACAAAAACAGTTTATCAGCGGATTCTTCCCGGAGCTTTTCCGGTACTCCGTCTTCTATGCCCTTTTGCTGGATCCCCACATTGATGATATCTGATGTGTAATCCGGCAGAGACAGATCGCAAAAGGCCTGAACAAACAGAAGGAGAAGGATCATCACGAGATAATACCATCTCTCCTTCATGTAATGAAACATTTTTAACATACTGTCACCCCTTATTTTGTCTTTCTATGTTTTTTTCATTGCCGCCTTCTTCCAGGTTCTGGATCATCTGAAGGAAAAAACGGCGCAGGAGACAAATCTCGCTTTCAGAAAAGTCTTTAAAAAGAGCTTTTTCTCTTTCTTTTATACATTCTTTTGTCTTTCTGGTCACAGCCTTTCCTTCTTCCGTAAGGTATATACGGCTTAAACGCTGATCCTTTTCATCGGCTCTCCGTTCTATGATCCCGGCTTTTTCAAGTCTCTTAATAGAAACAGCAACTGTAGGCGGGCTGATCCTGAGCGCCTGGGAAATCTCTTTCTGACTGATTCCCTCCCGGCAGAACACCAGACCTACCAAAGGCACCTGTTTCGGATGGATCCCAAAATCTTTTACCAGAGCAAAAACCTTCTTATAGTAAAGATGAGTCAGTCTTACAAACAGGTTCTGCAGGTCCTCTTCCCTTTTCTCTTCCTCCATTTTTTCATCTCCTTCCTTTTAGTTAGTCGGCTAACTTATAATATGGCAATTTCCTGATATTTTCAACCCTTAATTTTATATTTTTAATTTTTTTTATAATTAATTCACAAAATTTCATTTAGTCACCTAACTTTTGTGTAAAATCACACTGGTGATACTAGCCGCAGGCGGCTAGTACAGTGAAAAATAAATGAATAGCTATATCACGCAGAATGATTTCTTCATATGCAAGGCGGAGGAATGAGGCGTAGCGGTGGCTACGTCGATTGACGACAACGCCGCAGATGAAAAATCAGGCAAGT
>DWUY01000182.1 GCA_019120515.1 Candidatus Blautia avicola | reverse complement strand
GGTGATCAGATCAGAATCGGAGAAGAAGACTATACGGTGACCGGTTTCTTCCAGCGGCCGGATTATTTGTACATGTTGGAAAATGAGGACGACTCATATAAGAATATCACTACATTTTTTCTTGCCTATATGTCTGAGGAAGACTTTGCAGAACTAGAAGAGACGAACTGCCAGTATCTGGTCAGATATAACGGAAATGACGATACAGATTTCCGCAGGGCTGCCAATGAGAAATATCATATGCACAGCTATACGGCGGCGGAAGAAAACCAGCGGATCGTGATGGTACGCTCACAGGCGGAAATGTTTCTGATCATGTCATGGATGCTACTGTGCATCATGCCCCTTGTGGCGGTGGCGCTGATCTGCATCATTATCAGCAGAAAGGTAAAGACAGAGCAGAAGATGATCGGAACGCTTTCTGCCATGGGGTACACCAGAGCGCAGTTAGCCCGTCATTACGCTGGGTTTGCAGCCATTCCCGGTATTATCGGCGGTGTTCTGACTTCTGTGGTCACGGCAGCTGTCGCACAGTCATACGGGGAACTGGGGCTTACTGACTATGAACCAATGCGTATCTCCTGCAGCCTGAGCTGGTATGCGGCTGTTTTAGGAATCGTAATTCCTACTGTCATGTATGTTCTTGCGGCGCTGTTTTCGGTAAGACGTCTGCTGAGACAGAATACAGTGCTGCTTTTAAACGGAAGTGGGGACGAAGGCAGACGGAAACTGCGCCGGGTCCTTGCCGGGAGAAAGCTGTCTTTTCGCATCAAATTCGCTGTCCGCTCATTGATCGGAAGTCCGGCGAGAAGCTTTGTCGTTTTTCTGGGAGTTTTTCTGGGCAGCTTTATCATGCTGACAGGATTCTCCATTTATGACTCGGCGAGGCATACGGCGGACACGGTACAGACATCGGCCGGAGAATACGAATATCAGTACGTTTTAGGTGAACTTCTGTATGAGAATCCATACGGCGGAGAGCTGCTACTGGCAGCGCCTGTGGAGGATGAGAAGGGAGACACGCTGACCGTGATGGGAACGGACAATGAACAGTCTCTTTTAAACCTGACAGATAAGGAAGGACAGAAGATCAGTACAAAGGACGGATATTATATTACAAGCCTTGCTGCATATCTGTGCAGGTGGGAAAACGGTGACCGGGTGACATTATATAATCCGCAGTCTCTGGAACAGATCCATATCAGGATCAGCGGAATTGTGGAGAATGATACTGCGCAGATCATTTATACCTCCCGGGCAAATGCTGCTGAGATGACTGGGGTGGACAAAAATGCTGGGAATATGATCATAAGCGAAGAAAAACTGGATATTCCGGAAAATATAGTAGAGAGCGAAAGCAGAAAATCTGATCTTGAAGAGCAGGTGGATACGATCATTGACCAGACCAGCTATATGATCGATACTATGGTGGGACTGGGAATCGTGATCTGTATCGCATCTGTCTATGTAGCAGTCAATATGCTGGTATCAGAGAACCGCAGAAATATCTCCATGCTGAAAGTGCTGGGGTATCAGGACCGTAAGATCGGACGCATCGTACTTGGCAGTAATCACGTCTTCCTTCCCCTTGGAATCCTCCTGAGCATTCCCGTGGCGTATGCATTCTGCGGGCTGTTCTTCCGGATGTTTGCCGATATGATGGGGATGCTAGTCAGCCCGTATCTTGAGCTTGAGAGCTGTATTCTGGCTGCAGTACTGACAGCAGGTAGCTATCTGGCGTCAATGTATTTCGTGCAGCGAAAGACACGGAAGGTGGATGCGGCGGAGTGCCTGAAGGAACAGCGGGAATAGCTGTGGAAATCTATCTATATACAGCTTATTATTATGGTAAGATCAGAATAAAAAAGAAAGAAGTGATTATAATGATTCCAAACAGACATATTTCGAACTTGAAAAATAGATTTCCGGAGACCGGAAAGTCTGTTGATGATGTGGAGATAAAATTGGATGAAGCAGATAGAATAGCAGAAACCACAGAAGAAAGATTAAGCCATGATGATGTATTTCGAAGTGTAAGGAGTATGATTCGTGACAAATAGAGACGGCAATACTGGAAAGGCTGGATATCCGTAAAATGTAGCGAAAAATGTGCTATGTATGGAGTTCGGAGTGTGAATCGCAAAACGATTTGATATAAAATGCTGCCAGCAGGCCCATTAGTGGCCTGCTGCTTAAAATATCTGGAATTTCGGTTTCAGATCCTCCCTCGTAATTAATGATAGTATAGGCTCATTATACTACAGCATAAGTTCTGAGAATATGAAATTTTGAGTATGAAAAGACTTTTTTTAGTAGACAGATAATCTACCGTAAAAGTGAAAGACTGCCGGTAAGTTTATTTACCTTCTTTTTCGGCTCGCAGATTCCAATCCCGTAGTATAACAGTGTTTCCTGAGAGGTAACGGACATTTTTTCAATAAATTCATCATATGTTTTACAGCCCTGCGCCAGGTCAGAGAAGTCCACAACGTATAAGTCCTGGAATTCAGCTTCGTAAAGTTTTTCGCGGATATCTTTAATGGCAGCAGGATCTGCCTTTAAAATGGGAACTGGGAATTCTATGATTCCAGGATGGAGATATCCGTCCTGATCCATTACGTTTCTACCTACAACTTCCGGCATTTCTTTTCCAAGAGTAATTCCCATGATAGCGGCAGTATTAGCAATAAGGCCAAGGGGAAGGTTTTCATCGATTACCATAACGCATTTTTCATTTTGTAAATTCATTGTATTAACCTCATTTCTTGAATTGATTTTTTTAAGAGAGCAGCAAGCCGCCCAGTGTTAAAATTGTTCCTGCGCAGGTTGCCCATTGGTTTTATTATGTCCCTGACTTTATGCTATTTCTCACTTTCATCATCCATTCTGATTTCCATTTTCATGTTTCAAATATTTTTTATCGTATTTTTCTTTCAAATTGGATAATTCCTGCTTTAGTCATTCTTCATCTGATGGGTCTTTTTCTCCACGAATTTC
>DWUY01000181.1 GCA_019120515.1 Candidatus Blautia avicola | reverse complement strand
GCATATCCGTAATTCATGGTGGCAATAAAACGGGCCGCCTCGTGAACAGAGATCCGGCTGTAGCCGGGAACGTTGATCACCCGGCGAAAGTCCAGGACAGAGTGGAGTACAGCCAGAGCCTCGTTTCTGGCCATGTTGATCTCGTCCAGGATACAAAAGCCCCCCTGGGCGGCGCTTTCATATACCGGACCGGGACGGAATACCACCTGCCCCTCCCGGAAGGTGTCGGTACCGATCATATAGGAGGCGTCCATGTTAATGTGAAAAGAGACATTCCAGCTGGGACGTCCGAAAACCTCTGCCAGATTTTCTGCCAGCATATTTTTTCCTGTAGCCTTTGCACCGGCCAGAAGGAGATTTTTGCCGCAGAGCAGAGCCTGGGCCGCCTGCTCCCAGATTTCTTTTCCATAATATACATATCTGGGGGTTTTATCTGTATAGGATTCCCCTGTTCCATACTTCTTCCGAAATTCCAGGATCCCCTGGATGATCCCTTCATCAATGTGTTCTTCCCGTAAAAAATCCAGCACTGTTTTTTACCTCATCTGAAAAATTTGGTCGGATATATTTGAAAATATTCTATATCCGGACTGGCTGTACCCATATGATATATATACAAGGTACTTTCACACATTATTATAGCACTGCGGATCAGTGACAACAAGTATAAGACCATAAAGCAGGAAATCAGGAATACGTCCAGTGACACACAAAAAAGGTGTAAAATCTTTGACAGTAAAATAAGACTTTACACCTTTTATCCTCCAGTGAAACTGACTACTTGGTCTTGATGGTGCCAGTATATCGGAGGCTGTATCTTTCGTTCGTTCATGTTCTTACATGTAGGTTGGATGATGGAGCAGAGTATCAGCAGTATGGGCATTTAAAATCTCATGTACACGTTCTACTTCATCAAAAATCATATCATCCATACGCTTTAAGCCGGCAATCTCTTCTTTGACGTTCTTCATGTCTGTCTTAAGATCGGCCACATCCGTTTTAAGTACTGCGACATCCGTTTTGAGCCCGGCAACGTCCGTTTTGAGCCCGGCAACGTCTGTTTTAAGTACCGCGACATCCGTTTTGAGCCCGGCGACATCCGTTTTGAGTCCGGCGACGTCTGTTTTAAGTACTGCGACATCCGTTTTGAGCCCGGCGACGTCTGTTTTGAGCCCGGCGACATCTGTTTTGAGATCGGTGACGTCTGCTTTCAGAACACCGATATCATTCTGCATGTCGGTCATCTTGGATAAGATTAAATCTAATTTTTGCCCATCCGTCATTAAAATCCCTCCCTGTTATTTAGGTGTATTGTAGCATGTGATCATGGCAGGTGTAAAGCCTTATTAAAATGTCAAAGTGCATAAAAAACAAGAGTTCTTTTTTAAAAGGGGATTTAAGAATATGAAGTGGGACAATGAAAGTAGATAAGAAATGCCGTAAGTCTTTTCAAATTCATCATATATAAACAGCCAGAAAAATGCAAGAGTAAAATAACTTTTTATTTCCGCGGGCAACGAGCCAAGCGGACATGGTGGCATGTCCATTTGGCGGTGCTGTGTGCCAGTGGCACACGTTTAGCACCGACCGGAGTGGAACGTAGACCTGCCGCGGGAGTCTGATATCCCGATGCCTGTATCGCTGCTAGTTTGATGCTCTGTATGCTTGCATCGGGGTCTTTGACTTGATAAGATGTTCTGCTTTGCTTCCTGCCAGATTGTCTTAGCAAATAAGAGAAAGGATTCTTGCGTGTCAGGGGATTTTTTGATAGTATTTTATCAGAATAGATATAGATGCCCGAGATCCAAGGGACAGGCATTTCCATTTGATACAGAGGGGACAGACAGATGAGCAGAATATTAGTGATCGAAGATGACCAGCTTTTAAACGGAGGACTTTGCTTTAATCTTCAGAATGCAGGATATGATACCATACCGGTATATGATCTGAAAACCGCCTATCCGGTGGTAAAATCCCAGAAATTTGATCTTATGCTGCTGGATGTAAATCTTCCTGACGGCAACGGATTTGATCTTGCAAGAGAGATACAGGGATTTAACCAGAAGCCCTTGATCTTTCTTACCGCCCATGAATTGGATGAAGAAGTGGTGGAGGGCTTTTCTCTGGGAGCAGATGACTATATAACAAAACCTTTTAATGTACAGATTGCTATGCAGAGGATCCAGGCGATACTGAGGCGGACTATGGGAAAGAAAGAAGAGCATCTTTACCGGTGCGGAAATCTTGTGATCGATTTTGAGACCAGGACTGTGACAAAATCAGGAGAAAAGCTGGCTCTGACGCCTACGGAATTTAAACTTCTTTATGTGTTTGTAAAGAATGAGAACATGGCTCTTACCAGAAATCTTCTTCTGGAAAAACTCTGGGACAGCGAAGGAAATTTTGTGGACGAACATACTTTGACTATCAATATCAGCCGATTGAGAGCCAAGATCAAAGACGCCCAGTATAAATATATAAAGACACTTTATGGTATGGGATATCAGTGGATAGGAGCGCAGAATGAATAGAAAAATAAGTGCAGATACGATCGTCATGGCGGCGGCCATAGGAGCCTGCGTCCTGTTTCTGGCTGCTACAGCATGCTTTGGAGAAAAAAATTTTTTTACCTTTCTGTGCTATGGCTTCGGGGGGCTGATGATCATTCTGATCCTGGCGGTATACGGGATCTTCCGAAAGGCTTTTATTAAGTTTTCGGATACAGTATGCGGCCAGGTGGAAGAACTTACCAAAGGAAATTTCCAGAATTCCGCACCAGAGGAGGATACGCTTACTTCCAAGATTGAAATGAAACTGGATAAACTGTCCGATGTGATCCATTCGTCTTTAAGTACCCAGGAATTTC
The DNA here is from genome assembly GCA_019120515.1 of Candidatus Blautia avicola. GTDB lineage: Bacteria > Bacillota > Clostridia > Lachnospirales > Lachnospiraceae > Blautia > Blautia avicola. The sequence continues at coordinate 6,736 of DWUY01000181.1, read as the reverse complement.
AGAAGCAGGAAGTCCAGCAGATGGTATCAGATATCTCCCATCAGTTGAAAACGCCCATAGCTAATATCACCATGTACAGCTCCATGCTGGATTCGGGAAACTTTTCCAGTGAGCAGAGAAAGCAGTTTGCCCAGGTTATTGAAAACCAGGTGAAAAAACTGGAATTTCTGGTGGATTCCCTGATGAAAATGTCCCGGCTGGAAACTTCCCTGATCCATCTGGAGATAAAACCGGCCAGGATCTTTGACACTCTATTTCAGGCCTTGTCTCAGGTAGGAGCGAAAGCGGAATTTAAAGAGATCCAGTTAGAATGCAGCTGCGACCAGGATCTGATGGTGCCTCATGACGCCAAATGGACCCAGGAAGCTCTGTTTAACATCCTGGATAATGCAGTGAAATATACCCCTGAAGGGGGCAGGATCACTGTGAACACAGAAGTGTGGGAAATGTTTACCAAGATTGATATTTCCGATACAGGGATCGGTATTGCCAGAGAACATTATGAGGATATTTTTAAGCGGTTTTACCGGGAGGGAAAGGTTCATCTGGAGGAAGGAGTAGGAATCGGACTGTACTTAAGCCGGCAGATCATTACCCAACAGGGAGGCTATATAAAGGTTTCCTCAAAAGAAGGCAAAGGGACTACTTTTTCCGTATTTTTGCCTAATTTGCATGAAAGAAAGTAAAAGATTATGATTTATTAAAAATGACGTTTCATCACGGTCTTCGTGTAGTGATGAAACGCCGTTTTTGTTTAACAGGAACCCGTTGACTCCCACAGGCAGCGGGACAAACGGATATGCTTGCATCGGGATCTTTGACTCAAAAGTTATTCATCTCTCTTCAGCCGTTCCATCAGGCCGGCTTTTGTGAAATGCCGGTAGCACAGAAGGGTGATCCCTGCGGGAACTGCCAGTACAAAAAGACTCCATAAAAGAAGGGGGAGCAAAGGCAGATGATAGGGCAGGACCGAAGGCGAGGAGAGAAAAAGGAACCGGTACAGGAGAAAATTCATTCCTACACCCAGGATCCAGGAAATGATCAGAGGCATTCGGCACATATACAGGCACTCGTAAAGCAGCATTTTTTTTATCTCTTTCCTGGTCATTCCTACTGCCTCAAAAAGAGCCAGCTCCCGGTTCTGGGTGACCATTTTGTTCAGCGTAGAGTTTAAGAGGTTCAGAACACTGAAGATGATCACAATAAGGGTTGCCCCTACAAAGAGAAGCAGAAAGATACGGTTCTGTCTGACCAGCTCCTGATGGTAATCCTGGTAGGAATCCATAAGGACCAGAGGGCAGTCCCCGGAAAATTCTTTCAGATACTGCTCCAGTTCGGGAGAGGCCGTATGATCTTTGGTAGCAATGTATACCATACTGACGGTATTAATATCCGGATACATCTTTTCAAATACAGAGACAGGCACCAGGAAACTGGTATTCAGAGGAACATAATCCTCCGAAAATTTCGGATCAATGGATCCTGCTACAGGAAGTGAAATGCTCTCATAACCGCTGCCATTGTAATAATTCAGAGAAAGGCTGCCTTTCTGAAAATAATCGGTTCCATAGTAATAGATAGGATTGAAGAGCGCGCTTCCGCTTTCTTCCAGTTTTTCATAGGTCAGACTGCTGTCTGACAGATAAGGCTTCATAAGAGAAAAAATTTCTTTATCAAAGGCGATCAGATTTGTGGATTCGGAACCCTGATCTGTGAGAACATTAACAAATTCTTCATGAAGGGGAAAGACCCTTTCCACATCTGAAAAGGAACGAAGCGTTTCCAGAAAGTCCCGGCTGAAAACATTTTGTTCCTGATATTCGATCAGTTCTGTATCGGAAGAATTCAGGTATTCAGAGTTAAAGGAAAGAATATAATCTGCATCCTGAAAATACCCGGAATGTACTCTAAGGTCAATGTCCCAAAAGCTTATATAGGCAGCAGTAAGGAGAAAGAAAATACCTCCTGCCACCATAGAAAGCCTGGTAAGAAACATTTTCTTCCGGTTTTTTCTTGCCCGCATTTTCCCCAGAGAGCGGCAGGAAAGCCTGCCGGAAAAGGGCAGATCAGAGTTTTCCTGCCAGGTAAGCGCCTTCCAGGGAGTGATACTGGAAGCAATCTTTGCAGGCTTTTGCAGAAAAGCCATGAGAAAAATATAGGAACAGAGAAATACCGTCAGCCCTATGCAGGCCATATAAGGCGGACTCCATTGACCTGTTACAGCGCCGGCCAGAAGCATACCGGGCAGGATCCCTGTCAGACTGCCTATAAGACATAACAGAGAACTTTCCAGGTTTACCATTCGCCGGATCTGTCTGGCAGTCATTCCCAGAGTCTGCATCTGCCCGAAAGCCTGTATCCTGGACATGATAGAGATATAGAAAATACTGTAGATCACCAGCAGGCCAATGACCAGCACCAGAAGGTCCAGGAAAAAATAGACCAGGATCACAGACGGAGTAAGGGGAGTGGTATCAATGCTGTAGTAATTGGGAGCTATCTGACTATACGGAATCCCGTATTTTTCACCGATCTCAGCCAGAAGAGCAGAGGATTTTTCAAAACCTCCGGAAAGGAATTCCGGCTTCAGCCAGATTTTCAGGCTGAAATCCTTGCCTGTAAACAGGGAACTGGTCTGAGCGAAAGATCCTGATACATAAAAGTCTGGAATACTGGTCCCAGAGGCTGCTTTTGTAATGCCGCAGACCTGAAAAATGTATTCTTTTTCTTTTTTGTCACAAAAGGAAAGGGTATCTCCACAGGAAGCCTGGATCTTTTTGGCCAGGGTGGCGTCCAGAAGGATTTCATCTTCCTTTTCCGGGAGACGGCCCTTTAGAATTTCATAGTCCGGGGAAGTTTTTCCAGGCATTTCCTCATAGACAGGCCTGGCATATGTCCCTCCCAGTTCTCCCAGATTTCCGTCTTTTTCCAGAAGGACCTTTTCAAAATGGAGATCTTTGACTAAAGCAGCGATTTCTTCCTCCGTCAGGGAGGTAAAAACTGCGTGCTCCTCCCCGGAAAAATCTTCATAGGTATTCAGATAATCCAGGGTATTGACACAGGGCAGAAAAGTCATGACAAAGGTACAGGTACAGATGGCGAATAAAATACAGAAGGTACGGAACCTGTTGGCTTTTAAAGCCTTGAACACCAGTTTCCAGGCAGGCTTTTGATTATTGTTGGCGATTAAAGACATGGCTCTCCCCACTTTCTCTCTACAATATGGCCGTCTTCGATATGAATGATACGGTCTGCCATCTGAGCGATCTCGTCATTGTGAGTGATCATCACAATGGTCTGATGGAAGCGCATACTGGAAGATTTCAGCAGGCCCACCACTTCCAAACTGGTACGGGAATCCAGGTTTCCGGTAGGTTCGTCACACAGAAGGATAGAGGGCTTTACTGCCAGAGCCCTGGCAATGGCAACCCTCTGCTGCTGCCCGCCGGAAAGCTGGGTCACATTTCTCTCCAGTTTATCCTGGATCCCGAGCCAGCAGGTGATCTCCTGGATAAATTCTTTATCCGGCTGGTTCCCGTCGATCTCAATAGGAAAAATAATATTTTCATATACATTCAGCATGGGGATCAGATTATAATTCTGAAAAACAATGCCGATATTCCTTCTGCGGTAAATGGATGCCTGTTCCGGAGAAAGTTTTGATAACTCTCTTCCTGCCACCAGTACCTGACCGCTGTCCGGGGCGTCCAGCCCGCCCATCATATGGAGAAGGGTGGATTTGCCGCTTCCGCTGGCCCCCACAATGGCAGTAAAAGTCCCCTCCTCAATAGTCAGAGAAATATGGTCCAGGGCTTTTACCAGAGAAAAGTCTTTTCCATAGGACTTGCATAAATCTTTTATTTCTATAATCGTTCCCTTATTCATCAGAACCTCCTTTAAAGCCACAGTTTCCGGGAATATTTTTTACTATATTTACCCTACCATAGAATCCTATCAGGAATGTCTCAGACTTTCAAATAAAATCTCTCGATTTTGTAACAATTCAAAAGAAGTAACAAAACTGCAACAATTTTTCCGCGAAATGAGAGGATGTTGAAATATGGAAAAGCTATGATGATTGCAAGAAAGAAATAAGGAGTGAAGAATTATGAAGAAGATCATGACAAAAACAGCAGCCGTTTTATCAGGAATACTTATGCTTTTCGCCGCAGTAAGCGCAGGCCCGGGGCTGGCGGAAGCGACGGCAGATCTGCTGGGATATATGATCTATTTAGGAGTGTTTGCGGCCCCGGTGTGGTATTTTTATACCAAAAAGAAAGAGGACGAAGCATAGGATCTGTGCTATACTGGGAGAAACAGTACATTAGTACATCGTTTCGCAGATAACTATTCCAAATCGCTTGCCTGCTTCCCTGATTGCATGGGCCAAAAAGCCTCCGACGTAGCCCGCTACGCCTACGTTTTTGATCCATACATTCGAAAAAGCATTCTGTGCGCTTGGTCCAGTTATTTGACGAAGGGTGTACTGGCAGGAGAAAGGAGCCATCCATGAGGATCGTAATAGCAGACAGAGAAGAGACCATCATAGAAGAGATTATCAGGGTGCTGGAAAACAGCAAAGTAGAATATAAACTGGAGGGTACTACAGACAACAGCAAAGAGGGATATGAGCTGATAAAGACGGTCCGGCCGGATCTTGTGATCATGGATGTAAGCCTGGAAGGATCAGATGGACTGGCTATGATGAAGAAACTCCGGGCGGATGGCGTCACTTCCAAATTGATCATTCTGACAGAGGATACAGATTTTAATACTGCAAGAGAAGCTATTGAAACAGGAACCGACAGTTATCTTTTGAAACCCATAGAAGCTGCACTGCTGGAGAAGGAACTTCTGAAGATCAGCGGGAAACTGGCAGAGGAGAAAGCTGTTACATCGGTATTTACAGTAGAAAATATTTTCCGGGGATGCCTAAACGGACAGCTTCATCCAGACAGCAGATTCCACAGAGTGACCCGGGCGGTCTATGGTTTTACCCTGGAAGAGCCGGCTGCCGTATTTGCAGTGTGGCTTGGAGACGGATATAGAAAACAGCGCAGAAATGTCTGCAGGCTTCTGGAACAGAAAGGAAAAAGTCCCCTGGCTTCGGTCTGTGTGCTGCCCGTTGACGTATGGCAGGTGGTTACAGCTGTGATCTACCGCCTTCATGAAGAGCAGGAAAAGATTTTTTCTTTTTTTCAGGATCAGGTAGTGCCGGCTTTGTGCGGGGATATAGAGGAGGAGCTGGTGTGTTTCTGGTCAGAAATGGGAAAGGGAAGCCAGCTACCGGAAAAAATGAGAGAAATCCAGGAGACACGGGATTGGAATCTGCTCTATGACAGAGGAGATCTTATCCGGATCAGTCAGATAAAGGAAAAAGAACCTCTCCCCCTGCGGTATCCTGCAGAGCTGGAACAGAGAGTAAAGAAGGCAGTCCTGGCAGAAGACGGAGAAGAGATGAAAAGGTGTTATTACCGGGTATATGATCTTCTGAGAAGGCAGCCTCACTATCCAAAAGATATGAAGGAATGTCTTATCCGTTTTAATATGGCAGTACTAAATGCCTACAAAACGCGGAATGAAATAGAATCCGAGCTTAAGATCCAGGTTTGTATGCAGAAGATCGGAGATGCTATGAGCTGGGGCCAGATCAGGACCGCTATGGAGGAATACCTGAGTCTTATAAGTTTTAAAGCCTTTTCAGAGGAGAAAGATAAGGAATTCAGTCCTCTGATACGCAGGGCCGTCCAGCTGGTGAGAAAATACTATGACCAGGGAGTGACCCTGGAAGAAACGGCAGAGCGGCTTTTTGTATCGGAAGAGTACCTCAGTTCTCAGTTTAAAAAAGAGACAGGAGCAGGTTTTACAGAGACGGTAAGGTATTACCGCATCGAGAGGATCAAGGGACTGCTTTTAAATACCCAGCTGAAGCTGAACCAGATCGCAGAACTGACCGGATATACCGATCCTAAATATATGAGCCGTGTATTTAAGGAAGAAGTAGGAGTCCTGCCTTCGGAATACAGAAAGTCTTTTAATTAAAAATCTCAACCTATTAAAAAAATTTCATCCTTGTCATACTGGAAAATTATGGTACGATACCTATGACCTGAAAAGGCCTGTCTCTGTACAGAGGCAGAGCAAAGTATGAGTACGAAAGAGGTGAGATGAATAATGGGCGAAATGAAACTTACGTTCAAAACTCCGGAAGAGATTTATGAATTCGTAAATACAGTATCTAAGTATGAATTTGACGTTGATGTCAGAAGAGGAAGAGTAGTTGTAGACGCAAAATCTTTGCTTGGTATTATGCATCTTGGACTCAACAGCATACTGGATCTGAAGATCCATTCAGGAGACTGTGAAGAACTGCAAAGAAAACTTGTAAAATATGGAGCATAAAGAATGCCGCTTTTTCTGAGAAGAAGAGGCGGTAATTTTTATAAAAACAAATGTAATCATTGACATTACAACTTGTTCCAGATAAAATGAGAACCGGAAGGAGAGGGAGAAAATGCAGATTTCAAGCAGATTTACCATTGCCATACATATGCTGACCTGTATGGAGACATTTAAAGAAGAATATAAGATAACCAGTGATTTCCTGGCCTCCAGTATCAATGTAAATCCGGTCATTATCCGACGGATTCTGTCTCAGCTAAAAGAAGCAGGACTCATCGAGGTGAAGCGGGGAACCGGCGGCGCTGGGATTATAAAACCTCTGGAAGAGATCACA
>DWUY01000180.1 GCA_019120515.1 Candidatus Blautia avicola | reverse complement strand
GATGGAAAGAAACCTTTTGTATAAGAATTCACAAAAATTATCTGTATTCCTTCTATTTTTCTCTTATCTTTTTTTTATTTTTATGATAATGTAATACATGGAGCAACAATTTCAGGAAAAGGAGATTTTGCGGTACGGATCAGAAACTGCAGGAGGTTGAGATTGATATGGATATACATGGAACTCCCCAATTTCCCTATAACTGGCAGTATACCGGCCAGACAGAAGAGACAGAGCCTTTCACTCTGAACATCTTATGCCGGGCTTTGCTTTTGATATTTAAAGATGAAGGAGAAAACGATACAGGTAAAGTAAATGTTTTTGTAGATGGTCATTATAAAATGACGGCAGATCCCAGGATAAATGGCTGGTTGCACTGCAACACGGCAATCTTATTCTCCGAGGCAGAGAGCAGGGAGCATATAGTGGAAATCCTTCCGGCGCCGGGGGAAGAGAAGAAAAAATTTACAATCCTGGGATTTGGCTATGTATTATAAAAGGAGGAACACGATGACAAAAGTAGAAAATCCTGTGCTGAGGGGATTTTATCCAGATCCTTCCATATGCAGAGTAGGAAAAGATTTTTATTTAGTAAATTCCAGCTTTGCCTATTTTCCTGGCGTCCCTATATTTCACAGCAGGGATCTGGCGCACTGGGAACAGCTTGGAAATGTGCTGGATCGGTCTTCTCAGCTTCCACTGGAAGGTGATGAAATATCCAGAGGCATTTTTGCTCCTACCATACGATTTCATGAGGGATTTTTTTATCTGATCACTACAAATATTGACCAGGGAGGAAATTTTATTGTTCGGACAGAGGATCCCAAAGGGCCCTGGTCGGAACCATATTATCTGGGACCGCAGGCTCAGGGGATCGATCCCAGCCTTTTCTTTGATGAAGACGGAACCTGCTACTATGTTGGGACCAGGCCGGATTCAGATGGAGTAAAACACAATGGAGATTGGGAAATCTGGCTGCAGGAACTGGATCTGAAGGAGATGAAGCTGATAGGAGAGAGCCGGCGTATCTGGAAAGGTTTTGCCCGTTCTGTGATCTGGCCGGAGGGCCCTCATCTGTATAAAAAAGATGGATATTATTATCTGATCTATGCAGAAGGAGGAACAGGATATGAACATTCGGTGATGGCCGCAAGAAGCTCCAGCCTTCAGGAGCCTTTTGAAGCATGTCCAAGGAATCCGATACTGACACACCGGCATTTAGGAAAAAATTTTCCGGTGACCTGTGTAGGACATGGTGACTTGTTTGATGATGAAAATGGAGAATGGTATATGGCTGTGCTGGCCTGTCGGACACTTCACGGCGGGAGCAGCCTGGGAAGAGAGACATTTCTGGCAAAAGTAGATTGGGAAGACGCCTGGCCGGTTGTCAGTCCGGGAAGCGGCCTTTTGGAGAACTTTCTGGAGATTCCCCTGAAGGAACACCGCTTTGCAAAAGAAGCTCAGGAAGAACTGCTGCTTCATTTTGGGGAGGAGAAATTGGACCCCCGTTTATTGGGGGTATGCCGAATACCGGAAGAAAACTATTCTTTAGAAGCCAGAAAAGGATATCTGCGTCTTTATGCCAGAAAGGCGCAGGCAAAGGAAAATACAGCTTTTTCGTATCTGGGTGTTCGTCAGAACTCCTACTCTATGCATATATCTACGAGACTGGAGTTCGAGCTGGATCAAGAGGGGGATGCCGTAGGGCTTTTGCTATTTCAAAACCAGAAAAATCATCTGAAAATGGAAGTGATAAAAACAGAAGAAAAATTTGTTTTTCGTGTAACGCAGGTGGTTCAGGGACAAGAAGAAATCCTGGCAGAAAAACAGATACAGAAGAAAGAGCTGGAAATACATCTGAAAACAGAAAATCAGAAAGCAGGAATCTTTCTGGACCAGGGAAAAGGAAGAGTGCCGGTAGCAGAAGGGATTTCTTTGAAATATTATACGACAGAATCCTCTGGCGGGTTTGTGGGCTGTACCATTGGGCCATATGCGTCCACTTATGGAAAAGAAAGCAGTTCATGGGCGGACTTTTCATGGCTTTGCGCTATTGGCAGATAAAACTCCCCGGCCCATTTTAGAAATCCAGAGAAAAGTCCGCCATTTTCCGGAACTGGGAGGGAGTACAGTGGTTAACCTCTTTAAATGCGCGGTTAAAGGAGGAAAGATTGGAAAAACCTGACCGCATAGCAATCTCCAGTATGGAAAGAGAGGAGTTTTCCAGCAGTTCCGCAGCCTTTGCAACACGCAGGGATGCAATATATTCCGGGAAGGACATCTGATAGTGTTCCTTGAAAATCCTGGAAAAATAATATTTGCTGAATCCGGCAAATGCCGCTGTTTTTTCCAGGGTGATCTTTTCTGTGCAGTGCTCATATATATAGTTGGTAACAGAATCAAACTTTTGATCTTCGGCTTTCTGACGGGGAGTTTTCCGGTCAGAAAGCTGATTTTTTATACATAGATTGCGATTGCCTACTATGATAAAAAAATGCAGTAAAAGCTCATACATATGCAGTTCTTTAAAGGGGAGGTCTTTCTCGCTGTATTCCAGTATTTTTAAAAGAATAGAAAGGGGATTTTCTTCAAAACCGGGATCTTGGGCCTGAAATATACAAGAACCATACAGGATCCGGCGGTATTGGACAAAATCGTGGAACTGCTGAAGCACAGTGTTTGGAAACTGGATGATCAGATGAGGATGTCCTGGAGATCTTGTAATGGCATGGAGTGTCCGGGGAGGAATCAGTGCGATGGAGTTTTCATCCAGGGCATAAGTTTCATTGCCTATCTGGACAGAGTAAGGATCTGAGAGTGGGGCGATGATCTCAATAAAGTTATGCCAGTGGGTAGGAAAAGAGCTGAAGAAGTCGCCGTAAGAAACGTTAATGGTCATATTATGACCGAAAGCCCAGGGTTCGGACAGATCAGAATTTATCATAGCGGAACGCTCCTTTTTCATTTATAGCAGTTAAACAATAAAAGAACAAATTTAATATAACAAAAATTGCTGAAAAAATACAGAGAAATCTTTTGATAACAGGAAATTTTTTGTATGAATACAGAAAATCAGAGGATATAAGAGGAAAAGTACGCAAAAAAACATTGAGAAAGAGCAAAAAACCAATAGAAGAAAATATAGAGAAATGCTATATTGAAAATAACAAAAAACCCTATCTGAAATAATCATAATTGAAAAGTACGGGGAGGAGATTATGGATAAATTTGCACACAGGAAAGGAAAAGCAGTCCTGCATTTTCGGGACAGGGAAGGAAGACCTCTTGCAGGAAAAGCTGTAGAGGTCAGGCAGAAAAAACAGGAATTTCTCTTTGGCTGTAACGCTTTTGATACGCTGGAGCTATGCCAAGAAAATCTGGACAGCGAAAGAAAGGAAATCCTGCAGGAGAGAATGAAATTGTGGCTGGATCTTTTTAATTTTGCCACACTTCCCTTTTACTGGGGGCAGTACGAGCCGGAAGAGGGCAGGCCAAACCAGCAGAACCTGATGGCAGCGGCACAATTTTTGAAAAAGAGGGGGATCACTATTAAAGGGCATCCTCTTTGCTGGCATACCCAGACGGCTCCCTGGCTTCTGGAACTTACCAATGAGGAAATCCTGGAGCGGCAGCTTATGCGGATCCGCCGGGAGGTCAGCACATTTAAGGGAACGATTGATGCCTGGGATGTAATAAATGAAGTAGTGATCATGCCGGTATTTGATAAATACGACAATGGGATTACCAGGATCTGCAGGGATCTGGGACGGATCAAACTGGTGAAGAAGGTTTTTGAGGAGGCAAAAAAGGCGGATCCTGGAGCAATGCTGCTTATTAATGATTTTAATACCAGCCAGGCTTATGAGATTCTGATCGAGGGCTGCCTGGAAGCAGGAGTACCTATCTCTGCCATCGGTATCCAGTCCCACCAGCATCAGGGATACTGGGGCCTGGAGAAGCTCCGGGAGGTTTTGGAGAGATTTTCCCATTTCGGCCTGCCTCTGCATTTTACAGAAAATACTCTGATTTCCGGACACCTTATGCCTCCGGAAATTGAGGATCTCAATGACTACCAGATTCCGGACTGGCCGACTACCCCTGAGGGAGAAGAACGCCAGGCCAGAGAAGTGGTGGAAATGTATACGGCGCTTTTTGAGAGCCCCTATGTCCAGGCGATCACTACCTGGGATTTTGATGATGATAATAAATGGCTGGGCGCTCCCTGCGGGTTGATCCGGAAGGATAATTCCCTGAAACCGGCTTATGTGGAACTGCATAAAAAGATAAAAGAAGAATGGATGACACAGGAGGATCTGATGACCGACGCCGGCGGAAATCTGGAGTTTACCGGATTTGCCGGGGACTACGAAATCCGGTGTATGGGAGAAGCCAGAGAGATCTCCATAAGAAAAGCGCCACAGGAGAATTATCAGGAAATCGTGATGGGATAAAAGATACAACTGTAGAAAAGAAAATGCCAAGGGCAGCCTATGCAAGATGAAAAGAAAGAGGGTGTGTCTGTGAAAAAAGATAAAGACAGGGATCATTGGCTGCGGGGTGATCAGTCATACCTATATCCGGGATATTCAGAGACTTTATAAGGGTCTGGAGATCTGCGCCTGCGCCCACAAAGACAGAGAGACCGCAAAAAAGCATGGAGAAAAGTACGGGATCCCTCTTGGATATACAGTAGAGGAGCTTCTGAACGACCGGGAAATAGAAATTGTGATCAATCTTACCCCGCCCCTGGCCCATGGCGGGATCAATGGAAAAGTTCTGGAAGCAGGAAAACACCTATACAGTGAAAAGTCTTTTGTGCTTACCCTGGAGGAGGGAGAAGCCCTTCGCAGGCTGGCCCGTAAAAATCATGTCTGGGCCTGTTCTGCTCCGGATACTTTTCTGGGATCTTCCCTTCAGACCTGTAAAAAGCTTCTGGACGACGGCTGGATCGGAAAGCCTCTGTATGTGACTATGAATATGATGTCCGGCGGAGTAGAAACCTGGCATCCGGCCCCCTGGAATTATTATAAAGAGGGAGCCGGTCCTCTCTACGATATGGGACCGTATTATTTTACTGCGCTGACGGCTCTCCTGGGTCCTATGAAGCGGGTCTGCGCCTTTTCCGGGACTGGATTTTCAGAGAGAAAGATCTGGACAGGACCCAGGAAAGGAGAGCGCATACATCCGGAAGTTGCTACTCATTATTCTGGTGTGGGGGAACTGACCAGCGGAGTAATCGTCAGCTTAAATATGAGCTTTGATATCTGGAAATCGAATCTCCCTATGTTTGAGATTTATGGCACAGAAGGAACCCTGGAGGTTCCGGATCCGAATATGTCCGGAGGAAAACCCAGAGTCTACAGAAAAGAAAGGAGCCTGGATCCCCTCTATGAAGACAGTGGGAAGAACCGGCAGAAGCAGGGAGTCAGCGCAGAAATACCGGAGCTTTATCCACATGTGGGAGAATATACCAGAGGCGCCGGCGTCCAGGATCTGGCAAACGCTGTGCAGGAAAACCGCAAGCCCAGGACCGAGGCCGGTCTTGCCTGCCATGTGATCGAGATTATTACGGGTCTGATGGATGCAGCAGAAAATTCCCGTATCTATGATATGAGGACAAGCTGTGAGATGCCGGAACCGGTCAGGATGGGAGCCTCTCCGGAAGAGATGGTCAAACAGAGAATGATATAGAATAAAAAGGAGAGAAATTATGAGCAGTGTAGTAGGAACAAATCTTGTATGTCAGGTAGGATTTATTGTAAAGGACATTTATGCCGCTAAGAAAAAATGGGCGGAATTTTTAGGCGTTGAAGAGCCGAAAGCCAAACTCTGCGGAGAATATGAGATTATGCAGACCAGATATATGGGAGAACCGGCGCCGGAAGCCAATAGTCTCCTGGCGTTTTTTGACGTGGGACCAGGGTTGCAGTTAGAACTGATCCAGCCTAACGAAGCTCCCTCTACCTGGAGGAATTACCTGAATGAGCATGGTGAGGGGATCCATCATGTGGCCTTTAATATTCAGGGAATGAATATGGCAGAAGCTGTGAAGCGGTGTGAGGATTTCGGCATGACCGAGGAGCAGAAAGGAGAATACGGGGACGCCTCCGGCAGATATGTGTATATGAATGCATATAAAGATCTGAAATGTATCATTGAATTGCTGGAGAACGATAAATAAGAAAGGGCGGTAGGAGAACATGAAGCTGGGATTATCCAGCCCCCTGGAACACAGGACTCCGGAAGAGTGGGCAGAAAATATGAAGAAGATCGGTTGTCAGGCAGTAAATTTTCCGGTGGACTATGAAGCGCCGGATAGCCTTATTGAAGCATATGCCCAGGCGGCGAAGGCACAGAGGCTGATCATTGCAGAAGTAGGCGCCTGGTGCAACCCCATCGCACCTGACCGGGAAGTCCGTAAAAAGGCTCTGGAGCGGTGCAGGGGGCAACTCAGACTTGCAGACGCTTTGGGAGCATGTTGCTGTGGGAATGTTTCGGGCTCTAAAGGAGAGCGGTGGGACGGCCCTTACCGGGAGAATTTTACCGAAGAGACCTGGAGGGATATGGTGAAAAGTATTCAGGAGATCATAGATGATGTGAAGCCTCAGAATACTTTTTATACCATTGAGCCCATGCCCTGGATGTACCCAATGGGGCCGGAGGAGTACAGAAGACTTTTGGAAGATGTGGACAGAGAACAATTTGCCGTTCATATGGATATATTTAACTGGATCACCTCGCCGCAGAGATACTTCCGGCATGAAGAGTTTATGGAAAAATGTTTTGAAATGCTGGGAGCGCATATAAAAAGCTGCCATTTGAAAGATGTCCTTCTGAAACAGGAGTTTATCCTCCAACTGGAAGAGACGGCCTGCGGACAGGGCGGACTGAACCTGAAAAAATACAGGGAACTGATCGACAGGACCGACCCGGATATACCAGTGATCATCGAACACCTGGACAGCGATCGGGAATATTTAGAGAGCCTTGGCTATATAAGGAATATCTTTAAAATTTAAATGGAGAAATTTTTTGGAGAAGTGTCTTGAAATAAGCCCTTCAAAGGCATATAATGTACTACAGAATAAAAAGAAATTCTTCGGGGCAGGGTGCGATTCCCTACCGGCGGTAACAGTCCGCGACCCGTATTTTACGGCTGAACCGGTGAGATTCCGGTACCGACAGTATAGTCTGGATGAGAGAAGA
>DWUY01000179.1 GCA_019120515.1 Candidatus Blautia avicola | reverse complement strand
CAGATATAGGCCCCCAGATATTCATTGTCATCTTCGATAAAGACACGGATATTCTCCTCGATCTTTTTATAATATTCAGGACTCTGACCCATACCGCAGGTGCCGAAAAGAGCGATCCTCTTTCCCTGAAGACTTCCCAGATAATCCAGCACATCCATACTGGCGCTGCCCCTATCCGTCCAGAAACCTATGAAATACAGATCTCCCATATCGTAATCTGTCTGTCCCTGGAAAGAGGCGATATCTTTATTCTTTCCTGGAATTGCCTCAAAAATAGCTTTTGCCAGCTTTTCCGTATTTCCTGTTCTGCTTTTATAGAGTACCTGTGTTTTCATTTCACTCTTCCTTCCTGGTATCTAAATAATTGTCCTAGAGTATATTTTATCACCGATCATTCCGAAAAAGTATTTCTGGAATCTTAAAAATTATAAATTCTCTATAAAGCCTCTCACCAAAAAACCTACTGTTTTATATGCACATCCATCTGCGTAAATGGAAGCTCGATACCTGCCTCATCAAAAGTCAATTTGATCTTCTCATTCAGACGCCATCTGGTAGACCAATAGTCCGCGGATCCAACCCATGCCCTGAGCCCTAATATCACGCCGTCCGTTGCCAGTTCATCTACAAATACCTGGATCCCATTGTCATGCAAGATATTGGCATCCCCGTAGAGCATATTTTCCAGGATTGCCTTCGCTTTTTTCAGATCCGAACTGTAAGAGATTTGGATCTTCATATCCAGCTGCCGCTTATCCTGAGCAGTTACGTTTACAATGCTGGCGCTGGTAAGGGTACCGTTTGGGATCGTGATCCTTTTATTATCCACCGTAGAAAGAGTGGTATAAAACAGATCGATCCTGACTACTGTTCCCTCCTGTTTGTCCGTATTCTCAATAATATAATCTCCCACTACAAAAGGTTTCAGCAGCAGAATGATCACGCCGCCTGCCAGATTGGAAAGCCCCCCCTGGAGGGCCAGACCGACGGCAACACCGCCGGAGGCTACCAGAGCTGCGATCGATGACTCTTTTACACCGAAACTGGTAGCAATAGAGATTACCAGAAGGCAATAAAGGGCCGCCTTCACCACTGACGAGACAAACTGGATCACTCCCGTGTCTACGCTTGCCTTTTTCATGGAAAGTACAATAAACCTGCTTAGTTTCTGGATCAGCTTGCTGGCGATGATATAAACCACGATAGCCAGGATCACTCTGCCTACAAAAGTCCCGATCACAGGAAGCTGTTTTTCCCAGAAAGCCCAGGTAAAATAATGACGAAAAAAATCACTGATACTCTCAAATTCAAGAGTATCCAATGCATCTGCTAAAAAAATATTCATCCTTCTACTATTCCCTTTCCTCCGCATAGAAAGGGACTATCGCAGAAATCTTATGTTCTTAAGACATCTCCTGCAAAAGCCCCTCACTGTCTTTCTATTGTTTTTTACTGCTTTTTCCTAGTCTTTCTGGTCCTTGTGCCGGTCTTCTTTCCGGAAGGTTTTTTCTCTTCCTGAGAACCTGCCTTCTTTTCAGAGGACCTCTCTTCAGCTTTTTCTACGTTCTTTTCCGGAGTCACCGGTTCTTTCTTGCTGGTTTCCAGCTTTTCCTGTTCTTTCTTGCTGGTCTCTATTTTATGAGGCTCTGTTTTACTGGTCTCCAGCTTTTCCGGCTCCTTCTTGCTGGTCTCTATTTTATGTGGCTCCTTTTTACTGGTCTCCAGCTTTTCTGGTTCCTTTTTGGCAGTCTCCAGTTTTTTCTGAGATTCTTTCGGAAGAACGATCTCCTGCGCCTTCTCTGCTTTGACTCTTTCTTCCTCGATCTTCTGTTCCAGTTCTTTCCGAACTTTCGATACCGGCGCCTGGGCCTCTTTTCCACTCTTCTTAGCTGTTTTTTTCGTCTCGTTCTTTGTATAAGAGAAAATCTGTACTGCCAGAGGCGCAACATTGATCACAATGGAATTTTTCCTTTCATCCCATTCTTCCTTCTTGGAAGCCTTTACTCTTGGGTTTCCTACGCCGGTTCCGCCGTAGATCTTAGCGTCGCTGTTGAAGATTTCTTTGTACTTTCCGGGATATGGAACGCCCATCTGATATTTTTCATAAGGAAGCGCTGAGAAATTACATACAACTACCAGTGTGCTGTCTTTTTTCTTTCCTCTGCGGATAAAGGTAAGCATGTTTTTCTCTGTCTCCATCACATTGATCCATTCAAATCCATCAGGATCATAATCCTCTTCAAAAAGAGCCGGCTGTTCTTTATACAGCTTCAGCAGGGCTTTCATATAATCCTGCATTTCCTTGTGGTCTTTCGCTTCCAGAAGATCCCAGTCTAATTCTCTTTGTTCTGACCATTCTCTTTCCTGGGCAAATTCCTGTCCCATAAACAGCAGTTTCTTTCCCGGATGTACCATCATATAACCAAGAGCTGCCCGCAGGTTCGCCATCTTCTTTTCCTTATCTCCCGGCATCTTGTTCAGAAGAGAGCCTTTTCCATGGACTACCTCATCATGAGACAGGCTCAGAAGGAATTTCTCACTGTAGGCATAGATCATACTGAAAGTCAGTTCATCATGGGCTCCGCTTCTGTAGATAGGATCCTTCTTCATGTAATCGATGAAGTCGTTCATCCATCCCATGTTCCACTTATAGTCAAAGCCCAGGCCGTCATCTTCTACTTTTCCGGTGATCTTGGGCCAGGCGGTGGATTCTTCTGCGATAAGCAGGGCATCCGGATGTTTTTTCTTGAAGATCGAATTCAGATGTTTCAGGAACTCGATAGCTTCCAGGTTTTCATTTCCGCCGTAGATATTGGCTACCCATTCGCCGTCATTTTTCCCATAATCCAGGTAAAGCATGGAGGCCACGGCGTCCATACGGATCCCATCGGCATGATACTTCTCTGCCCAGAACAGCGCGTTGGCGATCAGGAAATTCTTCACCTGAGGACGTCCATAATTGTAGATCAGAGTTCCCCAGTGAGGGTGCATCCCCTGTCTGGGATCCAGATGCTCATACAGACATGTGCCGTCAAAATTAGAAAGGCCGAAGGTATCTTTGGGGAAGTGGGCCGGTACCCAGTCCAGGATCACGCCGATCCCCTGCTGATGCATATAATCCATAAAATACATAAAGTCCTCACAGCTTCCGTAGCGGCTGGTGGGGGCATAATAACCTGTTACCTGATAGCCCCAGGATTCGTCCAGAGGATGTTCCATAACCGGCATCAGTTCCACATGGGTATATCCCATTTCTTTTACATAATCAGCCAAAAGGGGAGCGATCTCTCTGTAATTATAAAAAAGCCTGCCCTCCTCTTCGGGTTTTCGCCAGGATCCCAGGTGCATCTCATATACCGCCAATGGCTTCTTCTCATCATGGAGCTGTTTTCTGGACTTCATCCATTCTCCGTCATTCCACTGATACTTTCTCAGATCCGCAACAATAGAAGCCGTCTTAGGACGCAGTTCCGATTCATTTCCGTAAGGGTCTGACTTCAGATAGACCAGAGACCCCTTTGCCTTGATTTCATATTTATATAAAGCTCCTGCCTTCACGCCGGGAATAAACAGTTCAAAAATACCGGAAACACTGAGGCGGTTCATCTGGTGACGTCTTCCGTCCCAATGATTAAAATCACCTACTACGCTGACACGCATGGCGTTAGGCGCCCACACAGCGAAATAAACGCCGGATACTCCATGGAGCGTCATTGGATGAGCACCTAATTTTTCATAAATATTATAGCAGATCCCGGCGCAGAACTGCTGCTCTTCTTCTACAGAGATCTGTTTTTCAAAAGCGTAGGGATCATAGAATTTCTCTGTGACGCCTTCATCATAAACGGCTTCGTACTTATACTTCGGGATCTTGTCCCCGGGAATCAGCACGGCGAAATATCCCGCTTCATCCTGCTGTTCCATCTCATATTCTTCTTTTCCTCTTGTAAGGACTACTTTCACCTGCCGGGCGTCAGGCAGAAAGCACTGGATCAAAATACCCTCGGAAGTCACTCTGGGGCCCAGAAGTTTTTTCGGTTCACTTTCTTCAGAATATACAACAGCCTCTATTTCAGGCCAGTCCATCATCTCATATAATTTTTCAGACATAATGCTCCTCCTTTGCTCCATTTTATCATCAAATCCAGGGGTTGTAAAGTTTCAAACTGACGCAGTAAAGAGCAGTTCTGTAAAATGTATAAAATATTTTTTTTGCAAATAAAAATGTTGTGCATTTTTTATACATAAAGTATAATTACTATAACTTCGCTTATGAAAAATATCTTAACAGCGATTTTACAATCACGAATAAGGAGGTACCAATGCATGCTTGACCAAAGCTACTACGAAAAAGCTGCTGAGATCATTGACCACTATGGACGGAAAGCAAGCTCTTTAATCCCCATTATGCAGGAAATACAGGAAGAATACCGTTACCTGCCCGGAGAGCTGCTCACTTACGTAGCCAAAGAAATCGGCGTGACAGAGGCCAAGGCCTATAGTGTAGCAACCTTTTATGAAAATTTTTCTTTTGAGCCAAAAGGAAAATATATCATCAAGGTCTGTGACGGGACTGCCTGTCATGTGCGTAAATCCATTCCCATTCTGGAAGCTCTGCAGAAAGAACTGGGGCTGAGCAGGAAGAAACATACCACAGACGACATGCTGTTCACTGTAGAAACAGTGTCCTGTCTGGGTGCCTGCGGACTGGCTCCCACCCTCACCGTCAATAATGAAGTCCATCCTTCCATGACGCCTGAAAAAGCTCTGGAACTGATTACAGAACTGCGAGGTGACAATATATGATGATTGAAAACAGAGACGCTTTATTAAAAGAGAGGGAACTTGCCCAGAAAGAGATCGCTTCTTTTGACTGCCGTATCCTGGTATGTGCGGGAACCGGCTGTGTTGCCTCCGGTTCTGAAAAGATCTATGAAAAAATGAAGGAACTATGCCAGGAAATGCCTGGTGTATCTGTAGAATTCCAGAAAGACGTGCCTCATCTTGGCGCTGTAAAGACCGGATGTCAGGGTATCTGTGAATTAGGTCCTCTGGTACGTATCGAGCCGCTCCATTACCAGTATGTCAAAGTAACGGAAGAAGACTGTCTGGAAATCTTCCAGCGGACAGTGCTGAACCATGAGCCGGTAGAACATCTTTTCTACAAAAAGGGCGGACAGTCTTACGCTTCACCGGACGAAATTCCTTTTATCGCCAAGCAGACCAGGATCGTGCTGGAAAACTGCGGAAAATTCGACGCGGAATCTCTTGACGAGTACATAGCTTCCGGCGGTTATGATGCCCTGACAAAAGCTCTTTTTGACATGACTCCGGAAGATGTTCTGGAAGAAGTGGACAAGTCTAAATTAAGAGGCCGTGGAGGCGGCGGTTTCCCTGCAGGAAGAAAATGGAAGCAGGTGGCGGCCCACAAAGAAGAGCCTGTCCATTACATTGTCTGTAACGGCGACGAAGGAGATCCCGGCGCATTCATGGATGGAAGCGTAATGGAAGGAGATCCCTATCGTCTCATCGAAGGTATGACTATCGGGGCATACGCCACTGCCTGTCATGACGGCTATATCTATGTGCGTGCTGAATATCCTTTATCTGTAGCCCGTCTGCGCAAGGCCATCCGCCAGGCAGAAGAAAAAGGACTTTTAGGTGAGGATATCCTGGGAAGCGGCTTCTCTTTCCACCTCCACATCAACCGGGGCGCCGGCGCCTTTGTATGCGGGGAAGGCTCTGCTCTTACTGCCTCTATCGAAGGAGACAGAGGTATGCCCCGCGTGAAGCCTCCAAGGACCGTAGACCATGGTCTCTGGGCGAAACCTACGGTTTTAAATAACGTAGAAACCTTTGCCAATGTTCCCGGTATCATCTTAAAAGGCGCTGACTGGTTCCGCACTATCGGAACAGAGGGAAGCCCGGGAACCAAGACCTTCTCTATTACAGGCGCCATTGAGAACACCGGTCTTATTGAGGTTCCCATGGGTACTACACTCCGTGAGATCATCTATGATATCGGCGGGGGCATCAAAGGCGGAGGCGACTTTAAAGCCATCCAGATCGGCGGCCCTTCCGGAGGATGTCTGACAAAGGAACATCTGGACGTAGGGCTGGATTTCGACAATGTTAAGAAATACAACGCCATTATGGGTTCCGGCGGTCTGGTTGTCATGGACGAGAATACCTGTATGGTGGAAGTTGCCCGCTTCTTTATGAGCTTTACTCAGCGGGAATCCTGCGGCAAATGTGTACCCTGCCGTGAAGGGACCAAACGTATGCTGGAGATCCTGGAGCGGATCGTAAACGGAGAAGGAAAACTGGAAGATCTGGACACTCTGGAAGAACTGGCCTCCATGGTTAAAAATATGGCCCTGTGCGGTCTTGGAAAGAGCGCTCCTCTGCCTGTGATCAGTACTTTAAAGACCTTCCGCAAGGAATATGAAGAGCATATCCTGGAACATAAATGTGCGGCCAAGAGCTGTACGGCTATGCGCAAATACATCATCAATCCGGAATTCTGTAAGGGCTGCGGCAAATGCGCCAAGAACTGTCCTGTAGGCGCCATTTCCGGCGTCCGCAAACAGGCTTACCATATTAATCCGAACGTATGTATCAAGTGCGACGCCTGCCGTGAAAACTGTGCATTTGATGCGGTATATGTTGAATATTAGGAGGGAAGATTTATGGGATTTATGACAATAGACGGCAGAAAAGTTGAATTTACAGACGAAAAAAATGTCCTTTCTGTCATTCGCAATGCCGGTATCAATCTGCCTACGCTGTGCTATCATTCAGAAGTATCCACCTTCGGCGCCTGTCGCTTATGTACCGTAGAAGACGACAGAGGAAGAACCTTTGCTTCCTGTTCCGAAGTGCCAAGAGACGGCATGGTGATCTATACCAACTCCGGCAGGATCAAAAAATACAGAAAACTTATCGTTGAGCTTCTCCTCTCCGCCCACTGCCGCGACTGTACCACCTGTGTAAAAAGCGGCGAATGTGTGCTCCAGGATCTGGCTCACAGAATGAACATCACCACTGTCCGGTTCCAGAACACCAGAGAGATCCGTCCTCTGGACACCAGCTCCCCGGCTCTGGTCCGCGACCCCAACAAATGTATCCTCTGCGGCGACTGTGTCCGTGCCTGCAGTGAGATCCAGGGGCTGGGTATCCTTGGCTTTGCCTTCCGGGGCACCGACGCTATGGTCATGCCGGCCTTTAATAAAACTTTAGCAGAAACAGACTGTGTAAGCTGCGGCCAGTGCCGGGTTTACTGCCCTACCGGGGCTATCAGCGTAAAAACCCACATGGACGAAGTGTGGGAAGCCATTGCCGATCCGGATACCAGGGTGGTGGCTCAGGTGGCTCCCGCTGTCCGGGTAGCTGTGGGAGACGCCTTTGGTCTGGACAAAGGCCACAGTGTTATGGGCAAACTGGTAGCTGTGCTCCACCGTATGGGATTCGATGAAGTATACGACACCGCCTTTGCCGCTGACCTGACCATTATGGAAGAATCCAAAGAATTCCTGGAGCGTCTGGGACAGGGAGATAAGCTTCCGCTGTTCACCTCCTGCTGCCCGGCCTGGGTAAAATTCCTCTGTGACCAATATCCGGAATACAAAGACAATCTTTCTACCTGCCGTTCCCCTCAGGGTATGTTCTCCGCAGTTATGAAAGAATATTACAGAGGTTATGAAAAGAACCAGGGCAAGAAGACCTTTGTAGTGTCCATCATGCCCTGTACGGCCAAGAAAATGGAGATCCTCCGTCCAAACAGTTATACCAAAGGCGAACAGGATACTGACGTAGTCATCACCACCACAGAGGTGATCCGTATGATCCGTAATTCCGGCATTGAATTCGCCACTCTTGTTCCGGAAGCCTGCGACATGCCTTTCGGCTTCGGTTCCGGCGCCGGTGTGATCTTCGGCGTGACCGGAGGCGTTACCGAGGCTATGCTCCGCCGTTTTGCAGACAAGCATGATAAGGCAACCATGGATTCTGTTGCGGAAGCGGGAGCCAGAGGCGATGAGGGCATCAAGGAATTCTCCGTTACCTACAAAGGGATCCCTCTCAATGTCTGCGTAGCCAGCGGTCTGGCCAATGCACGGACGGTTATGGAAAATATCAAGAGCGGCAAAAAGCACTACCATATCGTAGAGATCATGGCCTGCAGAAGAGGCTGTATCATGGGAGGCGGTCAGCCGCCAAGAGCAGGCAACCGTACGAAATCAGCCAGAAGGGACGGCCTGTATCAGGCGGATAACGTGACCAGCATCCGGAAGGCCGACGAAAATCCGCTGATCATCTCCCTTTACGACGGCCTGTTAAAAGGCAAAGTACATGAACTTCTTCATGTAGACAGCTATTAAAAATTCTTTCTGTACATAAAATATGGGAGCGGGAATCCTGGTTTACAGAACCAGGATCTCCGCTCCCATTTCTTTTGCTTCTTCCGGATCATGGGTAACAAAAGCCACTGTCTTTCCAAGACACTCATTTTTTACATACTCCATGACCTTTTTCTTTGTCTCTATATCAAGTCCCTTAAATGGCTCGTCCATAAACAGGATCTCCCAGTCTGCCAGCAAGGCTCTTAATATGGCAGTCCGTCTTTTCATTCCTCCTGAAAGTTTCCTCACCGGCTGGTCTCCCCATTCTTGAAGTTCCAAAGCCTCCAGGCCTTCTTCCATCTTTTTTAAGAAACCGGAGCCCCGGCTGATCTTTTTTTCCCGGATCATACGGATATTCGCCCTGGAGCTCAGGTTCTCACACAACCGGTCTTCCTGGAAAACAGCACTTTTCTTTTTCCCTTCCAGGCCCCGGATCCTTCCTCCGTCATAGGATTCCAAACCCAGCAGGATATTCAGCAGGGTCGTCTTCCCCTTTCCGGAAGGCGCCATGATACAGGTGGTTTTCCCCTCGGGGATCACTGCGGAAAAATCCTTCAGCACCTGATTTTCCCCATATGCTTTGTCCAGATGTTCAATTTGAATGTCCATGGTCAGCTCCTCTCCAGATATCCCACTCCTGTGTCCACCAGGGCCAGGAACAGCCTTTCAAAAACCAGGCTGATCAAAACGATCACTATGGTCCAGGCAAACAGATCCGGAGTGTTCAGGTAAACTTTTGCCATATACAGCCGCTCTCCTATGGAACCATCCGGTATGCCGATAACCTCCGCAGCTACGCCTGCTTTCCAGCAAAGGCCCAAAGATACGCTGCACCCTGCCCTGAAAAAAGGAAGTACCTGGGAAGCGTAAATATACCGGATCCTCCTTGGAAGAGAGATCCTAAACACATCTGCCATCTCCAGAAGCTTCCTGTCCGTACTTTCTATGCCGTTGAGCACATTGGTATAAAGAACAGGAAATACCATAAGAAAAGAGATCACAACAGAGAGATCCTCTGAAGACACCCAGATCAGGACCAGGATTATAAAAGAGGCCACTGGAATCGATTTTATGGTCAGCACTGCCGGTTCCAGAAGCTGGCGCACCGGGGAGATCCCTGCCGCCAGCGCGCCTAGAAAGATCCCCATAAACGCACCTAGAAGGAAACCGCCCATGATCCGGCTGATAGAAAATCCTACTGAAGTCCAGAAATCCAGCGTCACCGCCAGTTCCAGAAGGCGTCTGAGAACGGATACAGGAGATACCAAAAGTATCTCCTGCCCCAAGACCTGGCTCACTCCCTGCCAAACCAGCAGCCAGAACACCACGGCCCATATTTTTATCTTTCCTTTTTTCTTATCTGCCCTATCGGCTGTAATAGAAATCATCTCCCGGTACTTCTCCGCCTATGGCTTCTGGATTCTGGCCTCCCAGCACTTCCAGATAGCCGGAAAGTTTTTCTTTCATTTCTTCGCCTTCCATAAATACGATATTGCATTCCGGAAGAGCTTTCTCTGCCACCTCTGGGGTAACGATATCATATTTGCCTACCAGTTCTGCAGCATCCTCTGTATTGCTGTTTACATAGTCTACAGATTCCTGATACCTGGTCATAAAATCTTCTACCGCTTCGGGATTTTCCTCCACAAAATCCGTTCTGGCTACTACCACTCCTGTGATCAGAGCGCTGTTATTCTCCTCTGTCTTTTGGGCTTTATCCCACTCCTCTGTAAGATCCAGAGCAGTACGGATAGACGGGTTCTGGGTCTCCGCCGTAGTCACAAAAGGCTGGGGAAGCATGGCAATACCGTTTTCAGAACTGGTGATCGCCGCCACACACTCGGAATGCTCGCTTTTCCATTCAATGGTCACATCGGTCTCCGGGTCAATGCCGTTGGCAGACAACACATATTCCAGGGCATATTCCGGAGTAGACCCTTTGCCGCTGGCGTAAATAGTCTTACCCCGAAGATCTTCTACAGACTGAACAGTATCCCCGTTTTCCACAATATACAGAACGCCCAGAGTATTCACTGCCAGCACTTCCACCTGTCCCTGGGTCTTATTGTACAGTACAGACGCCAGGTTTGCAGGAACCGCTGCAATATCCGCCTCTCCCTGGACCAGTTTAGGCGTTACCTCATCAGCGGAGGCCGCAATAGAAAAATTATAGTTTTCTGAAGTCACGCTGCCGCTGTCCACCTCGTCCATAAATTTTACCATCCCCATGGCTGTAGGCCCTTTCAAAGCCATAACATCTACGTCCACAGGTTCTGCTTCTGTTTCCTGAGAAGGCTGTTCTTCCGTTTCCTGAGTCTCCTCTTCCTGTGTCTGAGTTTCCTCTGTCTGAGACTCCTGTCCTCCCAAACAGCCGGCTAAAACAGAGGATGCCATTAAAGCACTGAGCAGCACTGCTGCGATTTTCTTTTTCATTTTCCTTTTACCCCTTTTCCTTACTATATCCTGTGGATAAATAGGCCGCTTCTCAGCTTGGGTTCAAACCATGTAGACTTAGGCGGCATTAATCTGCCCGCGTCTGCCACCTGGATCAGCTCCATCATATCCGTCGGATACAGGGTGAAAGCGGCGCCTCCTTCCAGATCTGCCGCCTCCTCCAGTTCCTGAACCCCCCGGATCCCGCCTGCGAACTGGATCCTGGGATCTTCTTTTGGATTCCGGATCCCCAGGACCGGCTCCAGGAGACAGTCCTGAAGAAGGGATACATCCAGATTTTTTACCGGGTCCTGAGATTTATATTCTTCCTTTATGGCCAGCCGGTACCAGGTATTCCCTACATACAGACCGAAAATACCTTTCTTTTCCGGCTTAACAGGGCAGGATCCCTCCTTTTCTACCTGGAAACATTTTTCCACTTCTTTCAAAAAATCTTCTACAGTCTTTCCTCCCAGATCCTTTACCACACGGTTATATTCTACGATCCGCAGTTCATCCCAGGGGAATAAAACACTGAGGAAATAATTGAAAGACTCTTTTCCTGTATAATCCGGATTTTCTTTTCTTCTCTTTTGGGCGATCTTTACCGCCGCAGCGGCTCTGTGATGTCCGTCTGCCACATAGATGCGGTCCATTTTTTCAAATAATCTCCGGATCTTCTCGATCACATTTCCTTCATAGACAACCCAGACCCTGTGACGCACTCCGTCCTCTCCCTGAAAATTATAATTGGGATGGCTCCGTTTCCGGATATCCAGAAGCCTGCGAAGCTCCGGCTCCGGGCAGTGCGCCAGATAGATCGGTCCCGTCTGGGCGTGGCAGGCCTCAATATGGCGGATACGGTCTGTCTCCTTCTCCGGCCGTGTATTTTCGTGGCACCTGATCACATGATCCAGATAATCGTCTACAGACGCGCAGGCGGCTACGCCGGTCTGCACATGGTCTCCCACACTGAGCTCATAGATGTAGTAACAAGGCTCCATATCCTGACACAGATCTCCTGTATCCACCAGCTTCCAGAGAAGCTCTCCTGCCTTTTCATATACCTGGGGACTATACATATCCGTCCCTTCCGGAAAATTTGTTTCCGGACGATCCACCCGGAGAAAAGACAGGGGATGCTTCTCGATCTCTTTAACCGCTTCTTCCCTGGTAAAGACATCATAGGGAAGGGCCGCGATCTGGGCCGCCTTTACCGCCTGAGGGCGGATAGCCGGAAATGGTTTTACAACTGCCATAAAAACCTCCTAAGTCTTCGTAATTCTCAGCTTTCCAAGGAGCCGGACCGTTTTCAGGATCCTTTTGTGGTTTCTCCTTATAGAATCTGCTATAGTTTTTGCTTTTTTCATCTGTTTCAGTCTTTTTTGAAAAGATGTTGATTTTTTCATTTTTACCCCATTATTTTACAATACGGACTCTGTATACGCCTTTGATATTTTTCAGAGTATCTGCCACTTCTTTGGAGATCGGGGAAGATACGTCGATCATGGTATAGGCGTAGTCTCCTTTACTTTTATTTGTCATATTAGAGATATTTACTCCCGCGTCACCCAGTGTTTTCGTGAACTGACTGATCATATTGGGAATATTCTTGTGATTGATGGTCACACGGCCTACATCCACACAGGCGCCTGCATCGCAGTTTGGATAATTGACGGAATTTTTGATATTTCCGTTTTCCAGGTAATCCATGATCTCATGAACTGCCATTACCGCGCAGTTATCTTCGGATTCCTCAGTGGAAGCTCCCAGATGAGGAGTGACCAGAGTGTTTGGCGTACTGGCTACCAGAGGATTGGCAAAGTCTGTCACATACTTCTTTACCTTTCCTTCTCTTAAAGCCTCTGCAAGAGCTTCCTCATCTACCAGCAGGTCCCTGGCAAAGTTCAGAAGGACCACTCCTTCTTTCATCTGAGCGATCTCATCTTTGCCGATCATATTTCTGGTGCTGTCCATAAGAGGCACATGAATGGTAATATAGTCACAGTCCCGGTAGATCATATTCACATCATTGATATGATGGATACTTCTTGACAGGCTCCAGGCCGCATCTACAGAGATAAAGGGGTCGTAGCCGTAAACTTCCATGCCTAGATGTACCGCCGCGTTAGCCACCCGGACGCCGATGGCTCCAAGACCGATGATCCCCAGTTTCTTACCGCTGATCTCACAGCCTGCAAATTTTTTCTTCTGCTTCTCCGCTTTCTTTGCAATATCCTCAGAAGCCTCCTGCTGCTCCAGCCATTCAATACCGCCTACGATATCTCTGGAAGCCAGGAGCATGCCTGCGATGACCATTTCTTTTACACCGTTGGCGTTTGCCCCGGGAGTGTTAAAGACAACCACTCCTTTTTTTGCAAGCTCCTCCAGAGGGATATTATTTACTCCCGCTCCGGCCCTTGCTACCGCCACAGTCTTATCAGAAAGCTCCAGGCTGTGCATATCCGCGCTTCTTACCAGGATAGCGTCTGCCTGTGCAAGATCCTCTGTATTCTCATATTTTCCCGGAAATTTTCCCAGGCCCACCGGTGAGATGGGATTTAAGCAATGATACTGAAACATGATCAACCATTCTCCTTTTCAAAGTTCTTCATAAAGTTTACCAGGGCTTCCACACCTTCTATAGGCATCGCGTTGTAGATACTTGCCCGCATGCCGCCTACGCTGCGGTGGCCTTTCAGATTTTCCAGACCGGCTTCCTGGGCTTCTTTTACAAATTTAGCGTCAAGATCCTTATTTCCTGTTACAAAAGGCACATTCATCAAAGATCTGTCTTCCGGAACTACCGTTCCCTTAAACAGACTGCTGGAATCCAGGAAATCATAAAGGATCTTGGCTTTCTTTTCATTGCGCTCTTTCATTGCCGAAAGACCGCCCATTTTTTTCAGCCATTTAAACACTTTGCCGCACATGTAGATGCAGTAGCAGTTAGGTGTGTTATACATGGAACCTGCATCTGCATGGGTCTTAAAAGTCAGCATAGTAGGGGTTCCGGGAAGGACGTCCTCTGTGATCAGATCCTCCCGGATAATGGAAATGACCATTCCCGCAGGGCCGATGTTCTTCTGGACTCCGCCGTAAAGGATCCCGTATTTGCTAACGTCTACAGGTTCTGACAGGAAGCAGGAAGATACATCTGCCACCAGTGTCTTTCCCTTAGTGTTTGGAAGCTTTTTGAACTTTGTGCCGTAAATGGTATTGTTCTCACAGATATATACGTAATCTGCGTCAGGACTGATAGGAAGATCTGAACAGTCCGGTATATAGGAATAGGTCTTATCTTCAGAAGAGGCGATCTTATTTGCCTTTCCATACTTCTGGGCTTCCTGCCATGCCTTCTTGGCCCACTGGCCTGTAACGATATAATCTGCCACCCGGTTCTTCATAAGATTCATAGGGATCATGGCAAACTGCTGGCTGGCGCCGCCCTGAAGAAACAGTACCTTATAGTTATCCGGAATTTCAAGCAGGTCTCTTAAGTCAGCCTCGGCTTCCTGGATAATGTTTTCAAACATTTTGGAGCGGTGGCTCATCTCCATTACGGACATACCGCATCCTCTGTAATCCAGCATTTCCTCTGCTGCTTCTTTTAACACTTCTTCCGGCAGTACCGCCGGACCTGCTGAAAAGTTATAAACTCTGCTCACGACTCTTTCCTCCTCTTAATTTTGTTTATAAAGAATGAGGTGCCGCAGTCTTTTTTGACTTGCTGCTGCGCCACCTCATATATACGTGCTGTCCTTATTCTAATCCTTTGATATATTTTTGTCAATAAAAACATTTGTCTCTTCCAGAAAGACATTCTTATCTTTTTGTTTTCAGATCCTCTGCATCAAAGGCGTCTTCGATATTCGCTCCCGGGGATACCATAGGGAATACTTTATCATCACTGTCGATGACACAGTCGATAAGAACCGTAGTATTCAGATCAATCGCCTTACGGATAGCCTCTGCCAGGTCTTCTTTCCTGGTGACCCGCATGCCTACCGCGCCCATGGCCTCTGCCAGTTTCACATAATCTACTTTATCCTGGAGAATGGTATTGGAATACCGTTTTTCATAATAAAGGGTCTGCCACTGACGCACCATACCCAGCACCTGGTTATTGATGATCACTTCCACTAAAGCCATATTGTTTCTGGTAGCTGTAGCCAGTTCGTTCATATTCATGCGGAAGCATCCGTCTCCGGCTACGTTGATCACCACTTTATCCGGATTTCCCATCTTGGCTCCAATGGCTGCGCCCAGGCCGTATCCCATGGTTCCCAGGCCGCCGGAAGACAAAAAGGTTCTGGGGCTCTTAAATTTATAATACTGAGCCGCCCACATCTGGTTCTGTCCTACTTCTGTGGTAATGATGGCATCTCCATTCGTCTGACGGTACAACTCCTCGATCACAGCCGGACCTGTAAGGCCCTGGGGGTTATAGGTAAGAGGATATTTCACTTTCAGATCCTCGATCTCCCGGATCCACTCCTCGTGTTTGGCAGGTCCTACCAGAGGCAGAAGCTGTTTTAAGACTTCTTTTGCGTCTCCGATGATCCGGCAGTCCACCAGAACATTCTTGTTGATCTCCGCTCCGTCCACGTCAATATGAATGATCTTGGCGTTTCTGGCAAAATTCTTGGCATTACCGATGACACGGTCAGAGAAACGGACGCCTATCGCCACCAGGAGATCGCATCTGGTCACTCCCAGGTTAGAAGTTTTTGTTCCATGCATTCCCAGCATACCTGTGTAGTAAGGATCCTCTCCAGGGAAAACGCCTTTTCCCATAAGGGAATCTGTTACCGGGGACTGGATCTTATAGGCCAGTTCCCGTACTTCTTCCCAGGCGTTAGAAGCCACAGCGCCGCCGCCTACGAAGATAAAAGGCTTTTTCGCTTTGTTGATCATATCTGCCGCTGTCTGAAGATCTTCCTGGGTGATCTCTTTTACAGAAGGCTGGACCGGCTTCGGCTGGACAGGGGTAAACTCTGTCTTATTGGCAGTAACATCTTTGGTAATGTCTACCAGCACAGGGCCGGGTCTTCCTGTCTTTGCGATCTTAAAGGCTCTCCGGATGGTCTTTGCCAGATTAGCCACATCTTTTACAATAAAACTATGTTTCGTGATAGGCATGACCACTCCTGCAATATCCACCTCCTGGAAACTGTCTTTTCCCAGAAGGGGCAGGCCAACGTTGCAGGTAATAGCTACAAGGGGGATAGAATCCATATGGGCTGTGGCGATGCCGGTGACCAGATTGGTAGCCCCCGGTCCGCTGGTAGCCATACACACTCCTACCTTTCCGGTAGAACGGGCGTAACCGTCCGCCGCATGGGCTGCTCCCTGCTCATGGGAAGTCAGCACATGATGGATCTCTCCCTGGTGTTTATATAATTCATCATAAATATTCAGGATGGTGCCGCCGGGATACCCGAAAACGGTGTCCACTCCCTGTTCTTTCAGACACTCAATAACAATTTCCGCTCCTGTAAGCTGCATAGAAATCTCCTCCCCTTTTTATCTTTTTGGTACCTCCAGTACAGCTCCTCTGTTTCCGCTGGTAACCATAGCCGCATACCGCGCCAGATAACCGGTGGTCACCTTTGGTTCTCTTGGCTGCCATTTTTCTTTTCTCTTCGCCAGTTCTTCTTCTGAAACTGCCAGTTCCAGTTTATGTTCCGGTATATTGATCCGGATCAGATCTCCTTCTTCCACCAGGGCGATAGGACCTCCCACTGCCGCTTCCGGAGAGATATGTCCGATAGAGGCTCCTCTGGAAGCTCCTGAAAATCTTCCGTCGGTGATCAGGGCTACAGATGATCCCAGTCCCATTCCCGCGATAGCAGATGTAGGATTCAGCATTTCTCTCATGCCGGGGCCGCCTTTTGGGCCTTCATAGCGGATCACTACCACGTCGCCGGGAACGATCTTTCCGCCTTTGATAGCGGTAATAGCGTCTTCCTCACAGTCAAAGACTCTGGCTGGTCCCTCATGTACCATCATTTCATCGCATACAGCGCTTTTCTTTACCACGCCTCCGTCTGGAGCCAGGTTTCCGGTAAGAACGGCCAGGCCTCCCGTCTGGCTGTAAGGATTGTCAATAGGACGGATCACTTCCGGATTCTTGTTTACACAGCCTTTGATATTTTCTCCTACGGTCTTTCCTGTAACTGTCATACATTCCAGATTCAGAAGATCCTTTTTCGCCAGCTCGTTCATTACTGCGTAGACGCCTCCGGCCTCGTTCAGATCCTCAATGTAAGTAGGACCTGCCGGCGCCAGATGACAGAGATTCGGCGTTTTCTCACTGATCTGGTTTGCGAATGTAATGTCAAAATCCCAGCCGATCTCATGGGCAATAGCCGGCAGATGAAGCATACTGTTGGTTGAACAGCCCAGAGCCATATCCACGGTGAGCGCGTTTAAGATAGCCTCTTTTGTCATAATGTCTCTCGGGCGGATATTCTTCCGGTACATTTCCATGACCTGCATGCCCGCATGTTTTGCCAGTTTGATCCTCTCGGAATAAACTGCCGGAATGGTTCCATTTCCTTTCAGTCCCATGCCCAGCACTTCTGTCAGACAGTTCATACTGTTGGCGGTATACATTCCGGAGCAGGAACCGCAGGTAGGACATACCTTATTTTCAAATTCTTCTACTTCTTCCTCGGTCATGGTTCCTGCGCTGTAGGAGCCTACTGCCTCAAACATGGAAGAAAGACTTCTCTTCTGTCCGTGGACTCTTCCTGCCAGCATTGGGCCGCCGCTTACAAATACGGTAGGAACGTTGATCCTGGCTGCAGCCATTAAAAGTCCCGGTACATTCTTGTCACAGTTCGGCACCATGACAAGCGCATCAAACTGATGAGCCATAGCCATAGCTTCTGTAGAATCTGCGATCAGATCTCTGGTGACCAGAGAGTATTTCATGCCGATATGCCCCATGGCAATGCCATCGCACACAGCGATAGCCGGGAACACGATAGGGGTTCCCCCTGCCATGGCAACTCCCAGTTTTACAGCCTCTACGATCTTATCCAGGTTCATATGTCCCGGTACGATCTCATTATATGAGCTGACAATCCCTACCAGAGGTTTGGATAACTCCTCTTTTGTCAGTCCCAGTGCATTAAATAAAGAACGGTGGGGTGCCTGCTGCATCCCTGTTTTTACTGCGTCACTTCTCATAATCTTCTTTCCTTTCTATGTATATTTCCTATGTCTTATAACATCGCACATTTTTTCATCTTTATGCTTCAGATCCGGCTATATGCGTTCTGCGATCAGATCTCCCATTTCTTTTGTACCTACCTGTTTCATGCCTTCTGACATGATGTCCACTGTGCGGTAGCCTTCTTTCAGCACCTGCTGGACGGCTGCTTCCACGGCGTCTGCTTCTTTATCCAGATCCAGGGAGAAGCGGAGCATCATAGCTGCGGAAAGGATGGTTGCAATGGGATTTGCAATACCTTTTCCCGCAATGTCCGGAGCAGAACCGTGGCTTGGCTCATAAAGGCCGAATTTCGTCTCATTTAAGCTGGCAGAAGAAAGCATTCCGATAGATCCGGTAACCATACTTGCCTCATCAGACAAAATATCTCCGAACATGTTCTCTGTAAGGATCACATCAAACTGTCCCGGGTTATGTACCAGCTGCATAGCGCAGTTATCTACCAGCATATGCTCCAGGGTAATATCCGGATAATCAGCAGCCACTTCTTCCACTACTTTTCTCCAGAGTCTGGAGGAATCCAATACGTTGGCCTTATCCACACTGGTAACTTTCTTTTTCCTCTTGCCTGCGATCTCAAAAGCTTTCACTGCGATCCGGCGGATCTCATTCTCATCATAAGTCAGGGTGTCAATGGCCTTTCTCACACCGTTTTCCTCTACAGTCTTTCTCTCTCCGAAATAAAGGCCGCCGGTCAGTTCCCGGACAATGATCATGTCAAAGCCGTCCCCGATCACTTCTTCCTTTAAAGGGCAGGCTCCCTTTAATTCATTATATAAATAAGCGGGACGAAGATTCGCAAAAAGATTCAGCGCTTTCCGGATCGCTAAAAGTCCTGCCTCTGGTCTCTTGGAAGGCTCCAGCTGATACCATGGAGAGGTCTTGGCGTCTCCTCCGATAGAGCCCATCAGCACTGCGTCAGAGCTTTTTGCAGTGTCAACGGCTTCCTGGGTAAGGGGTACTCCACAGGCGTCAATAGACGCCCCTCCCAGAAGCACTTCCTCATAGTTGAATTTATGTCCGTATTTTTCACAGACCTTATCTAATATTTTCTTAGCCTCTCCAACGATCTCCGGACCAATACCATCTCCGGGGATCAGGGAAATCTTATATTCCATATCTATAGTCTCCTTTCCTGTCCTTACATTCTGATTCAGTCAGTTTTCACAGTGTAATTAGTAATATGATAATCCTTTTCTATCCACAATTCAAGTCATAATAGGATAACCGGCTATGCCTTTTCGTTATATCTTCCATTCTTTCC
>DWUY01000178.1 GCA_019120515.1 Candidatus Blautia avicola | reverse complement strand
CTCAGCAATCAGGAAAAATGTTTTGGAGCAGCGGCTCTGCTTTATCCCCATCTTCTCAGCCACATTTCTAAGATCTTCAGAAAAAATTTCTATGTGCTGCCCAGCAGTGTCCATGAATGTATCCTGGTCCCGGATCAGGGACAGTATTCCCGGATTGAACTGACGCGTATGGTCAGAGAAGTAAATCAGACGCAGGTGGAGGCGGACGAGATACTTTCTGATCAGGTGTACTATTATGACCGGCAGCAGGAAAAACTTATGATGTAGAAGGTGGGGAATCCTGCCTGGTTTTTTCAGGAAATCGGGCAGTATTTCCCAAAATTATCGTTAAATTGACGGAAATAGGGTTAATGCTTTACAAGTGGAAAAAAATGTGATATGATATCCAAGATGTTAATGATCAAGCACCCGTAGCTCAGGGGATAGAGCAGTGGTTTCCGGTACCATGTGTCGGGGGTTCGAATCCCTCCGGGTGTGTTTTATGCTTTGGGGAGAGCATGGAGTAAGGGGCATTCTTGTATTAAGGAGGACAGGTATGTTAGACAATTTCAGAGAATGGCTCTCAGATAATCTGAGGTATATTCTTCTGGGTCTGGCGATTCTGGCAGTGTTGCTTATCCTGTTTTTCGGGGGTCGTGCTATATTCAGAGCTTTAAACAGCGGACCTGCCCAGGAGGAGCAGCAAACAGAACAAGAGAAAAATACTTCGGATGATACAGGATCTGAAGAGGAAGAAACGGATACCAATGCTCTTGAAGAGAATGCATATCCTGAAGTAAATACCCTGATCAAGTCCTTTTATGATGCATGGGGACAGAAGAACGTAGATGCCATGAAGGAACTGACAGATAATTTCAGTTCTACAGATGAAGCCAAGGTTGTTAATGCAACATATATAGAAAGCTATGATAATATCCAAGTCTATACGAAACAGGGACTGGATGAAAACAGCTATGTGGTATTTGTATCGTATGATCTGAAATTTCAGGGAATAGATACACCGGCTCCAGGGCTGTCAGAATTATATGTTATGAAAAATGGCAGCGGAGACTGGATGATCCACAATGATGACTCTGATCAGGAAGTGCAGGAGTGTATCGAGAAGACCAGGCAGGAAGAGGATGTACAGGCGTTGATCTCTCAGGAAGAAGAGAGATACAATGAGGCTGTAGAATCTGATGAGGAGCTGAAGAGCTATCTCGAACAGCTTGGTGAGGAGACTAATACCGCACTAATGGCGGATGACGGCGATATGCTCACGGCTGCAGAAGATTGTAATGTACGGGCGGATGCCAATACATCTTCAGAAATTTTAGGACGGCTTCAGGCCGGCGACCAGGTCAAAAAGCTGGAAAATGGTCCGGAGGATTGGATCAAAGTAGAATATAACGGACAGGAAGCTTATATTTACAGCGACCTGCTTCAGTAGAAATGAATGATATTGCTGATAAAAAAGATCGGGAGCGCTATCTGGCGTCTCCCGATTTTTATCTTTTCATTTACTGCCCTGTTTCAGAAGCGGCCTTCTCTTTCATTGCAGCGGTATCCAGACTTCCGTCTTCTTTCAGAAAATAGGATTTTCCATCGATAGTGATCCAACCGGTAGCCATGGTGCCGTCGCCGTTAAAGTAATATTGCTTATCGCCGATCTTTCTCCAGCCTGTCATAAGCTGGCCGTTAGCCAGATAATACCGTTTTCCCTGACTTTCCACCCAGCCTTCCTGAAGCTTGCCGTCGGCGGTGAGATAATACCACTTTCCTTCACTCTCAAACAAGCCGGTTTTTGCACTGCCGTCTTTATCAATAAAATACCATTTGTCTCCCTGCTTCATCCAGCCGGAGTCTGCCAGGATCCCTTCGTCGTTGAGAAAATATTGTTTTCCGTTTACCGTAATCCAACCGGTCTGTTCTTTGCCGTCTGCGCCTACATAGTGGCGCTGGCTGCCTTCGTCTATCCAGGCATTGGTTACCATGGCACCATCGTCCCCCATGTAGCAGCGGCTTCCGTTATTGGTGATCCAACCGGTAGCCATAGTTCCGTCTTCCCGGAAGAAATAGGTTTTTCCATCAATTTCCTTCATGCCGGTGGAAACAGTGCCGTTTTCATCCAGGTAATACCGTTTCCCGTCTTTGTCTGCCCAGCCGGGAGATACAGAACCGTCATCCATAAATAAATGCTGCTGTCCGTCGATCTCCGTAAAGCCGGTAGCCATTACACCGGTGGAAGAGAAATAATATTTTTTGCCGTCAATATCCGCCCAGCCAATCTTGGGAGAGCCGTTTTCATCCAGGTAATATTTGCCGCTTTCGTCTTCAAACCAGCCCGTTTCCGGGGTTCCGTCAGAATCCCGATAGTAAAGGACGCCTTTTTCCTGGACCCATCCGGTTTTTACATAGCCTTTTTCATCAAAATAATAAGTGACCCCATTGATCTCCTGACTGGCGTTCTGTATGAAAGAACCGTCATGGTATTCAAAACGTCTTCCCGAACGGTTATATATCCAGTGATCTTCCTGGCGGCTGACTTCACTGTTTTCCCGGGCAATGAGGTAATTTTTTACCGCGCCCATAACAAAAGAAGGAAGGATCACCAGGAGAAACCCTGAACATATGACAAGCAGAGTAAAACATACACCTTTTACTGTAAATTTCATTGCTTTATCCTCGTTTGTATATATTTGTTCCTCTATTATACATTGAATGGAACTAAAATAGCAAGACAGGGAGGAAACAAATATGGTATAATAGTATTTCATCAGATAACAGGAAGGACAGAGGATATGCGTTTGAATAAATATCTCAGCGATGCGGGCATTTGTTCCCGCCGGGAGGCGGATCGCCTGATCGAAGCAGGAAGAGTGGAGGTAGATCAGGTAAAGGCGGTGCCCGGTATGCAGGTAGAGGAGACCTGCGTGATACGGATAGATGGAAAAAAAATAGAACCGACGGAGAAGAAAGTCCTTCTTGCATTTCACAAGCCCAGAGGGGTGGAATGTACTACAGACACAAAGGTAAAAAACAACGTGATTTCTTATGTAAACTACCCTGTCCGGGTATACTATGCAGGAAGGCTGGATAAGGATTCTCAGGGGCTGCTTCTTCTTACTAACCGGGGAGAACTGGCCAATGAAATGATGAAAGCAGGAAATTTTCACGAAAAGGAATATGAAGTCACGGTGGATAAGCCTGTTACAGACCGGTTTATCTCCAGGATGAGCCGGGGAGTACCTATCCTGGGGACCATTACCAGAGAATGCAGAGTGTGGAAAACAGGGGAGAGATCATTTTCCATTGTCCTGACCCAGGGACTGAACCGGCAGATACGGAGAATGTGCGAGTATCTGGGATATCGGGTGGTTACTCTGAAAAGAGTAAGGATCATGAATATCCGTCTGGGAGACCTGCCTGTGGGAGGGTTAAGAGAGATCAAAGGCCAGGAGCTGGAGATTCTGGAAAAAACACTGAAGGAGAAACCTCCTGTCCGGGAAGTGTTCCGGGGAGGAAAACCTGTAAAGAATCCGGGAAAATACAGGACTCCCGGGAAGAAAAAGAAGAGCTAAAGGAGAGAGCCCTGATGGATAAGATAGAGAGAATGAAAGAATTGATCCCTGTGCTTCAGGAGGCGTCTAAAGCCTATTATCAGGAAGACCGGGAGATCATGAGTAACTTTGAATATGACAAGCTGTATGATGAATTGGAAAATCTGGAGAAAGAAACAGGAGTGACCCTTGCGGGAAGCCCTACGGTTTCTGTGGGATATGAGGCGTTGGACGAACTGCCAAAAGAAGCCCATGAGACGCCCATGCTTTCCCTGGATAAGACCAAAGACGTAGAGGCTCTCCGGGATTTTATCGGGGATCAGAAGACGCTTCTTTCCTGGAAGCTGGATGGTCTGACTATTGTCCTGACCTATGGAGATGGAAAACTCCAGAAAGCAGTTACCAGGGGAAACGGCGTGGTGGGAGAGGTTATTACCAACAACGCCAGGGTCTTTAAAAATATTCCTCTTCAGATTTCTTTCAAGGGAGATCTGGTATTGCGGGGAGAGGCTATTATCAATTATTCGGATTTTGAAAAGATCAATGAAGAGATTGAAGACGTAGACGCCAGATATAAGAATCCCCGGAACCTGTGCAGCGGCTCTGTGCGCCAGTTAAATAATGAGATCACAGCCAGGAGAAACGTTCATTTTTATGCGTTCTTCCTGGTGAGGGCCCAGGGAGTAGATTTCCAGAACTCCAGAGAAAAGCAGTTCCAATGGCTGAAAGAGCAGGGATTTGAAGTGGTGGAGTACCGGTCGGTGACCAGAGATACTTTAGATGAGGCAATGGAATACTTTTCCACTCAGGTGGCTAAAAATGACTTTCCTTCAGACGGGCTTGTTGCTCTGTATGATGATATCGCATACGGAGATTCCCTGGGGACTACTGCAAAGTTTCCGAGAAATTCTTACGCCTTTAAATGGAAAGATGAAATACGGGAAACCACACTGAAAGAAATTGAGTGGAGTCCTTCCAGGACCGGCCTGATCAATCCCGTGGCTATCTTTGAGCCGGTAGAACTGGAAGGGACTACTGTCAGCCGGGCCAGCGTTCATAATATCAGTATTATGAAAGAACTGCAGCTTGGCATTGGAGATAAGATCCAGGTCTATAAAGCCAATATGATCATTCCTCAGATCGCAGAGAATCTTACCCGCAGCGGAAATCTGGAGATCCCGGATACCTGTCCGGTATGCGGAAAAGAAGCCAGAGTGATCAAAACAAACGAAGTAGAATCTCTTTACTGCATGAATCCTGAATGTCAGGCGAAGAAGATCAAATCTTTCACCCTTTTTGTCAGCCGGGACGCTATGAATATCGATGGTCTGTCGGAGGCTACTCTGGAGAAATTTATCCTGAAAGGCTTTATCAAAGACTTCGGGGATATCTTTGAGATCGGAAAGTACCGGGAAGAGATCGTAAATATGGAAGGTTTTGGGGAGAAATCTTTTGACAATCTTATGGCAAGTCTGGAACGGGCAAGGCATACGACTTTGCCCCGGCTGCTTTACAGTCTGGGGATCGCCAATATCGGTCTTGCCAACGCAAAAGTGATCTGTAAAGAATTTGACTATGATCTGGAAAAAATG
>DWUY01000177.1 GCA_019120515.1 Candidatus Blautia avicola | reverse complement strand
ATCAATGATCCTGGCCATGAGAAGCGGAATCAGCACTTCCATAAAAACTTCAAAGATTACGAGAATCGGGGTCATGATAGATTCCTTTTTGTATTCCCGTACAGATTGAAGCAGTTTCCTATTCATACATTTCTTCCCTTCCTTTCATGTTATTCTCTTCTTGGGTTAGATTTTCGGACATTTTTTTCAAAACCGTGAGACAGATCCTGTAGTCCTCCTCCGGGATCCCGGCCCTCAGCTTTTCTTCCACCATATGGATATTTTCCACTACCTCCCGGCGGATCTCCAAAGCTTTCTGGGTCGGAAGTATCCGTTTCATCCTGCCATCCTTCTTTGAAGACTCTCTCCGGATAAATCCATTCTTCTCCATAAGCTGGAGGACTTCTGTCACCGTAGACTTACTGATCCGGAATTCCTTCTCGATATCCTTCTGGTATACGGGACATCCCAGGGATTTCATCAGGATATAATGCAGAATCCGGTTCTGCATAGTAGTCAGTCCACAGTCTTTCCAGGTGTAGAAAAAAATGGTCCTTTTCAGCTGATGGGAAACGATATTGATGATCCTTCCCGCATCTTCTGTATCCTTGGGATTTTTCTGCTTTGACTCCTTTTTTTCCATTTTCTCACCTCACTGAATTAGTTCGTGTCCCCAACAGTTCGTGTCCGAACTAACTACATTATAAAGCCCTGATTCTGCTACTGTCAATGCATGAATTTGTGAAAAATGGTTTTCTGTTTTTAGGAGTTTTGGGCAAAAAAACAGAACCTGCAAAGTCCTGTTTTTATACATGATTTTTATTCCCGCGAGCAACAAGCCAAGCGGACATGCTTGCATCGCTGCTAATTTGATGCCCCGTATTCCTGCATCGGGGTCCTTGACTTTAAGACAGCCCGGCAAGCCCTGTATGGAACTCCCGGACTGTCTTTTCTCAGATATCTTCTTGTTCTTCCAGATCCTGTAGTCCTTCTCAGTTAAGAGGCGCCGTAGCTTCTTTCAGCCAGGTCTTCTCCTCTTCATTCAGCATAGGTCCTACGGTTTCGTAAACTTTTTTGTGATAAGCATTGAGCCAATCCAGTTCTTTTCTGGTAAGCATATCTGTAAGAATAGCTTCTCTCTCATAAGGCACCAGAGTAACGGTCTCAAATTCCATAAACTGTCCGTAGGAGTTTTTCTCCGCTTTCTTGCAAAGCAGGAGATTTTCTGTACGGATACCGTATTTTCCTTCCAGATACAGGCCCGGCTCGTCAGAGGTGAGCATTCCTTCTTCCAGAGGAGTGGTATTTCCTCTTCTTCCGCCGGAACGGATCTTCCAGTTGATATTCTGGGGGCCTTCGTGAACATTCAGCAGATAGCCTACGCCATGACCGGTTCCGTGATTGAAGTCCAGGCCACGTTCCCACAGAGGTTCTCTCACCAGAATATCCAGATTCGCTCCGCTGCAGCCATACTGGAATTTTGCCATAGCCATACGGATATGTCCCTGAAGCACCAGGGTAAAATGCTCTTTCTGTTCCTGAGTCAGTTCTCCCACCGCAATGGTCCTGGTAATATCTGTAGTTCCCTGCCAGTACTGTCCGCCGGAATCAATAAGGAAGAAACCTTTTGGCTCTACTTTTGCACAGTCGGTTTCTGTAGGGGCGTAATGACACATAGCCGCATTTGGTCCATAGGCGCAGATGGTCTCAAAGCTCAGATCCAGGCAGTCCGGATCTTCCAAACGGAATTCTCTGCTCTTCATGGACGCGCTGTACTCTGTAACCTCTCCGGAGGGCACATTTTTCTTAAGCCAGTAAATAAACCGGCACATAGCTCTGGCATCTTTGATATGGGCTTTCTTCAGATTTTCCATTTCCACAGCATTTTTATTTCCTTTGAAAACAGCTGCAGGATTTGCCTGGAAAACAAATTCCGTTCCCTGAGGGATGCTCTTATAAAGAGTATAATTGGTGCAGGCGTCTTCCACCATAACCTTGCGGGAAGGATCCAGTTTTTTCACATCTTCATATACCTGGAAATAAGGGTGAAGGACTACGCCTGCCTCCTCCAGCTCTTTCCTTACTTCCGAAGGCACTGCTTCTTCCTGAACATAAAAGTGTACCTGATCCATGGTCAGGATCACATAGGAAAGCACTACCGGATTGTATTCAATATCATTTCCCCGGATATTCAGCAACCACACAATATCGTCCAGGCTGGAGATCACATGGATATCCGCTCCGGCTTTTTTCATTTCTTCTCTGACCTTGGCGATCTTTTC
The DNA here is from genome assembly GCA_019120515.1 of Candidatus Blautia avicola. Lineage (GTDB taxonomy): Bacteria > Bacillota > Clostridia > Lachnospirales > Lachnospiraceae > Blautia > Blautia avicola. The sequence goes on along the minus strand of DWUY01000177.1, from coordinate 2,264 downwards.
TTCCCGGGTCTTTCCGGCGTACTTCACATCAAGGACATACACCGGCTCTCTGGACATTTCCGGACGGTCTGTCCAGATTTTTCCTGCAAGGTCAACGCCGCATTTCAGCACTGCTTCTTTGCCGTCAAGAAGTTTCTCATACTCCTTTCCTTCGGAAACGCTGATAGTCCTTCCATCGCAGCCAAGACAACCTTTCTCGGGCAGATTTTCCTGGATAAACGCATCCACTGTGGGAACTCCTTCCTCCCCCATTTTCATCAGGGAAACTCCGGTATCTTCCAGCTGTTTCGCCGCCTGGATGAAATATCTTCCATCTGTCCACAGGCAGGCCTGATCCTGTGTCACCACAAGGGTACCTGCTGAACCGGTAAAGCCGGAAAGCCAGGCTCTTGCCTTAAAATAATCTCCCACATACTCAGACTGATGAAAGTCTGCAGTAGGCACTAAATACATGTCCATTCCTTCAGCCTTCATTTCCTGCTGAAGTTTTGCAATTCTTTCCCGATTTGCATTCATGTTAAGCCCTTCTTTCTTCTTTAAAGTAATTTATACCCGCTGATGGGGAAATCTCTCCATGGAAGGATCTCCTTTAATGGATACCTTTCATGGTAAGAGAAATTCTCTTTTTCTTCATATCTACTGATAATACCTTAACCTCAACAATGTCCCCTACACTTACCGCTTCCAGAGGGTGTTTGATATACCGGTCTGTCATCTGGGAAATGTGCACCAGACCGTCCTGATGAACGCCGATATCCACAAAAGCACCGAAGTCGATAACATTCCGGACCGTCCCTTTCAGGATCATGCCCTCTTTCAGATCCTTCATCTCCAGCACGTCTGTGCGGAGGATCGGTCTTGGCATTTCCTCTCTTGGGTCACGGCCGGGTTTTGTCAGTTCTTTTACGATATCCCGGAGGGTCATCTCTCCCACTCCCAGTTTTTTGGCCATCTGGCCGTAGTCCTTCACATAATATACCGCCGGGCCGCTGAAGATATCCTCTGGCTTCATTCCCATCTGAGCCAGGAACTTTTCTGCTGCCTCATAGCTTTCCGGATGAACGCTGGTGCCGTCCAGAGGATTTTTTCCGCCCCGGATTTTCAGAAAACCTGCACACTGCTCGAAAGCCTTTGGTCCCAGTTTTGCCACTTTTAAGAGGTCTTTTCTGTCTTCAAAACGTCCGTTTTCTTCCCGGTAGGCCACAATATTTTTAGCAATGGCCTTACTGATCCCGGATACATACTCCAGGAGAGAAACAGAGGCTGTGTTCAGATCCACTCCTACCCGGTTTACACAGTCCTCCACCACTCCGGAAAGGGCCTCTCCCAGTTTTTTCTGGTTCATATCGTGCTGGTACTGACCAACACCTATGGATTTCGGATCGATCTTTACCAGCTCTGCCAGCGGATCCTGAAGTCTTCTGGCAATAGAAGCCGCACTTCTCTGGCCCACATCAAAGTTGGGGAATTCCTCTGTAGCCAGCTTGCTGGCAGAATATACAGAAGCTCCAGCCTCGTTGGTGATCACATACTGGACTTTCTCCGGAATTTCCTTTAAAAGCTCCACAATAACCTGTTCAGACTCTCTGCTGGCAGTTCCATTTCCCACAGAGAACAGGGTAATGTGATACTTTTTGATCAGTTTTTTCAGAGTTTCCTTTGCTGCGGCAATTTTTGCCGGTGTAGTAGGAGCCGTAGGATAGATCACCGTTGTATCCAGAACTTTACCTGTAGGGTCTACTACTGCCAGCTTACACCCTGTACGGAAAGCAGGGTCCCAGCCCAGAACTACCTGCCCCTCGATAGGCGGCTGCATCAGAAGCTGTTCCAGGTTTTTCTTAAACACCTTGATAGCTCCGTCCTCGGCTTTTTCTGTCATGTCACTGCGGATTTCTCTTTCAATAGCAGGAGCGATCAGACGGCGGTAACTGTCTTCCACTGCTGCTTTTAAGATTTCTGAGGTATTGGGATTATCTTTGGTGATCACCTGTTTTTCCAGATAGCGGAGAATCTCTTCCTCCGGAGCCTGGATCTTCACAGTAAGGATCTTCTCCTTTTCTCCACGGTTAATGGCCAGCACTCTGTGGCCTGCCACTTTGGAAACCGGTTCCTCATATTCATAGTACATATCGTATACTGTAGATTCCTCTGGCTTTTTCGCTGCAGATACCAGAAGGCCGGATTTCATGGTCATCTTCCGGATACGGATACGGTAGTCTGCCTCATCAGAGATACTTTCTGCCACAATATCCATAGCTCCTGCC
>DWUY01000176.1 GCA_019120515.1 Candidatus Blautia avicola | reverse complement strand
CATTGGTTCAGATGTGTTTTATACCTATATTGTATCCAATAACTGCTGGGAGACCAGGATCGCCCAGAGGACAGAAGAAGGCTATTTTGAAAAAGCCGGACAGCTTCAGCAGGCCCTGCTCTCCGGGGAGTTTCCTTCCAATATCCGGGAAAAGTTCCGGTCAGTCCTGGAATATTTCGGCCAGAGTCCCATAATCGTCCGTTCCTCCAGCTTCCTGGAAGACGGATTCGGCAATGCCTTTGCAGGAAAATATGAGTCTGTGTTCTGTGTAAATCAGGGAACTCTGGAAGAACGGCTGAAGGTCTTTGAGGACGCAGTGCGGAGGGTATATGCCAGTATCATGGACATATCCGCTTTGGAATACAGGAAACAGAGAGGCCTGGAACACCGGGATGAACAGATGGCTGTACTGGTCCAGCGGGTTTCCGGCTCTCACTGGGGAGACTATTTCTTCCCCGCGGCGGCAGGGGTGGGATACAGCTACAGCGCCTACAAGTGGAGCAAAGATATGGATCAGAGCGCCGGAATGCTCCGGCTGGTGGCAGGTCTTGGGACCAGGGCCGTAGACAGGACAGAGAACGATTATCCCAGACTGGTAAACCTGGACCGGCCGGCAGTGTCCATGCAGACAAATGTGGCGGATAAACACCGGTTTTCCCAGAAAAATATGGATGTGCTGGATACAAAAGAAAACCGTCTTCTTACCAAAAGTACAGAGTCCCTTATGGAAATCCTGCCTCTCTGGTATAAACGGGCGGTAATGGAGAGAGACTATGAGGCAGAAGAAGCCCTGAACCGTATGGGACGGTGGCGCCAGGTATGGTTTGTCACCTGCCAGAAGCTTTTGGAGAACCGGGAGTTTACGGGACTTATGCAGAAGCTTTTAAAGACTCTGGAGCAGGTCTATGGAAATCCGGTGGATATTGAATACACAGTGAATATAGATGAGGAAGGAGCCTTTGTGGTGAATCTTCTTCAGTGCCGGCCTCTATTTACGGGAAGCAGAGGGGGAAAAGTGGAAATCCCCAGCCCTTCACAGGAAAAGACATTTTTCCATCTGAAGGATTCTTCTGTAGGAAATTCTTTGAAAAAACAGATCCATGTGGTCATACAGATCGAGCCGAAACTGTACTATGAATATCCCTACGGAAAGAAGCACCAGGTGGCGGAAGCGGTAGGAAGGATCAACCGGTATTATAAAGGCTCGGGAAAAAATCTTCTTCTCATGACGCCCGGCAGAGTGGGTACATCCTCTCCAGAGCTGGGGGTTCCCGTAACCTTTGCAGACATTTCCGCTGTCTGCGGGATCTGCGAAGTCTCGGACAGCCGGGCCGGCTATATGCCGGAACTGAGTTACGGCAGTCATATGTTCCAGGATATGGTAGAGGCGGAGATCTTTTACAGCGCCCTGTGGGAGGATAAGAGAAAGCTGGCTTATAATCCGGAACTCTTTGCAGAAGAGGAAAATCTTTTCCCGCAGATCTGTCCGGATATGGAGGAACTTTTCCCTATGTTCAAGGTTACTGAACCGGAAAATCTCTATTACTGGAATGACGTTATGTCCGGGGAGACTCTTTGCCAAATTGCCGAAAGTTAGGATTGAAAAATAATCAGATATCGTATATACTGTACCTGTTAAATTAAAACAAGAGAAATATAAAAGATAAAAGGCAGGTAAGATATATGGCGTTATTACAGGAATGGAGAGACAAAGCGTACTCCCAGCAGGCAGACAGAGGCCAGCTGCAGAAATTCTGGACAGATTATTTTTTGATTGAAAAGGGAATTTATGAACAGCTTCTCAGCAATCCTGACGAAGTAGTAAGAGGTACTGTAAAAGAGCTTGCAGAAAAATATAACGTAGATGTTATGACAATGGTAGGCTTCCTGGACGGAATCAACGACAGTCTGAAAGTTCCCAATCCTATAGAGGAGATGGAAGAAGATACAGAAGTAAATCTGGGCTATGATCTGGAGACTCTGTACAAGAACATGGTAGACGCAAAGGCGGACTGGCTGTACGAACTGCCCCAGTGGAATAACATTTTCTCTGAAGAGAAGAGAAAAGAATTATACAAGGAGCAGAAGAAATCGGGAACTGTTGTAAAAGGACCGAAGATTGGACGGAATGATCCATGTCCATGCGGAAGCGGCAAGAAATATAAACACTGCTGCGGCAGAAATAAATAACAGACATCACGCTCTGCGTGCTGCCTGTTATCATGAATAAGTAAGAACAAAGGAGGAGTTGTCGTATTAGTCATATTCTCGATTCTGATTAATACGACAGCTCCTCTTTTTTCGGAAAGGAGAGTTATGCCGGAAATCATTTTCCTCTGGCTGGGCCTTCTGTGCCTGGGCTATTTTGTGGGAATTGCCAGGTACGTGGGCTGGACTTCCAAATTCCCCGTGGTCTGGGCGGTTCTGGGAGGTGTTTTGCTGACAGTGGGGATCCTGATCCTGACAGACAGTATTCCCCAAAGGATTCAGCCCTTATGCTGGGGATTTGGCCTCCTCCTGCTGGTCTCTGTGCTGGTGGTGGTGGGAGTGATTGTCTCGGTCATGTTCCTAACTGTGGAGCCGGATCTGGACTACCTGGTGGTACTGGGGGCTCAGGTAAAGGGAACTAGGCCCAGCCTGTCTCTTCAGTACAGGATTGACAGTGCCTGTGAATACCTGAAGGAAAATCCCGGTACCCGGGCAGTGCTTTCCGGAGGAAAGGGGCCGGACGAGGGAATTTCTGAGGCCAGGTGTATGTACGAGGAAATGCTCCGCCAGGGAGTAGATGAAGAACAGCTGCTCTTAGAGGACCGGTCTTCCAGCACCTGTGAAAATATAGAGTTTACCCGGAGACTTTTAAGGGAGAAAATAGAAAGAGAAAATGGAGAAGAGGAACTTTTGATTCCCTTAAAGGTGGGAATCGTGACCAATGGTTTTCACCTGTTCCGGGGCATGGCTATTGCCAGAAAGAAAACAGACTGGCAGGTCTATGGGATCGGAGCAAAAAGCAATGCTTTTCTTCTGCCCAATTATCTCTTTCGAGAATTTTTCTGCGTGATAAAAGATAAACTGGTGGGAAATCTGTGATTTTTAATTCAGCTTCCGAAACTGCAGGGGAGTAACTCCAGCGGTGCGTTTGAACATGGTAATAAAATGACTGACGCTGGAGAAACCAGTCAGCCGGGCAATATCCTGTATTTTTAAGTGCGGGTCTGTGATGAGCAGGCCCTTTGCTTTGTTTA
>DWUY01000175.1 GCA_019120515.1 Candidatus Blautia avicola | reverse complement strand
GATCCAGGTCAAAGGAATAATCCCCTTCGGGGAAATCAGGGTCCAGATGCTCTGTAAAGCACATGGCGGGAAGGCCCAGCTGGATTCCTTTTTGTATCATTTCTTCCATAGGAACTTCACTGTCCCCGGAGAAAGAAGAATGAAGATGATAGTCACAATACATAACAGCAACTCCTTTTTTTGTAGATGTTTTTTACATAATATAAGCATTATAAGGGAAATTTCAGGGTTCTAGCAAGAGGAAAGAGGTTAAATTAGAGTTAAAACGCTTAGGAAATATGAAATTAGGCTTGAATTTTTGGACAAAAACGAGTACAATATGGACAAGGTTGATGTTTCTTTAACAATGTAGTTTACAACAGTTAAAGAACTCACAGAAAATCAATCACTTTTAGGAGGAATGAAAATCATGGCAGTAAAAGTAGCAATCAATGGTTTTGGACGTATCGGACGTCTTGCATTCAGACAGATGTTTGGAGCAGAAGGATTTGAAATCGTAGCAATCAACGATTTAACATCTCCCAAAATGTTAGCTCACTTACTGAAATATGACTCTACACAGGGAAGATATGAGTTAGCTGATAAAGTTACAGCTGGCGAAGATTCTATCACTGTAGACGGAAAAGAAATCAAAATTTATGCAATGGCTAATGCCGCTGAACTTCCTTGGGGAGAAATCGGCGTAGACGTTGTTCTGGAGTGTACAGGCTTCTATACATCTAAGGCAAAAGCACAGGCTCATATCGATGCCGGCGCTAAGAAAGTTGTTATTTCCGCTCCTGCTGGAAATGACCTGCCAACAATCGTTTACAATGTAAACCATGAAACATTAACAGAAAATGATAACATCATTTCCGCAGCTTCCTGTACAACAAACTGCCTGGCACCTATGGCTAAAGCATTAAATGACTTAGCTGAGATCCAGTCCGGTATTATGTGTACAATCCACGCTTACACAGGCGATCAGATGACTCTGGACGGACCACAGAGAAAAGGCGATCTGAGAAGATCCCGTGCAGCTGCTGTTAACATCGTTCCAAACAGCACAGGTGCTGCAAAAGCTATCGGATTAGTTATTCCTGAATTAAACGGAAAACTGATCGGTTCCGCACAGCGTGTTCCTACTCCTACAGGTTCCACAACTATCTTAACAGCAGTTGTTAAAGGAAATGTTACAAAAGAGCAGATCAACGACGCTATGAAAGCTGCAGCTACAGAGTCCTTCGGATACAACGAAGACGAGATCGTATCCAGCGATATCGTTGGTATGACATACGGTTCTCTGTTCGATGCTACACAGACAATGGTTCTGCCTCTGGACAACGGAACAACAGAAGTTCAGGTTGTATCATGGTATGACAATGAGAACTCCTACACAAGCCAGATGGTTAGAACAATCAAATACTTCGGTAAATTATTAAACAAATAAGATAATCCTGAAAGTATTATAAGGCTCATTGAGGGTCCGGTCTATTATGGTATGGACCGGGCCCTTTTCGGCTGTGTGAAAGAAAGAGGAGCTGTCCCATTAGTCATATTTCAGGAATATTTATACATTTTATGCGAATTTGTCGAGCATAGCTTTGAGACCATAGGCTCAAAGCAGCGCAGACTGAGCAATAAAATGTATAAATATTCTTGATTTTGACTAATGTGACAGCGCCAGAAATCAGAAAAAGGAGGCATTTCCAATGCTCAATAAAAAATCAATCGATGATATTAACGTTAAGGGAAAAAGAGTACTGGTGCGCTGTGATTTTAACGTACCTCTGCAGGATGGAAAGATCACTGATGAAAACCGTCTGGTAGCAGCCCTTCCAACTATTAAAAAACTGATCGCTGACGGAGGAAAGGTGATCCTTTGCTCTCATCTTGGAAAACCAAAGGGAGAGCCAAAACCGGAATTATCTCTGGCTCCTGTTGCAAAACGTCTGACAGAGCTTCTGGGACAGGAAGTAAAATTTGCTGCAGATCCTGAAGTTGTAGGACCAAACGCAAAAGCGGCTGTTGCGGCTATGAAAGACGGAGATGTGATCTTACTGGAGAACACCCGCTACCGTGCAGAAGAGACAAAGAACGGAGACGAGTTCTCCAAAGAACTGGCTTCTCTGTGTGATGTATTTGTGAACGATGCTTTCGGTACCGCCCACAGAGCTCACTGCTCTAACGTAGGCGTTACGAAATATGTGGATACCGCTGTAGTAGGATATCTGATGCAGAAAGAGATCGATTTTCTGGGAAATGCGGTAAACAATCCAAAGAGACCTTTCGTAGCCATCCTTGGCGGAGCAAAAGTTTCCAGCAAGATCTCTGTTATCAACAACCTGCTGGATAAAGTAGATACACTGATCATCGGCGGCGGAATGGCTTACACATTCTCCAAAGCTGAAGGCGGAAAGATCGGTGTTTCCCTTTGCGAAGACGATTATTTACAGTATGCTCTTGACATGAAGAAAAAAGCGGCAGAAAAAGGCGTGAAGCTGCTTCTTCCTGTGGATAACAGGATCGGAGATTCTTTCTCTAATGACTGCAATATCCAGATCGTGCCTACCGGACAGATCCCTGACGGCTGGGAAGGAATGGATATCGGACCTGAGACAGAAAAACTGTTCTGTGATGCGGTAAAAGATGCTAAGACTGTTGTATGGAACGGACCCATGGGCTGTTTCGAAATGCCAAATTTCGCACATGGTACAGAAGCTGTTGCCAAAGCTCTGGCTGAATCAGACGCTACTACTATCATCGGCGGCGGTGATTCTGCAGCGGCAGTAAATATCTTAGGCTACGGCGATAAGATGACCCACATCTCCACCGGCGGCGGAGCTTCCCTGGAATTCCTGGAAGGCAAAGAACTCCCTGGCGTAGCAGCTGCAAACGATAAGTAAGCACTTAGCGATTGGCAAGATGCAGGCGCAGACAGAGCTTAGTGCGCACTTAGTTCACCGCACTTAGCGAGGCAAGTCCGTAGGACGCAGTCCAAGCTTAGTAAGGTGAACATACCCCTCCTACTGTATAGCAGTGCGATCCTTAGCGAAGCAAGCCCTTCAGGGCGCAGTCTGAGCTTAGTAGAGGGAAGATACCCCTCGATTGGCAAGATGCAGGCGCAGACAGAGTTTAGTGCGCACTTAGTAAGGGGAACATACCCGTCTGCACCTGCAAGTTATAAAAAACAGGAAAGAAGGTAATTCCTATGGCAAGGAAAAAAATTATTGCCGGAAACTGGAAGATGAACATGACTCCCAGTGAGGCGGTAGAATTAGTAAATACTTTAAAACCATTGGTTGCAAATGATGACGTAGACGTTGTTTTCTGCGTACCGGCGATTGATATCGTTCCTGTGGTGGAAGCTGTAAAGGGAACCAATATCCAGGTAGGCGCTGAAAACATGTATTTTGAAGAAAAAGGCGCTTACACAGGAGAGATTTCTCCAAACATGCTGGTAGACGCCGGAGTAAAATATGTGATCCTGGGTCATTCCGAGAGAAGAGAGTATTTCGGAGAGACAAACGAAGACATCAATAAGAAAATGCTGAAGGCATTTGAACATGGCTTAACACCTATCATGTGCTGTGGTGAGACACTGGAGCAGAGAGAGCAGGGCGTGACTATGGACTTCATCCGTCAGCAGGTAAAAGTTGGATTCCAGGGGATCACAGCAGATCAGGCAAAAGAAGCAGTCATCGCTTACGAGCCTATCTGGGCTATCGGCACAGGCAAGACAGCTACAACTGAGCAGGCTCAGGAAGTATGCAAAGCTATCCGCGAGTGTATCGCAGAAGTATACGATCAGGCTACAGCAGATGCGATCCGTATCCAGTACGGCGGATCTGTAAATGCCAAGACAGCTCCTGATTTATTTGTTCAGCCGGACATCGACGGCGGACTGGTAGGCGGAGCTGCTCTGAAACCAGATTTCGGTTCCATTGTAAACTACAATAAATAAAAGTGATTGAAAAAAGAACGGCCTCTGAAGCTGGAAAATCAAAAGATTTCTCCGAAAACTTCAGGGGCTGTTCTTTTTTACAGTCCTTCCAGATCAAAGGGAGGGGTATATTCCTCTTTAGCGCTGCTTTTTTCCTGCATAAAGCCTCTGGTAAGGCCAAGAGAAATCGCTTCTTCCAGTACCTTGTCATATTCGTAGGTGGTCAGCCGCCGGTTGATCTGAGGGTATTCCCGGCTTTTATAAAAAGGGGTGTACTGGCTGAGAAGGCTGAGGAGAAAGCCTTCTTCCGGCAGATTCTCCCGGATCCAGTGCAGGATAGAGATAGAATCCTTCCTGGAGCCGGGCAGGACCATATGGCGGATGATAACCCCTTTCTGCATGATCCCGCCTTCATCAAAAACCGGGCTTCCGGTCTGGGAGATCATAGCTGAGACAGCCTGGGAGGCCTGGGCAAAATAATCTCTGGTTCCGGAATATCTGGCGGAAAGCTCCGGATCAAAGTATTTCAGATCGGGAAGATAGATATCTACATAACCGTCTAAGAGCCGGATCACTTCCGGTTTTTCATATCCCCCGCAGTTATAGACAACAGGGATTGAAAGTTTTGGCCGGGCCAGGTCCAGAGCTGTAAGGATCCCCGGAAGAAAGTGGGTCCCCGTTACCAGATTGATGTTGTGGGCGCCTTGTTCCTGCAGATCCAGAAAGATCCGGGCCAGCTTTTCCGGAGAAATCTCTTTACCCAGTCCTTCCTGGCTGATCTGGTAATTCTGACAGTAACAGCATTTCAGCGAGCAGCCGGAAAAGAATACAGCACCGCTTCCTCTGGTGCCGCTGATACATGGCTCCTCCCAGTGGTGGAGAGCAGCACGGGCACATCGGATCCTATCCTTTTCACCGCAGAATCCGGTTCTTTCCCTGCGGTTTGCTCTACAGTTCCTGGGACAGAGCCGGCAGTCGGTTATATCAAGTAAAGAATTTTCCTCTATCATATAAATAAACTCCCTTAAAATTGATCATATCTTTTCTAATAATAGTAGAAAAATTGGTGGAATTCAACAGAAAGGAAGAAAAGCCTTTTAATTTTAAGGGTTTTGGAGTAGAATGACCTGTGAAAAAGATAACCTTCAGGTATAAACATGGATAAGGAAGTTTGTTATAGATATGAAAGATCACAAAAAAGAGAAATTAAAGGCACTGAAAAAAGCAGATGGGAAGCGGAAAAAAGAAAACCGTAAGAAAAGAAAAAGTAAGAAATCGAAAAAAGTCCTGGGAGCAGTCCTGGGAGTGGGAGCGGCTGTGATCCTTGTCGGTTACGCAGGCGTCGGATTTTACTATCAGGATAAATTTTATCCTGGAACCTCTATTAATGGTGTAGACTGCGGCGGCAAAGACATTGCCTATGTAAGAGAGCTGCTGAAGAACAGCGCAGAAACCTATTCTCTGACGATCAGCGAAAGAGGCGGCCAGACAGAAAGCATAGACGGAAAGACCATACAGCTTTCCTACAAGGACGACAACGAAGCCCAGGAGGTAAAAAAACAGCAGAATTCCTGGCTCTGGCCAATACAGATTTTCGGAGAGAAAGATTATACTGTAAATGCAGAAAGTTCTTATAACGAAGAGAGCCTGAACCAGGCAGTGTCAGCCCTGACCTGTATGCAGGATGCTAATATGGCCCCTGCGCAGGACGCGAAAGTAGAAGACAATGGAACCTCCTACGTGATCGTTCCGGAGGTAGAAGGAACTACTCTGGATAAAGAGAAGACGCTGGCTGCCGTTAAAGAGGCAGTGGATCAGCGGCAGACAGAACTTTCCCTGGAAAATGCAGGCTGTTATGTGCAGCCGGCAGTCCGTCAGGATGATGAAAGTCTGAAGAAGGATGCGGAACAGCTTAATAAATTTACAAGTCTCCAGGCCAGTCTGGATTTTGGAACAGGAACAGAAAATGTTACCAGGGATCAGTTGAAATCCTGGCTGAAAAAAGGCGATGACGGAAAATATTATTTTGACACCGAAACGGTTAAGCAGACGGTGATCGCCTGGTCAGAAAAATATAATACTATTGGCCAGCCCAGGGATTTTGTTACTTCAGAGGGAGCTACCGTACATCTTACCCAGGGAGACTATGGATGGAGACTGTGGCAGGATAAGACTACCGAATCTCTGGTAAATATGCTCAATGCCGGACAGAGCGGACCGGTCGAACCTACCTGGCTTTATTCCGGAGAAAAACATGGTGGAAATGATATTGACGGTACTTATGTGGAGATTTCTATCAGCGAACAGAGAATGTGGTTCTATAAAAACGGTACTTTGCTGGTGGATACCCCTGTGGTAACGGGAAATCCAAACAAAGGAAACGGCACGCCTTCAGGAGGGGTGTGGAGGCTGAAGGATAAGGCAAGCCCTTCTACTCTTGTAGGACGAAATCCCGATGGATCTATTGAATATGAAACCCCGGTAAACTACTGGATGCCTTTTAACGGAGGCGTAGGTATTCACGATCTTACCAGCAGGACCAGCTTCGGGGGAGATATTTATCTGTATAACGGATCTCACGGCTGTATAAATACCCCACTTGAGAATGCCAGGACTATTTATGAAAACATTGAAGTCAATACACCGGTGGTTGTGTATTGATATTTTGTCGGAAAGCTGTTATAATCCATTGAAATTGAATAAATATGCATTTCTGCTTCAGAATGTTGAAAAAAATTAAAAACGGTAATGCATAAATATAAAAAAGGAGAGAAAAAAGATGAAGAAAAAAGTTTTAGCGTCATTATTGGTATCTGTAGCAGTGCTGACGGCAGCAGGCTGTTCAGGAGGAAGTCAGGCTTCTTCTGAACCGGTGGAGATCCAGTCTGTAGATGATCTGGCGGATCTGAAGATCGGCGTGCAGATCGGTACTACCGGAGACTCTCAGGCCACAGAGGCAGTTAAGGAAGATTCCCAGGTAAACCGTTTTAACAAGGGAGCCGACGCGATCGTGGCTCTGAAAAACGGAAAAGTAGACTGTGTGGTCATTGACTCCCTGCCAGCAGAGAAATTTGTGGAAGCCAATGATGATCTGAAGATCGTTGACGGTATTTTTGATAAAGAGGAATATGCTATCTGCATGAAAAAAGGCAATACACAGCTGAGAGACGCCTTTAACGGAGCTCTTGCCGAACTTAAAGAAGAAGGAACCTTAGAGGAGATCCAGAATAATTACATCGGCGACGAGATCGGAGAACACCCCTATGAGTCTCCGGCAGATGTGGACCGTTCTAACGGAACCCTGACCATGGCTACGAATGCGGAGTTTGAGCCCTGGGAGTATAAAGAAGGCGACAAGGTTGTGGGAATCGACGCAGATATCGCCCAGGCCATCTGCGACAAGCTGGGTTACGACCTGAAGATCGAGGATATGGCCTTTGAAGCAATCCTCACATCTGTGGATACCGGAAAAGCAGATTTTGGCGCGGCAGGTATGACGGTGACGCCTGAAAGAGAAGAAAGCGTGGACTTTACAGATACTTATGCAGAAGCTACTCAGGTAGTGATCGTTAAAAAATAATACCGGGATGAGCAAGGAGGAATCGAGCTATGTGGGAAAATTTCCAACATGAGTTTCAGCGGTATTTTGTGGACAACGGAGCCTCAGACTGGTGGCTTAACGGCCTGAAGACTACGATCCTGGTAACCCTTCTGGCCTTGTGTATCGGTGTGATCCTGGGCTTTCTGGTGGCGCTGATCCGTTCCACCCATGAACAGACCGGCAAGCTGAAGCTGTTAAATGCAGTATGTGTGGTATATCTGACGGTGATCAGGGGAACACCTTCTATGATACAGATCCTGATCTTTTATTCCGTGGTTTTCGCCAGCATACCTTTGAACAACATTATCATTGGAGGCATTGCTTTCGGTATCAATTCCGGAGCTTATGTGGCGGAGATCGTCCGTTCCGGGATCATGTCCATTGACAAAGGGCAGATGGAGGCGGGAAGAAGCCTGGGCTTAAGTTCCGGTCAGACTATGAAGCTGATCATCATGCCTCAGGCATTTAAAAATGTCCTTCCGGCTCTGATCAATGAGATGATCGTACTTTTAAAGGAAACCGCTATTATCGGATATATCGGCACGGTAGATATCACAAAGGCGGCCACACTGGTACAGAGCCGTACTTACAGCGCTTTCGTGCCCCTGATCTCAGCGGCGGTCTTTTATCTGGTACTGGTCATGCTGCTGACCTATTTCATGGGCAAGGTAGAAAGGAGGCTGCGCAGAAGTGACCACTAAGGGCGAAGTATTGATAAAAGTAGAAAATCTCCAGAAACAGTTCGGAGAGAATAAGGTCCTGGACGGGATCAGCACAGAAATACATAAAGGCGAGGTAGTGGCTATCATCGGCCCGTCCGGTTCGGGAAAATCCACTTTTCTCCGTTCTCTGAACCTTCTGGAGGTCCCTACAGGAGGAAGGATCTTATTTGAAAACGTGGATATTACAGATCCTAAGGTGGATATTAACCGCCACCGGCAGAAGATCGGAATGGTATTTCAGCAGTTTAATCTGTTTCCTCATAAGACAGTGAAGGAAAACATCATGCTGGCCCCTGTGACCCTGAAGCTTATGACGCCGGAGGAGGCTTCTAAAAAGGCAGAAGAGCTTCTTACGAGAGTAGGCCTTCCGGACAAGGCAGATGCCTACCCAGGCAGTCTTTCTGGAGGACAGAAGCAGAGGATCGCTATTGCCCGGGCTCTTGCTATGAATCCGGATGTGATGCTTTTCGATGAACCAACTTCCGCACTGGATCCGGAGATGGTAGGAGAGGTGCTGGAGATCATGAAAGAGCTGGCCGAGACCGGTATGACCATGGTAGTGGTGACCCATGAGATGGGATTTGCCAGAGAAGTAGCCAGCAGGGTACTCTTTATTGACGGCGGGAATATCCAGGAGGACGCTCCTCCAAAAGAATTTTTTGCCTGTCCGAAAAATCAGAGGCTGCGGGAATTTCTTTCCAAGGTATTATAAATCCATTGAAAAATCCTGTAATTCTGTTAAAATAAGAAACGGACATAAGGAAAAAAGAAATTTGAGATAAAGGAGAAATCGTCATGAGTAAAAAACCAACCGTATTAATGATCCTGGATGGATATGGTCTGAATAATAACTGTGAGGCCAATGCCGTATGCGAAGGGAAGACACCGATTATGGACCAGCTGATGTCTCAGTGCCCATTCGTAAAAGGAAATGCCAGCGGTATGGCTGTTGGTCTTCCTGAGGGACAGATGGGAAACTCTGAGGTAGGACATCTGAATATGGGCGCCGGCCGTATCGTATATCAGGAGCTTACAAGGATCACCAAAGAGATCCAGGACGGAGATTTCTTTAAGAATGAGGCGCTTTTAAAGGCGGTTCATAACGCAAAGGAAAATAATGCAGCCCTTCATCTTTTCGGACTCCTTTCTGACGGCGGCGTTCACAGCCATATCACACATCTCTTCGGGCTGCTGGAACTGGCTAAGAGAGAAGGATTGGAAAAAGTATTCGTACACTGCTTCCTGGACGGAAGAGATACGCCTACTACAGGAGGCAAAGGCTATATCCAGGAACTGAATGACAAGATGAAAGAACTGGGCGTAGGACAGGTTGCTTCCGTAATGGGACGTTACTATGCCATGGATAGAGATAACCGCTGGGACCGTGTAGAGCTGGCGTATAAAGCTCTGACAAAGGGCGAAGGCGTTCAGGCGGAATGCCCGGTATGTGCTGTGAAAGCTTCTTATGAAGAAGGAAAGACAGACGAATTTGTGGTTCCTACAGTAATCGTAAAAGATGGAAAACCGGTAGGAACCATTCAGGATAAAGATTCCGTGATCTTCTTTAACTTCCGTCCTGACAGAGCCAGAGAGATCACCAGAGCTTTCTGCGCAGATGAGTTTGACGGATTTGCAAGAGAGAAGAGACTGGATCTTACCTATGTATGCTTTACCGAATATGATCCTACCATTCCAAATACAGAAGTGGCATTCCACAAAGTATCTATTAAAAATACTTTCGGAGAATTTCTTGCAGCCAATGGTCTGAAACAGGCCCGTATCGCGGAGACAGAGAAATATGCTCATGTAACTTTCTTCTTTAACGGCGGCGTAGAAGAGCCAAATGAAGGAGAAGACAGGATCCTGGTAAAATCTCCAAAGGTTGCCACTTACGACCTGAAGCCTGAAATGAGCGCTTACGAAGTATGCGATAAACTGGTAGAAGCCATCAAATCCGGAAAATATGATGTGATCATCATTAACTTCGCAAATCCGGATATGGTAGGCCACACCGGAGTAGAATCCGCAGCCATCAAAGCTATCGAGACGGTAGATGAGTGCGTGGGAAGAGCAGTAGAGGCTATCAAGGAAGTGGACGGCCAGATGTTTATCTGTGCAGACCACGGAAATGCTGAGCAGCTGGTAGACTATGAGACAGGAGCGCCTTTCACTGCTCATACAACCAATCCGGTACCTTTTATCCTGGTAAATGCAGATCCTTCTTATACACTGAGAGAAGGCGGCTGCCTGGCAGATATCGCGCCGACCCTTATCGAGCTGATGGGTATGGAGCAGCCGGCAGAAATGACAGGAAAATCTCTGCTGATCAAAAAATAAAAAATTTAAAACTTACTAAAATCCGCAGGTTTCAGGCCTGCGGATTTTGTGAAGTATTCCGGTATTGTTTTTCCGGAGACCAAATGCTATGATGTAATCACAGTTCCATCATTCATTTTCAGATCCGGCCGTTCGGCCAATATTCCAGACCCACATACATAAAAGAACTGAATACCTACAGGAAAAATCTGTTTCCAGAAAAATACCTGGTTTGAGAAATAAGATCCGGGGCATATTATCCATGGGATAAGAGAAAGTATGAGACAGAGCAAAAAGACCATAGGCTAAAGTTTATAAACACTATAGAGGAGAAGTTCCATACAGAAAGAGAAAAAAAGTAAAAAATACCCCGGAAAACAGAATACAGAAAAGATACGAAGCGTGAAGACAGAAAATAAGCAGGAGGTATTGCCATGGAAAGATATTTGCCCATCAGGAAAGTATACGCAAGAGAAGTGCTGGATTCAAGAGGAAATCCTACGGTAGAAGTGGAAGTAACTGTAGGCGAAGGCGTTGTGGGAAGAGACGGATATACCGGCAGAGCCATCGTGCCTTCCGGCGCCTCAACCGGGAAGTTTGAAGCTCTGGAACTTCGGGACCGGGAGAAACGATACCAGGGACTGGGCGTGCAGAAAGCGGTAAACAATGTAAATGCCAAGCTGGCAGATGCGGTTCTGGGAGAGAATGCCCTGGATCAGAGCCAGATCGATCAGCTGATCCTGGAAGCAGACGGGACAGAGAATAAAGAACATCTGGGAGCCAACGCTACTCTGGGGGTATCCCTGGCCGTGGCAGATGCGGCGGCGAAAGCTCTCAGGCTGCCTTTATATCAGTATCTGGGAGGCTGTATCACAGACCGTATGCCTGTGCCCATGATGAACATTTTAAATGGAGGAAAGCATGCGGATAATACCGTGGATTTTCAGGAATTTATGATCATGCCTACAGGAGCCTGCTGTTTTAAAGAAGGCCTGCGCATGTGCGGTGAGACTTACCAGAAATTAAAGGAGATCCTGAAAAACAGGAACTTGTCCACCGGGGTAGGGGACGAGGGCGGATTTGCTCCTGATGTAAAAGATGCCAGAGAAATATTTGAACTTATGAGTCTGGCAGTCCGGGAGGCAGGCTATGAACCGGGGAAAGAGATCTCCTTTGCCATGGATGCGGCGGCCAGCGAGCTCTATCTGGAAAAGGAAAACGCCTACTATTTCCCGGGAGAGTCCTCCATGAAAGGGGAGAAAGTGATCCGGACAGCAGAAGAAATGGTAGAGTACTATGAAAAGCTTGCGGGAGAATATCCTCTCATTTCTATAGAAGACGGTCTCTGGGAGGATGACTGGAGCGGATGGAAACTGATGACCGAGAAGCTGGGGGGAAGAGTACAGCTTGTGGGAGACGATCTTTTTGTGACCAATGTAAAGCGGATCCGCAGAGGTATCTGTGAAAAGGCGGGAAACGCGGTTCTGATCAAGGTGAATCAGATCGGAACCCTTACAGAGGCCATAGCGGCCGTGCGTATGACCCAGAAGGCCGGGTGGAATGCTGTGATCTCCCACCGTTCGGGAGAGAGTGAAGACACTTTTATCGCAGATCTGGCAGTGGCTGTGGGAGCAGGACAGATCAAGACCGGGGCTCCCTGCAGAGGCGAAAGAACAGCCAAGTATAACCGGCTTCTGGCTATTGAAGACCGGCTGGGCAGCCACGCCCTGTACCTGGTACAGTAAATAAGTAATAACCGGCCATATCACTTGCCTGATTTTTCATCTGCTGGGTTGTGGTCAATCGATGCGGCCGCTGGACAGCCGGAAAAAAACATGAGAAAAAACGGTTGAAATCCTATCTGCCTTGTGTTAAACTTGTTGTGTTTAACAGGTAGGAGGTGTTACAGTGGAGATATTGAGAATTGTTTTGACGATCCTTTTCGTTATTGATTGTATAGGACTGACTGTGATCATTCTGATGCAGGAAGGAAAATCTCAGGGACTTGGAAGCATCGCCGGAATGGCCGAGACCTACTGGGGAAGAAATAAAGGCCGCTCCATGGAAGGTGCTTTGGTGAAGGCTACACGGATCATGGGAGTTTTATTTTTCGTGCTGGCTTTAGTATTAAATCTGAATTTTTAAGCGTGAGGCTGCTGCATTAAACGGGAGAGGTTTAGTGGGGCAGCCTTTTCTTTGTGGAGGCAAATTTGAAGAAAAATCAACAAACTAAAAAAAGGAAAAAAATCGTATACGATCTGATCTGCTGTAAGGAATATCAGCCTATGCGGGCAAAAGAGCTGGCGATCCTGCTTCAGGTGCCCGCGGGAAAAAGAGAAGAACTTCATAAGGTCCTGGACATGCTCCTGGAAGAAGGAAAGATCACCATCAACAAAAGAGGCAGATATGAGGCGGTAAGGACCTTACCGGAAGATCAGGAAAAAAGAAGAAAAGACCGGCAGAAGCAGGAGAATAAAAAAGAAAAAAAGGAGAAAAAAGAAGGAAAAAACCGGAAGAAGAAAGACCGGTATCTTACAGGGACTTTCATCGCACATCCAAGAGGATTTGGCTTTGTGGAACTGTCAGAAGAAGAAGGAGAAGATGTTTTTATCCCTGAGGAAGAGACCGGAGGAGCCTTTCACGGGGATCAGGTCCAGATCCTTCTGAAAAAAGAAGAGCGGCCGGGAAAAAGGCGGGAAGGACGGGTAGTGAAGATCCTGGAAAGAGGGATGGAAGAGATCGTAGGCACCTTTCAGGAATCTTCCGGTTTTGGCTTTGTAGTACCGGATAATCAGAGATTTCTGAGAGATATTTTTATACAGAAGGAAAATTTCCTGGGAGCCAGAGACCAGGATAAAGTAGTGGTCAGGATCCGGGACTATGGCACCAGCAAAAGATCCCCGGAGGGAAAGATTGTTGAAGTGCTGGGAAGTCCCGGAGAAAAGGGAATTGATGTGCTCAGCGTGGCCAGAAGCTGCGGACTCCCCATGGAATTTCCGGAAAGGGTATTAAACCAGGCGGAGAAAATACGGGAAACCCTTAATGAAGGAGATTTTTACGGACGTCTGGACCTGCGGGATGTGACTATGGTCACCATCGATGGAGAGGACGCCAAAGACCTGGATGATGCAGTGTCTCTTACAAAGGAAGGTAATCTGTTCCATCTGGGCGTCCATATCGCAGATGTGAGTAATTACGTCCAGTACAGCAGCGCCCTGGACCGGGAAGCTCTGAAGAGAGGGACCAGCGTTTATCTGGTAGACCGGGTGATCCCCATGCTGCCGAAGAAACTTTCCAACGGGATCTGTTCTTTAAATGCCGGGGAAGACCGTCTGGCACTCAGCTGTCTTATGGATATTGATGAGAAAGGAAGAGTGGTATCCCATGGTATTGCGGAGACGGTGATCCATGTAAATGAAAGGATGACCTATACAGATGTGAAGAAGATCCTGAAAAAGGAAGATCCGGAAGTTACCAGACGGTATCAGGAGCTGGTGCCTATGTTTTTCCAGATGGAGGAGCTGTCTGCCCTGCTTAGAAAGCGGAGAAAAAAACGGGGTGCCATTGATTTTGATTTCCCGGAGACCAAGGTAGAACTGGATGAAAATGGAAAACCGGTCCGTATCTATCCCTATGAACAGAATGTGGCAACCAGGATCATTGAAGATTTCATGCTGGCGGCCAATGAAACGGTAGCCCAGGAATATGCTCAGGCAGAGATCCCTTTTGTATACCGTACCCATGAAAATCCGGATATGGAAAAGATGGAGCCGGTGCTGGAGCTGGTCCACAAAGCAGGAGTGAAAGTGAAAAAAAGCAAAGAAGAGATACAGCCAAAAGAGATCCAGAAGATCTTAAAAGAGCTGGAAGGCACCGGGTCAGAGCCTTTCTTCTCACGGCTAATACTCCGTTCTATGAAGCAGGCAAAATATACCACCCAGTGTACCGGGCATTTTGGCCTGGCAGCCAGATACTACTGTCATTTCACTTCCCCGATCCGCCGGTATCCGGATCTTCAGATCCACCGGATCATTAAAGAAAATCTCCGAGGCAAGATGACAGAGGCCAAGATCCGTCACTACGAGGATATCCTGGATCAGGTAGCCCTCCAGTCCAGCACCATGGAACGGAGAGCCCAGGAAGCGGAGCGGGAGACTGTTAAGATGAAGAAGGCAGAATATATGGAAAGCCATATCGGAGAAGTCTTTGAGGGAGTGATCTCCGGTGTGACAGACTGGGGTTTTTATGTAGAGCTTCCTAATACAGTAGAGGGTCTGGTTCATGTAAATTCTCTTACCGATGATTATTATATCTATGATCCCTCCCGGTATACCCTTACAGGGGAGAAAAATAAAAGAAGTTTTTCCATGGGACAGAAAGTGACCGTCCGGGTATCAGAAGCAGATCCCAGAGAGAGGTCCGTAGATTTTGTCCTGGCAGAATAAGGAGGATTAGAATATGGCTAAAGAATCAGGGATTCGTCTGATCGCCAATAATAAAAAGGCTTATCATGATTACTTTATAGAGGATACCTATGAGGCAGGGATCGAGCTGGTGGGAACCG
>DWUY01000174.1 GCA_019120515.1 Candidatus Blautia avicola | reverse complement strand
TTATAATTTTATTATTTTCTTCGTTTTTATCTTCTTGTCTAGTATTATTTATATTACTTCTGTTATATGTTCTTCTCTGCATATTATCTTGACTATTAGTTTTGAAATTTCTGCCTTCTGCCATATACATTCCTAAGTTCATAAATTCTTTTCCAACATTAAATGCTCTTTTTATTCCGCTTGTATTATTTATTTCTATTTATTCCATAATGTATGTGAGATGAACATTGACGCATATCTGGATGAAAAGTACGGAATCTATGACTATTTAATGAAGCAGAAAGAAAACGGAAGGATCCGTCATCTTGGATTTTCCGCTCATGGAAGCTATGATGTAATGAAACGGTTCCTGGAGAAATATGGAAAGAGCATGGAATTCTGCCAGATCCAGCTGAATTACTTAGACTGGAGTTTCCAGGATGCAAAAGCAAAGGTAGAGCTGCTGAAGAAATATAATATCCCTGTGTGGGTTATGGAGCCTTTAAGAGGCGGCCGTCTGGCAAATCTTACCCAGGAAGAAGAAGCAAAATTAAAAGCTATGCGTCCGGATGAGGGAATCCCTGCCTGGGCATTCCGTTTCCTGCAGTCTATTCCGGAGGTTACTGTAGTACTGTCCGGTATGTCCAATATGGAACAGTTGAAAGACAATATACATACCTTCCAGGAAGACAAACCGCTGTCAGAGGAAGAAATGAAAAATCTGCTGGCTATGGCTGATGAAATGGTACAGAAGATCGCTCTTCCATGTACAGCCTGTCATTACTGCGTAAGCCACTGTCCTCAGGAACTGGATATTCCTACCCTGCTGGCTCTCTATAACGAGCACTGCTTTACCAAGGGTGGATTTATCGCGCCTATGGCTCTGTCTTCCTATCCGAAAGACAAGCTTCCAAGCGCCTGTATAGGATGCAGAAGCTGTGAAGAAGTCTGTCCACAGCAGATCAAAGTATCTGAAGCAATGGCTGATTTTGCAGAAAAATTAAATATGTAAAAACCCATTTCCCTATTTCAGAAACGGATTCCGGAGGAAGTTCTTCCAGAATCCGTTTTCTTTTCCAGCGGATTCATAAGGAAATCTTTTTTTGCACCTGTTACACTGTAGCCGTAACGAACAAGCGCCAGGGGTTTCCCCTGACAGAAAGGAGCAAAGAAAAATGACACATAAGGTTTTGATCGTCACTACGGTCAGCGGATTTTTATGGCAGTTTGAAAAAAACACCGTAGAAATTTTAAAAAGCCGGAATGCGCAGATCCATTATGCGTCAAACTTTGAGAACCCGGCTTACGTTTTTGACCAGGAATATTTTGAGGATAAGGGAATCGTGACCCATCCCATTCCTATTCAGAAATCCCCCTATCAGATAAAAGATAATTTCAGAGCGCTGAAAAGTCTTATAAAGATCATTGAAAAAGAAGAGATCGACACGCTCCACTGCCACACCCCTGTGGGAGCGGTGCTGGGACGTCTGGCAGCGAGACTTTCCAAAAAAAAGGTAACGGTGATCTATACTGCCCATGGTTTTCATTTTTATAAAGGCGCCGGCCTGAAAAACTGGCTGCTTTATTACCAGGCGGAACGTTTTCTGGCCAGATATACGGATATTCTTGTAACCATTAACCGGGAAGATGAAAAAAGAGCCAGGAGCTTTTCTCTCAGGGATTCCGGCTGGGTTATGAAAATACCCGGCGTAGGAGTTGACCGGGAGAAATTCCGGGTTCAGTTTGAAAAGAGACAGGAGGCCAGACAGGCCCTGGGGCTTGGGAGCGGAGAGCTGTGTCTTCTGACGGCAGCTCTTTTAGATAAGGAGAAAAATTATCAGACCGTATTAAAAGCTTTAGAGAAGCTTAAAGATCTGCCTTTCCGCTACTATATCTGCGGAGAAGGGCCCTACCGTCAGGCATTAGAAGAGCAGACCGCCCGTCTGGGGCTTGAAGAGAAGGTGACCTTTCTCGGCTTTCGCAAGGATCTGGATTTTCTCCTTCAGGGAGCAGATATCTTTCTTTTCCCCTCTGTCCGGGAAGGACTGGGTATGGCGGCCCTGGAAGCCATGGCCTGCGGCGTTCCTGTGATCGGCGCAGACAACCGGGGAACCAGGGAATATATCCGTCATGGAGAAAACGGTCTTCTGTGCCCGCCCAGAAATGCGGAGGATTTCGCGACAGCTATCCATATTCTCTATGAAAATCCCATCCTCAGAAAGAAAATGGCTGTCAGAGCCAGAAAGGACAGCTGGAGATTCGGAAAAGAAGAGAGCAGACTTTATATGGAACAGGTATATAAGATCGCATGGAAAGGAGAAGAGAAAAATGACTTCCGGACCAAAGATCAGCGTCATCATGAGCCTTTACAATCCCCGGCCTTTCCACTGGCTGAAGGCAGCGGTGGATTCCATCTTGGATCAGAGTTTTCATGATTTTGAATTTCTCATCTACGATGATGGATCTGACGAAGAATGCCGGCGGTTTATCGAAGAAATCGGCCAACTGGATCCCAGGATCCGTATCCTCCGGGGGGAAGAAAACCGGGGGATCGCCTATGGTCTGAATCAATGTATCCGGGCAGCAAAGGGAGCGTATCTGGCCCGTATGGACGGGGACGATATTTCCCTTCCTCATCGCCTGGAGGTACAGAGGGCTTTTCTGGACGTTAATCCAGAATTTGACTATGTAGGATCCGCCGCGGCCCTTCTGGAAGGAGAGAAGCTGTGGGGCATGCGGCGGCTGGCAGCCATTCCCCAAAAAGAAGATTTTCTTTCCTTTTCTCCTTATATCCACCCTTCGGTGATGTTCCGAAGAGAAACTTTTGAAAAATATGGTCTTTACAACACCTCAGATCTGTGCCGAAGATGTGAAGATTATGAACTTTTTATCCGCCTTCACAGGGCGGGCAGCTATGGCTGTAATCTGGAGGAGATCCTCCTTTATTACCGGGAGGAGAAAGACAGCTATAAAAAGAGGACCTTTCAAAGCCGCAGGAGAGAAGCAAGGCTGCGCAGGCAGAATTTTCCAGCCTTGGGGCTCAGTGGATTTTGGGCCGAATTGTATAAATATAAGCCCTATGGAACGGCTGTCATACCTAAGGGGATATATCGAGAAATAAAGAGAAGGTCTCAGAAGAAAAGCGAAAAATGGCATGTATAAAGCAATGGAGCTGTCCTGAAAACATTATTCAGTGCTTTACTATAAACAAACATTCTAAATGAGCTCGCCTTTTGGCGGGCTTATTTCTTTCTTTATTGTACAGTTAAAGAGGATTATTCTGGCTGAATAATTACATTCACCCCTAACTTTTCTAATGAACGAATATTTCTCTTGATTATCTTTTCTTGATTGACAACGGAGTAGTAATCTGCCCCAAGGTCGTGATAAGGAACTTTCTCTTTTAGTATGTGATAAATAGCGATTAGCATGGTATGAGCTACTGCAATTAAAGCCCGTTTCCCACCTCTGCGTGCAGCAATTCTTTGATACCGCGAGTAAAGATAACTTTGCTTATTTCGTATGGCAACGCGAGCGCATTCTACCAGGGTTGCTTTTAGATACTTATTTCCTTTCCGTATCCGAGTGCTCATCTTTTTTCCGGCACTTTCCTTACATTCTGGCACAAGCCCTGCCCATGAGCTAAAACGGGATTCGTTTTGAAAATGTTCCATCTCAATCCCTGTTTCTGCTAAAATTCGTTCTGCGCTTTGCCTTCCGATGCCAGGCATGGCATCTAAAGCCTCGACTGCCCAGTCTATGGATTCTGTTTTTTTTTAATATCTGCATCTAAATCCATAATTAATGAAGTAAGGCTTTCAATATGTATCAGTTGATGTCTTAACATTTTTCTTTGATGCTCTAAAATCCTCCCTTGTAAAGCTTTTTGCATTTCTCCAATCTTATTTCTGGCTTTTCCTTTTGCAAGTTCACTTAGGATAACAGGGTCAGATTCTCCAGATATAATTGCTTTCAAAATAGCCATACCACTTTTTCCGCTGATATCCGTAATCACACTGCTTAGCTTCACATTACAGCCTTCTAATACCGCTTGGATTCTGTTTAATTCACGGGCACGTTCTTCAATAATCTCCTGACGATAGCGTGTGATTTCACGGAGCTCTCTCTGCTCCCGACCTGGTATGTAGCTCGCTTTCACCAATCCATGACGCACTAAGTCAGCAATCCATTCTGCATCCTTTACATCTGTCTTGCGACCTGGAACGCCTTTGATATGCTGAGCGTTTACAACCATAATCGGAATACATTCTTCTTCAAAAATGTTATATACAGGTTTCCAATAAGAACCTGTACTTTCCATAGCAGCCATCTCACAATCAGTTTCTTTCAGCCATGAAACTAATTGAAGGATATCTTCCGTCATTGTTGAAAACTGGCGGATTTCTTTTTTTCTGACACTCGTAAAAACACAGGCTACCATCATATTTTTATGAATGTCAATCCCACAACACCGCTTATACAATACTTCCATAAGGCAAACCTCCTTCGCATAAGCCGATGCAGCTCCTTGCTTAATTGTTGGCTGTCCTGCGTCCTCATCAAAATCCGATGGAAACAAAAAGTGGTACACCTAAGGAGCTGAAAATCAGTCTGTCGCACGGGCTTGGAAGCACCAATCCCCTTCCGACCTTACTCGGCACCTTTAGTATACCACTATCTAGAATATAGCCAGTATCCCGTTTTCATTTATTGTGGTGAGATTTTCTCATGATTGTCTGTCGCATTAATCAAAATCGAGAATATTTATACATTTTATTGCTCAGTCTGTGCCGCATTGAGACTATAGGCTCAATGCTATGCTCGACAAATTCGCATAAAATGTATAAATATTCCTGAAATATGACGAATGCGACAGCTCCATTGTCATGAACGAAGGGTGGTATGCTGAAAAATCAGACATATCGCCAACTTTTATGTTTCCAGCTGTTCCCGGAGCACTTCCAGGAATTTTTCCACAGGTTTTGAGAAAAGCTGGTACTTCTTCCAGATGATACTCATTTTGTTTTCCAGCTTTGGTTCCAGGGGACGGAAGCACAGGCTGCTGTTTCCGCTTGTATTGATGATCTTATCATATCCCATGGCATAGCCCAGATCTTCATCTACGAGAAGAGAAGCATTAAATAACAGGTTATAGGTAGCTACGATATTCAGATCCCTTACGTCCCTGCCGATCCACTGGGTCAGACTTCCTCCCTGGATCTCCTGCTGGGAGAGGATCAGAGGTTTATCCTGAAGATCTTTAGGCGAGATGGATTCCTTCTTAGCCAGAGGAGAATCTTTCCGCATCAGTACGCCCCAGGTTTCTGAATAAGAGGTTTCCAGGGCATTGTATTTGGTCAGATCCACATTTCCGAATACAACCCCGAAATCGATCAGGCCTTTATCCAGATATTCAAACACATAGGCGGCATTGCCGCTGGAAATATGGTAATGGATCCCGGGATAACGGGGCTGAAGGGCTTTTGCCCCTTTAGCGATCAGACGGACGCCGTCGGTTTCCCCTGTACCAATATATACGTCTCCCACAATGATATCATCGCTCATGGAGATCTCACTTTCTGTTCTTTTAACCAGATCCAGGATTTCTTCCGCCCGTTTTCTTAATATCATGCCTTCTTCTGTGAGCGTGATCTTCCGGGAACCTTTTGATCCCCGTATGAGCAGCTGCTTTCCCAGCTCTTCCTCCAGATTTTTGATCTGGGTGGAAAGAGTAGGCTGAGAAAGATGAAGGCTTTCTGCAGCATGTACAATGCTTTGTTCTCTTGCAATGGCGAGAAAATAGTTAAGAACTCTAAGTTCCATAGGATTATTCACCTCTCCGTATAGCATATATTTGGGGTAGAATTTTTAATTAAGACAGGAAACCCCGTCCCCGGCGGCCGCCTTAACAAAAGCCCCGAATATTTTCCGGCTGTTCTCGTCTACCTTATGAGAAAACTCCGGATGCCACTGAACCGCCCACACAAATCTGGAGCCCGGCTTCCATACAGCTTCCACAAGACCGTCCTTGGCATAGGCCATAGGTTGAAGACCAAAAGCCAGCTCCTTGATCCCCTGATGGTGGCAGCTATTTACCGGAAGTTCCTCTTTTCCCAGGCACTTCTGTAAAGGGGTATTCGGAACCAGTTCCACCGAATGGATAGGCTGATCGTAAGGGGCAGGCTGTCTGTGGCAGACAGAAGAGGGGTGCTGGGCAGGAAGATCTTGGTAAAGGCTTCCGCCCAAGGCCGCATTGATCAGCTGCAGGCCCCGGCAGATTCCCAGTACAGGCTTGTCCTGTTCCAACACCATAGGCAGCAGAATGGTTTCCATTTCGTCCCGCTTGGGGCAGCATTCTCCGCATTTATCGGAAACCTCTTCTCTGTAAACAGCAGGAGATACATCATGGCCTCCGGAAAAAAGAAAACCATCAAAATAATTTGCCAGTTTTCCCAAAGCCTCCCTGTCAGAAGTAAGAGGCAACATAACAGGGATTCCCCCTGCTTCTTCAATTCCTTTCATATAACCGGGAAGCATCCAGTAGCTTTCTCTTTCTATATCGATTAACGGAATAATACCGATAAGAGGCTTGTTCATTCTATATTTTCTCCTTTATAGGCATATTTTTTTCAGAGGAAAGTATAGCATATGGAACGCAGCGGGTCAAATACATGAAATTACATCTGTTTAACAACTATGATATCGTCGAGATTCGGTAAAGAGAAAACCATATCCGATAATAAAGACGCAGTTTCGGGTCTTCCAGATCTTTTTGAAGCAGTTTTTTTAGTTTGTTTATTCGTTTGATAAGGCTACTCCTGTGAATAAAAAGTTCCTCAGAGGTTCGTGTAATACTGGTTTCATTTTTCAGATAGATTTCCAGTGTATACAGATACTCCGTATGTTTTTTCCGGTCGTATTCCATTACCCGTTTCAAGGAACTGTCTGTAAGCGCTTCGATCGGCATGTCGGAGACGCACTGAGAAAGCATATAAGACAAAACATTGTTTTCAAAATACTGAAGAGTATCTGCATTTTTATTTCCTGGAAAATGATGGATAACATATTCAGCCTGCATGAAAAAAATATGGATCATTGAGAGGTCTGTAAAATAGTTGCTCAATCCCGCAGTATAATTCATCTTTTCAAGGAGATCCTGAAAAAGGAAAAGAGGGTCCGGAGAAGAGACGGAAGAGGAAATTTTCATAAGACCAATGATCTGTTCGTGCCGGATAACAGTAAAAATCTGATCCGGGAAAAAAGTACATAATAAAGCATGCATATAATCAATAGGCATAAAATGTGTGTGTTTTCTTTCCTGTAGTTTAAAACATATATATTTTTCCTCTTTTTTTAAAGCAATCGTATTTTTTTCTTCCGCTGTCATCGGAACATGATCTAACAGTTTTTGAATGACAGTAACTGAAATCCGCTCAGTAGAATGAAAACTCTGCAGATATTTTTCAAAAGCTTTCTGAAAGTAAGAAAAATAGAAATCTGCCAGGACAAAATCACTGTCACGAAAGGGATGTAGAAGTTCTGTAATGGAGACACAGCCAGTAAAATGTCCCTGTGGATATAAATTATAACAATAGGAGTGTATAGAGCTGTTTTCTATAGATGAAATATAAGGGACTGTGATATTCCGCTCCAGATGGCAGACGTTTTTGATACGCTCTGTATATTCCAGGCCGATAGAAGAAGGCTCATCAATAACGGAAATCTGGGTATGTCCGGTCCGGTCGGTTTCTGCCTTTCCCCGCAGAATCACCTGTAGGGTATGATCTGTGACAGAAATATCATTTTGAAATAAAGCGGTTCCGGCCTTTATAATTTCTTTAATATCAAAATCTACCTGTTTTTCCAATTCATTTCTAAGAGTATTTTCCCATTGATCAAAAAAATTAAAAATCTCGCTGATAGTATTGAAGACCTGATAGAAATCGGAAATGTTTTTTATCTGTAAAATAGAAACACCGCTATCTGCCCATGAGACAGGAACCTGGCTTCTGACAAAGATAAAGGAACAGTCTGGATCCGGCCTTAATGTTTTCGGAATAACATCCGATAAGATATAGAGTTTATCAGCGGCGAATTTGGAACAGGGGGTGTATAAAAGAGGCCTTGGACAAACCAGTTTGTCCTGGACCGGACCATAGAGCTGCGTATGATATTCTGCCGGCAGATAATCCCTGATGATTGTAAGATTCAGATTCATATAATGTTCTCCTTATATATTCTTATTCACTATATATTTTTATTCACTAATATATATCAAAAAGATGCAACATTTTACTCAATTTACACAGCAGTAAAGAAAATGTTATTTTTAGGTCTACAAAATATATACCATTTTAAAGGTGAAAATTCAACATATATTGTCTATTATAGATAAAAACATTCCTTTATAATATTTATAAAAGTTTTTCTGGAAAATCCCAGAGGTAAAGGAGGATTCTTTATGAGCAAAAAAGTTGATTCACGTATTCCCAAGGATTCAGGCGCAAAATCACTTGACCGTTATGCAGCCCTGTGTTCTCCATGGAATAAGCTGGTAGGATATCAGGAAGCTATGCATTGGCTGTCCAGATATAATGCGACTTTCAGCGCCGCCTGTATGCAGGTTCTTCGGATCATGGTACCGGATTACAGAGAGAGAGCCCAGGCCATGTGTGAGACAGCTTATCAAAAACTGTATTATACAATGCAGAGGTTCGGAAAATATCAGATGGATCAGCATAATGTCCATCCATTCTGCAGGGGAAGTTTTGTAGGTGGCTTAGTGGGAGATTCAGGGGATGAAGCACAGATGATGTGCGGCCGCGTACAGGATTTCGGTACATATCGTTTGGAAAAAGAACTGGATGTCTGCGACTGGGACATTGTGGGATCGGAACTTTGCCGCGCCACAACCCAGTCTCTTGAGGCCAGCGCAAAATCATGGTCGGAAAATCTCAGACCCGGTACTCAGCTGGAATTTCATATGGTGGAAGCCAAAGGATGCGGGGACTGTCATTGCAGGATCGTTGCGGAAAGCCGTGATAAATATCCAATGCCGCCTCACGAACAGTGGGAATGTTTTGGTCCCATCGCAACGGAAGATCAGATCAAGTATACGGAAGAAAAAGACATGGTAAAAGAGTCTATGGTATTCCGGGGGGAGACTGAATATACCTTTTCCAATGGTACAAATATGGAACAGGATTCTAACAGCGTGGCAGATCTGATCAGACGGGCTCATGCAGCCAGCAACTATATATTTCCTACGATTTCTTCTTTGCTGAAACAGGGAAAGCTGGATGAAAAAATGCTGGATCATGTGATCCGCTGTGTTTGTGAAGCATCAGGAAAAACTGCCTGCGGTGAAAAATGTACAAAGGAGGGTCTGCGCAGCTGGATGGGCGCCCCTGCGGATCTTGAAGACGGACGTCTCATGGGCGGTTATCTGGAGATGTATCTTCAGGCGATGGGGGTTTCCTATGAAATCGAGGCTTTTAATGAAAATGAGGTTCAGTACATTATGGACCGTAACGCCCTTACAATCTATAATGCAAAGATGGATGATGCATTTGTGGCCTACTGGTATGGCATGACCAAAACTCTGGTAAATACACAGTGGTCATTATGGGAGATCAAAGAAGATACTCCTGCTGATAAGCTTCGCATTAAGATTGGCAGAAAAATTGATAAATTCTGTTGACAGTATAGAACTGTGGAAGAAGGGAGAGAAAATATGTATAAAAATGTTTATAAATACGACGAAATGAAGAGAAAAGAACATATGGCTGTACGGGAAAATGTAGGCTGGTATCTCTGGACTCATCAGCTTGTAGAAGTAAAGGGGGATGATGCGGCGGCATTTCTTGATCTTCTCTTCACAAAACCTATCGGGACTTTGAAAACAGGCAGGGAACGTTATACTACAATGCTGGATGAGAAAGGTGAAATTATTGATGATGTGGTTGTTTTCCGGCTGGAAGAACATCGTTTCTGGGTTTCTACTTTATTTGCGACCTATATGCTTCAATGGATGAGTGCAAATAAGGGAGACTATAAAGTGTCCTTTGAAAATATTACGGCAGGAATCCATATGTAT
>DWUY01000173.1 GCA_019120515.1 Candidatus Blautia avicola | reverse complement strand
TGATATACAGGTAGACAGAATTCAGCCCGTTTATCCGGTAATAACTTTGCGGTCGTTCTTCCACATGCCTTACCTTTATCAGTTTATCCAGCGTAACCATCGTTCCATCTTCGGCTTGCAGTTGAATGGCTCCCGGTTCAAATTCCATTTCTTTTTCAGTAGATGTACGTACCAGTCTGATCCACTCTCTGCCCTCCGCACCTTTTTCAATAGAACAGATCCCCAGAAACTCTTTTTCATAATGGCGGTTAATGGCCCGTTGCACAGCCTGCAGTGTGATTCCCAAACGCGAAAGCTGGTCACTGTCATACTCCAACTGCCACTCCATAGGTGTAGCTCCATTCAGTTCCACTTTATAAATCCCCTTCAACTGTCCCAATACCGGCTTGATATTCTCTTCCGCATACTGCTGAATCAAAATAGGATTGGCAGGCGCATTCAGTGTATAAGTAATAAAAGGTCTGGATGCCTTATCATCCGAACGTCGCGTACTGATTTGAGGATAACTCACCCCCTCGGGCAGCTGAGGCCAGGTCTGTCTGATGATGGTAGACACTTCAAAGCGGGTAACGTCAATATCCGCATGCTTGTCCAGTTCCAAAGAAATTGAGCCGCTGCCGTTATCCGAAGTAGAGTTCACCTTCCTGATTCCCTTTACTCTGGCCATCATCGCCTCCAGTTTACTGGTAACCTCCGCCTCAATAACCCGTGACGAATTGCCGGGCATACTGAAAGAAACAGTCAGACCGGGCAAGGTACGCGACGGCGCCAGCTTAACCGGCAACAGCGGTACTAATACCACCCCTATCAGTGACAGGCAGACAAATGTCACTATCAAGGTAAACGAGGAGAGGTTACGCGGATTACTCATCGATAAATTCCTGTATTAAAATCAAACTTGTCCGCAAGGGAAAAACCGGACTCAAAATCGTGCAGCGTCAGTTTACGTATCTTATAATAATTCAACCAATAATTCTGCAAAGCCGAAATATAATTTTTCTGCGCCTCCTGCTGGCGGTTCAACGAAAGAGTAAGACTATTCACATCCGCCTTTCCGATGATAAAACGTTGGCGTGTCTGCTCGTATGCCATTACGGCAAGATCCAAAGCCTCCTCCGCACTCGCAATCAAACTCTGCTGAATGTTAAAATCATTCACCGTCATAATCACCTCTTCCTCCACACTCAGTTCTTCCTGACGGGCTTTATCCTTCCGGAAGACCGCAGTGTATTCCTGGATTCTTTCGCCCCATTTTTAAGTGGAAAAAGCAAATATCACAAAGCCGAGTACCGGGTAAAAACTAAATTTGACACCGTGATCTGGATACGCTGCCAGGGCAAGGGAATGCATGATGAAAATGGAAATCCTCTCATGATCGCCGGTTCTCTTGTGGATATTACCGAGCAGAAAGCTTATGAAGAAAAGCTGAAAAACATCCTGTACTACGATATCCTTACCGGCCTGAAAAACCGGAACTGTTTTGAAAAAGATATGAGGAAATACCTGAAAGATTCCTCGGCGACCGGCAGTATTCTGTGCATTGATATCCATAATTTCAAAATTTTCAATGAGATTTTCGGAAGGGATTTTGCCAATAAGATCCTGGTGGAATTTACCCGGATCATCAACCTGTATATCAGTGACAATCTGGGAGTTTATCGTCTGGAAGGGGACGAATTTCTTGTTCATATCAGAGAGAATACCCGGGAACAGATCCTGGAAAAGCTGGTTCCTTTTCAGATGTATCTCAGCCGGGAACGGACTTTAGAAGGCCATGTACTCTTTATCCGGGCCAATATCGGCGTAGCGATCTATCCCCAGAACGGAACCACCAGCGAAGAGCTGCTGCAAAACGCCAATATGGCTCTGCTGATGCGTGCAAAGTCCAGCCGGCATCAGACCGTATTTTTCCGCAGTGAAAACATGGATAGCCTGAACAAAAAATTTGTTCTGGACCGGGTGCTCCGGCAGAATGTCACCGACGGCATGAAAAATTTCCGGCTGGTATTCCAGCCAGTCATGGAAATTCAAAATGGAAAAACCATATGTCACGGAGCAGAAGCCCTCCTTCGGTACAGCACGCCGGATCTGGACAATATCTCCCAGGAAGAGCTTATCGAAGCGCTGGAGTATTCCGATCTGATCCTGACTGCAGGCAGATGGATCGTGAAACAGGCCGTTAAAGAATGCGGAAACTGGCATAAAATGGGCTTTTCTCTCTATATGAACATCAACATTTCCGCCCAGCAGGTATCAGATAAGAATCTGATCTCCTATATCCGCAAATGCTGTCAGGAGTTTGAACTGGCTCCCCAGTGGCTGGTCTTTGAACTGACGGAAACCTCCCTGATCAACAATTTCGAGATTGCCGATCAGTTCTGCCGGGAACTTCGGGATATGGGAGCAGGCGTAGCCCTGGACGATTTCGGGACAGGTTATTCCAGCTTCACATATTTAAAGCGGCTGACGATCTCCCAGATCAAAATAGACCGGGAATACATCCAGCATATCAGCAAAGACACCTATAATCAGATCTTTCTCAAATGTCTCTGCGACCTGGGCAGCAGCCTGGGGATCAACCTCTGCGCAGAAGGTGTGGAAACTGAAGAGACCTATCAGAAAATGCTGGAAATGGGTATCACACTTATGCAGGGATTCTATTTTGACCGTCCTCTGGAGTCCGAAGAGTTTCAAAAACATATCAGCAGTACCTGAAAAAACTGCCCATGTGATCCGAAAAAAGACAATTTTGGGGGCACATGGGCAGTTTCTTTTATTTTTCCGATGTTAGTTTTTTCCTTTTTTTAAATCGGCCATGGTTTTTTTCAAAATCCGAAAATCAATGGGTTTGGAAATATGGGCGTTCATTCCCGCCTTTTTCGTCAGTGCAATGTCCTCAGCAAAAGCATTGGCAGTCACAGCTATAATGGGAATCTGTTCTGCATCGGCTCTGCCGGACTTCCGGATGCGCTCTGCGGCCTGACACCCATCCATCACCGGCATCTGCATATCCATGAGAATAAAGTCGAAGTAATAGGGATCATGGTTCAGATAAATGTCAAAAGCTTCTTTTCCGTTCCATGCCTTGGTAATCTTCAACCCGCAGGCCTCCAGGAGCTCTGCTGCAATCTCCATATTTATCTCGTTGTCTTCCGTAAGGAGTACCTCCATACCTGCCAGGTCCAGCTCCTCTTTCTCGACGGGTCCGGCCTTATCCTCTTTTGTCTCCTTTCCCTGTACTTCTATTCCTTCATGAAGCTGCAGGGGAAGGATCACCTGAAATACCGAACCTTTTCCCAACTCGCTGGTCACCTGTATGGTGCCTTCCATCTTCTGGACAAGGTCGTGGACAATAGGCATTCCCAGACCGGTACCTGCTACATTTGCCGCCCCGAATCTGGTCTCCCTCTCAAAAGGCACAAATATTTTTTCCAGAAACCCCTGACTCATGCCAAATCCGTTATCGCTGACTGTAAAATGATACTTTCTGTAGTTATTCCTGCTGTCCCGGATCTCCTCCACCTGAAGTCTGATCTGTCCATCTTCTTTCGTAAATTTAAATGCATTGGAAAGAAGATTGTTGAGAATCTGCTGGATCCTGGCCCAGTCTCCCTCTACTTCCCCGTGGTCGATACGAATCCTGTAAAGGAATGTTTTTCCTGAATTTTCCGCCTGCATCTGAAAGATTGAAGCCAGCTCCTCCAGGTTTTTCTTCAGGTTAAAGCTGCTGCTTTTGATCTCCAGCTTTCCCTGTTCCAGCTTGGACATTTCCAGAATATCATTGATCAGTCCCAGAAGCTGATTTCCCAGAGCCTCGATTTTCTTCAGAGACTCCTGTACTTTCTCCTTGTCATCCGGATTTCGGGAAATAATCTCCGTCAGACCGATGATCCCATTCAACGGGGTACGCATATCATGGGACATCAGGGAGAAAAACATATTTTTGGACTTTGCCATCTTGTCTACACTCTCCAGAGACTGTTTTAAAAACTTCAGCCGGGAAAGTTCTTCCTCTTTTTTATCATTTACATCTTTAAAACAGAGGACCACGGATCCTTGTTTTAAAGATTCATCATAAAGCATCTGGACATGGACCCATCGATATTCATTGTTAAACAGCCGTTTAAAATCTCCCCCGAAATCCCGAACCCGCCGCCCGGTCAGCTCTGTCATATTTTCAATAGAAAAAG
>DWUY01000172.1 GCA_019120515.1 Candidatus Blautia avicola | reverse complement strand
CAGAAACTTTACTGCATTACTTACGCTATGATGGGGATCTATGTGCTGGGTGTGGAATTTCTCTGGCATTTCCTGGGAGATCATCCAGGCTGGAAGAACCGCAGACTGCTGCTGATCCTTGGAAAACTGATCATTTTTAATCTGATGTATCTGCCGGCGCTGTTTCTTTTTCCAAAGCTGCTTTTCGCGGGAAAAGTATCCGGCATACTGCTGCTGGTATTCGCTGCCGGCGGACAGGTGGCTCTTTTTTTATTTGACCAGGCCTATGATTATTTTCTGATCCGGCTTTGGGAACAGGTAAGGGAAAAGCTTTTCGGCAGGAGATAAGAAGGACGATATATGAGTGTGATCGAAATATTAGCAGGACCGGTTATTGGAGCGGTGATCGGTTATTTTACCAATTATATAGCAGTTAAGATGTTGTTTCGTCCTTTAAAACCGGTGAAGATCGGGGGACGGACCCTTCCTTTTACCCCGGGGATCATTCCCAAAGGGAAGCCCAGACTGGCAAAAGCTCTGGGGAAGGCGGTGGGAGAAAAACTCCTTACCAGAGAAGACCTCCGGAAAATGCTCCTGTCCGGGGAAGTGAAAGATAAGATCCTGGACGGAGTGGTGAAAGGTATCCAGGAGGTCCAGCACAGCCAGGACTCTCTGGAAACTTTTCTGGAACAGTACATGACCGTGGAAGATTACGAAGCTATGCGGGGACATTTGGAGGATTTTATCACAGAGAAGATCAACCATGGTCTGGAACAGTTGGATGTGGGTAAGATCATTGCCGAAGAAGGCGCAAAGGAGATCAGGGAAAAATTCCAGGGTACGATGGTATCCATGTTTTTAAAGGACGATCTGATCAAATCCGTTGCGGAGCCTATCGGCGACAAAGTGGGAGAATATATCCGGGAAAACGGAAGAGATAAGATATATCCGATTGTGGTGGGAGAGATCGCTGCGGCAGAAAGCCGCCCTATCTGCCAATGGTTTGAGAATATTCCTCTGGGAGAAGAGAGGATCCGTCAGCTGGCGGAAAGAATCTATACCCGCCTGGCAGAGGAAAAAGCAGGAGAACTGGCAGAGAGCTTCCATATTGACCGGATCGTAGAGGAAAAGGTAAATCAGATGGATGTGCTGGAAGTGGAAGAAGTGCTTCTTGGCATAATGAAAAAAGAATTAAATGCAGTGGTAAATCTCGGAGCTGTTATCGGCTTTGTGATCGGACTGCTGAATCTGTTGTTTTAAAAAGAAGAGCTGTTTACAGGAATTGAAATCTTATTGGATTTCCTGTAAGCAGCTCTTTTATGTGGGTTGAGAAAGAGGAAGCTCTTCTTTTAATCCCAGAAATCTGTTTTTTCCTTTAATCCTATATCCGCGGCCTTAAATACCGGGTTACGTCCTTCTTTTTTCTGTCTCACATAGTCCTTCATACACCGGATAGCGGTACCTCCAAGCAGCAGGATAACCGGCAGGTTGATGAGGGCCATAAAGCCCATAAGTACATCAGCAGTGCTCCACACCAGGCCGAATTCCATAACAGCTCCTGCCAGCACGATCAAGGCGGCAATAATACGGAAAAGATTGAGAAGAGCCTTTCCGGGAGTTTTGCCGCAGAGGTATTTCAGTCCCATTTCTGCATAATAGAAATTACCGATCAGTGTGGTAAAGGCAAAAAGGCACAGAGCCACGGTGATAAACACCGTACCGAAGCCGCCCAGAGACTCAGAAGCGGCCGCCTGGACCCAGGGCATGCCTTTTAGCTCTTCGCTTGGAGCCACGCCGGAGCAAAGAAGCAGGCAGGCGGTGGCAGAACAGATCAGGATGGTGTCGATAAATACGGAAAGCATCTGTACCAGTCCCTGCTTTACCGGATGAGACACAGCAGCGCTGGCCGCTGCATTAGGGGCTGATCCTACGCCGGCTTCATTGGAAAAAAGTCCTCTTTTGATACCATTCATAACACAGGAACCTGTAAATCCTCCGAAGATTGCCCGGATGTCAAAAGCATTGGAAAAAATGTCGGAGAACATTTTCGGGATCAGAGTATAGTGAGTCACCGTCACAAAAAGGGCTACAGCCAGATAGAAGATCCCCATAAAAGGAACCAGAACTTCTGTGATCCTGGAAATCTGCCTGCTTCCCCCAAAGATGCACGCAGCAAAGACCAGAGCCAGGATCACACCTACAAGCAGAGGGGTGAAGGATTCATCAAAAAAGCTGTAAGCCCGGAAGGAGTCTGCAATATTGAAAGAAGCCACCAGGTTAAAGCCGCCCATGTAGGTCAGGATCAGGAATATGGCAAATAAGGCTCCGATCCAGTGCTTTTTAAGAGCAGCTTGGATATAGTATGCAGGGCCGCCGTAAGAACTTCCGTCCTCCGCCCGTTTTTTGTAGATCTGTGCCAGGGTACTTTCGATAAAGGCGGAAGCGCTTCCTAAAATGGCGGTGAGCCACATCCAGAATACGGCGCCTGGTCCTCCCAGACAGATGGCAGTTGAGATCCCGGCAATGTT
Organism: Candidatus Blautia avicola; assembly: GCA_019120515.1. Lineage (GTDB taxonomy): Bacteria > Bacillota > Clostridia > Lachnospirales > Lachnospiraceae > Blautia > Blautia avicola. The sequence continues at coordinate 1,566 of DWUY01000172.1, read as the reverse complement.
TCCTGTTCCTACCCGGGAGGCGGTGGATACCATCAGCGCCTGGAAGGAGGAGAGCCCGTTTTCATCATCTCCGGGCTGGGCCACCACGCGGATGGATTCAATGAAAAGACGGAACTGTACGAAACGTGTTCTAAAAGTGAAATAGATTCCTGTACCCAGAAGGAGGATGATCAGGATATAGCTGTAAAGAAGGTCGCTCAGTCCGTTGATAAGATCCGTTAACATGATTATCAGTCTCACTTTCTTTTTGGTTTTTAAAGAATTGCTCTCCTATAATATCCTAATAAGATAGTCTTGTCCACAAAAATTTTCCATATACGAAAACATGGAAGAAGAACCCGTATTTTTTTAAAACAGGACAGGACGCCAATGGCAATAAGAGGCTTTGCTGTTTGGAGCAGGATATGGTAGAATCATATTAGTTTAGGAGAAAGGGGAATGACATGGAAGGATTTACTTTTTATCAGGAGGAGGGACGGCCTTTCCTGGGAAGAAAACTGGAGAAAATGAGATCCTTTCTGGAACGGCAGGGACTGGATCTTGATGAAAAGATTCAGTATTCTGTGATACTGTATACCGGAGAGGGAAAGATTGCAGCCTGTGGATCCCGGCAGGGCAATGTACTCAAATGCATTGCTGTGGATCCGCAGTTTCAGGGCGAAGGCCTGATGGTAAAACTGATGTCTTCCCTTATGAAAAATGCGTGGGAAGAGGGGATCACCCATCTGTTTGTATTTACAAAGCCGGGGAATCGGGGGTATTTTCAGGAATTGGGATTCTGGCCTGTCATGGATACCAGGGACATGCTGCTTATGGAAAATAAAAAGGACGGGATCAGAGAATATCTGAGGAAGGAAGCGGCTCCTTATGAAAATCGTTTTTCTTTGAAGACAGGGGCTATAGTTATGAATGCCAATCCCTTTACTAAAGGACACCGGTATCTGATCCGGCAGGGGGCCAAACAGTGCGAGATCCTTCATGTCTTTGTGCTGTCTGAGGATGCTTCGGAATTTCCAGCAGAGATAAGAATGGAACTGGTAAAAAAGGGCTGCAGTGATCTGAAAAACGTCTATGTTCACGGAAGCTCTGATTATCTGATCTCTCACGCCACATTTCCGGACTATTTTCTGAAGGACAAAGCAAAGGCCTCCGGTGAGGCGGTGCTGCTGGATCTGAAGATTTTTGGAACTTATTTTAAAGAAGCTTTCCATATTGACTGCCGCTATGTGGGGGAGGAGCCTTTTTCAGAAATTACAAGGGTGTATAATGAGGAGATGAAGAAAATCCTTCCCCGATATGGAATAGAGGTAAGAGAGATCCCCCGGTGCAGGAACGGAGAGCAGGTGATCAGTGCGACCTTTGTCCGGAAAAAATTTCTGGAAGGAGACTGGGAAGGTCTGAAAGAACTGGTGCCGGAAACTACCTATACCTATTTGCTTTCCCATGAGGGAAAAGCGCTCAGAGAAAAACTGCGAAACAGGGAGAAGACAGATGAAACTTGAATTCTGGACTAAGGGGCAGGAGGCCTCTCTGGGAGAAATTTTGGATGCGAGAGAAAAGAGGGGA
>DWUY01000171.1 GCA_019120515.1 Candidatus Blautia avicola | reverse complement strand
GTCCAAGCAGCGGGATAAAGATAGGGATATATCCCAGCATCATACCGGCAAAGAAAATGACAAAATAGATGGCGGTGAAAATACCAACATTTATAAGGTCTTTTGCCTGCAATTTGTTGCTTTTCGATTTCATTCTCTAAATACCTCCATTTGGTTAGTTTTTTCTAACTTGATGTTTAAAAAAATTGCGAATCCTGATTTCGCATGATTCAATTTTATCATATGCCAAATGGGCTATGCCACTCTGTATGGTTTGAATATACTCCATTTGGTTTTATTTTTTTCATATAAATCCAATACCTTTTGGAGAATAATTCCGCCATCTATTTTTTATTAAGTTGAATTGGCTCCTAGCAAACGGCAGAGTATTTTTTCTAATTCCTTCATAACAAATACCGGGCAGCTTACGTCGCCGGCTCCTCCTAAATTACTCCACATCCCGGAAGTACCGGATGCGCTTCATCAGCACTACTTCCAGCACTTGGTACTTAAACTATACCTTATTAAATAAAGGGTGCTGCTTCTATGCAACACCCTCTTGTTAATCTCATCATAATTTACTTTTCTTATTCATCCTCAAACCGATACTCAACACCATATACGATATGAAGATACCGCAATTACCGTGAATCCTTCTCCAGTTTCTTACGCAGGATGCCGAGATATGACTGGAGTTTTCTCTTGATACAACAGCTCGCAAGCAGTCGTTTCACCGGATATTCAATTACCATTTGTTTCTACAGAGTTCTCTCTCCTTCCATCTCTTCAGTTTCTGGAAGCTCTGCTCACTGATGTCATGCTCGATCCTGCAGGCTTCCTGTTCCGCAGTGGCATCCTCCACACCTGCCTCGATCAGCCAGTTTTTAAAATAACAGTGCCGTTCATAGATTGCCTCAGCCGTCTCCTTACCCCTTTCAGTTAAGTGAAGGAAATGGTCCTCATCTTTAATCAGGAAACCGCCTTGCTCCAAAATGGAAACCGCATGACATACACTGGGCTTTTTCACACCCAGATGCTGAGACACATCAACAGAGCGAACCATCCCTTTTGTCTGCTGCAGAACAAAGATCGCTTCCAGATAATCTTCTCCAGATTCATGAAGTTTCATTGGCACCTCCAATCACGCTGAGATTTTTTGCTCCGCGTTCCACATAGCCGCATACTTTCCGCCTTTGGCCAGCAATTCATCGTGAGTACCGGCTTCCGCAATCTTTCCGTCAGATACCACAAGGATCTGATCTGCATTTTTTACAATGGAAAGGGTATGAGCAATCATTACCACAGTCTTTTTCTCTTTTAGAAGATTGGCGATGGCCTGCTTTACTGCTAGCTCATTCTCAATGTCAAGAGACGCTGTTGCTTCATCCAAAAGCAGGATCGGGCTGTTTTTCAGGACAGCGCGGGCGATGGAAATTCGCTGACGCTCACCTCCAGAGAGAAGGTTCCCGTTCTCACCGGTCGGTGTATCGTATCCCTTTTCCATCTTGCGGATGAAGCCATCACAGTTGGCCTCCCGGCAGGCGGCTTCGATTTCCTCGTCCGTAGCATTGGGGCGGGCGTGCCGGATATTGTCCCGGATGGTATCATCAAAGAGAAATACATCCTGGTCTACCATGGAGATTTGTTCCAATACACGCTCTGCGGCCACATGGTTAATAGGTTTGCCGCCGATTGAAATGGTTCCTCCATTCGCCTCGTAGTATTTTGCAATCAGGTTCAGAATGGTGGATTTGCCGGAACCAGAGTCTCCGACAATGGCTGTGAGCTTCTGGTCTGGCACTGTAAAGGTGGCATGTTTCAGCACAGGCTCTCCGGGTACATACGAGAAGTCCACACTATCAAAGGTGATTTCATGGGTGGCCGTTTGAAGCGGCTCCATACTGCCGGTTTCCTCTGGTTCGTTCATCACACCCAGGATTTTATTTTTGGAAATCATCAGGTTCTTATAGCTCGTCAGGTCTACAAAGATAGAGTTTGCCAGCTTTGCACAAAACAAGGGCAGCATACAGATCAGAAGATAAGATACTGTATCCAGTGTTCCGGCAGCCCAGGGCGCATAAGCTGTCCAGATAACAAGCGGGCAGGACAGCCAGCTTAAAATGCCAAATCCAGCGCCGATAGGAAGGACTTTCTCTTCATACACAAAGCTGATCCGGCAGAACTCCTGCATGGCGCCTATAACGGTTTTATTCTTCAATCCACCTACGCCATAGGCCCGGAAAGTCTGAATACCAGACACATACTCCACAATGCTGCTGACATTCTCCGCACAAATATCGTTCTTTTCTTTCCCATATTTCCGAACCATACGGAAGGAAAGCCACAGTCCGGGGATCAAAAGCAGGTCGGCAATCAGCAGGATAATTCCGGCAGGCACATAAATGGTCATCACAAAAATAATCAGCATGAGCGAAAGTGCAAAACTCTTTGCCAGATCACCGATCTTATGGGTCAGGATTTTTTCATAGTTGTTTACATCGCTTGTGATGGTATTGATATAATCGCCGGTCTGTCC
>DWUY01000170.1 GCA_019120515.1 Candidatus Blautia avicola | reverse complement strand
GTTCTTGTAGTTGCTGCATTATCTAAATAAATTCTTGTTTTCATCGCTTTCCTCTCCTATCTCTGATTTTCCTGGATCCTGCGGCTTTCTTCCACCAGCTGGCTGATCATAATAGAGTCTACGGTTTCCTGGATACTTTTATTCACTTTCTGCCAGACATATCGGGCAACACACAGATCTTTTCCCACACAGCTGGGATTCTCTCCTTCCTGGCAGGAAACAGCTTCGATACTGCCTTCCAGAGCTCTGAGAACATCTCCTACAGAGATCTCCTCTGCCGGCCTTGCCAGACGATATCCTCCCTGAGCTCCCCGGACACTGGTCACCAGTCCTGCTTTCTTCAGCTTTCTTACCAGTTGTTCCAGGTAACTGTCGGAAATCTGCTGTCTTGCCGAAATGCTCTGGATAGAAACCGCCTCCTGCTCCCCATACTGGGCCAGATCGATCAGGGCCCGCAGTCCGTATCTGCCTTTTGTAGATAGTTTCACTGTTATCGCCCCTTTTAATTCCGACTATTTTACTAGGATTTCATTCTGGATGTAGAATATCATCTTTCCCATGTTCTGTCAAGGGGATTTTTGGAATATATTATGGAAAAGGCAAAAGGACTTTTTTATGGATGATAAGTATGTGCTTCTAAAGGGAACCCTCCTTCTTACAGGAGCGGGATTTATCACCAAGATCATTGGTTTTATCTATAGAATATTCCTCTCCCAGACAATTGGTGCAGAAGGCATGGGGATCTATCAGCTGATCTTTCCCATCCATACGCTCTGCTTCGCTCTGTCTGTAGGGGGGATCCAGACCGCGATCTCCCGTTTTACCGCCGCCAGGGCGTCTTTGCAAGATGAACAGGGCGCCAGGGACATTTTTGTTCTGTCAGGAATCCTCTCTACTGCCATAGCGCTCATAGTCTCTCTGATCCTTTATGACAACGCCTCCTGGTTTGCCGTCCATATTCTTTTAGAGGAAAGATGTACTTCTCTGTTAAAACTCATGGCCTTTTCCATTCCTATGGGAACTCTCCACTCCTGTGTCAACGGATACTACTATGCCAAAAAGAAGATGTCCATCCCTGCAGCCTCCCAGCTTCTGGAACAGTGTGCCAGAGTCGGGGTCTCTTACGGGCTCTTCCTGATCCTGACAGAACAGGGCCTGTCCATTACTCCTATGCTGGCTGTGGCAGGTCTTGTGGGCGGAGAACTGGTCTCTATGATCTTCTTCCTGCTGGTGATCCTCTGGGATTATCGGAAAGCCGGATACCGCCTCAGGAATCTCCGCTCGCCGGGAAAAGACATGAAGGAAATCCTCGCTTTCTCTTTTCCTCTTACCTGCAGCCGGCTTCTTGTAAACGTTCTTCACAGCATTGAATCGGTACTGATCCCCGGTCATCTGCGCCTTTACGGACTGGATAACGGTTCGGCTCTGTCTATCTACGGGGTTCTGACCGGTATGGCCCTGCCCCTGATCCTGTTTCCCTCTGCTATCACAAACGCAGTGTCCACAGTTCTCCTGCCCTCTGTGGCGGAACAGCAGGCTGTAGGCAATCATCAGGCCATCCGCCAGGCGATTTTTCTTTCCGCCAAATACTGTCTGATCCTGGGCTTTCTGTCTACTGCCTTTTTCTTTTTTTCCGGGGATTTTTTAGGATTGGCCCTCTTTAAAAACGAATTTGCAGCTACTTTTATCAAGACGCTGGCATTTATCTGCCCCTGTCTGTATCTCTCCGGAACTTTAAGCGGGATCTTAAACGGACTTGGCGCTGCCAACCAGTCCTTTCTCTTAAATACCCTGGGGCTTGGCGTCCGTATTGCCTTTGTCTTCTTTATCATTCCGGAATACGGCATCCAGGGATATCTGTGGGGTCTGATCGTCAGCGAACTGCTGGTAACAGGGCTTTCTCTCTACTTTTTAAGAGAGTACTTTTCCTGACTGCTAAGAAAAAGTATCGACAACTGCGATTTCTTGTATTATAATTTTTCTGTTAAACTGACTTAATTTATTAAAGATACAAAGGAGAATCCTATGAGTTTTACATTTGTTAAACAGCTTCCTTCTCCGGACCAGATCAAGGCCCAGACCCCCATGTCCGAAGAAATGAAAAAAATAAAAGCCGAAAGAGACCGCCTGATCCAGGATGTGATCACTGGAAAATCTGATAAATTCCTGGTGATCGTAGGCCCCTGCTCCGCAGATAATGAAGATTCTGTATGTGAATACACCAACCGCCTGGCAAAAGTCCAGGATAAAGTAGCCGACCGTCTTGTCCTGGTACCCCGGATCTATACCAATAAACCCAGGACCACCGGTGAAGGGTATAAGGGTATGCTCCATCAGCCGGACCCGGAAGCCCAGCCAGACGTTATGGCAGGCATTCTGGCTATCCGTCATATGCATATGCGTTCCATATCCGAAACCGGTCTGACTTCTGCTGATGAAATGCTCTACCCAGACAACTGGCACTATCTCTCTGATCTGCTTTCCTATGTGGCCATCGGAGCCCGTTCTGTAGAAAACCAGGAACACCGTTTGATGGTCAGTGGTCTGGACATTCCGGCAGGTATGAAGAATCCTACCAGCGGAGACTTTTCTGTTATGCTGAACTCTGTAGTAGCTGCCCAGGGAGGACACGACTTTATCTCCAGAGGATGGGAAGTAAAGACAGAGGGCAATCCCCTGACCCATACGATCCTGAGAGGAGCGGTGAACAAACATGGCAACACCATTCCCAATTATCACTATGAGGATCTGCAGCTGCTTCTGGAAATGTATGAGAAAAGAGACCTTCAGAATCCGGCAGTGATCATTGACGCTAATCACTCTAACTCCGGAAAGAAATTTGAACAGCAGATCCGTATCGTCAAAGAAGTTCTGCACAGCCGTCTGATCTCTACAGATATCCAGAAGCTGGTTAAGGGCGTCATGATCGAAAGCTACCTGGTAGAAGGCTCTCAGAAGATCGGACCTAACCATATATACGGAAAATCGATTACAGATCCCTGTCTTGGCTGGGAAGATACGGAAAAGCTTCTCTATACCATTGCAGAATTGTGTTAAAACAAAAATGAGCTGCCGCATTAAACGCATATCAGGATATTTATACATTTTATTGCTCAGTCTGCGCAGCTTTGAGCCTATGGTCTCAAAGCTGTGCTCGACAAATTCGCATAAAATGTATAAATATCCTCGATTTTGATTAATGTGACCGCTCGTTTTTATTTTCTGGGATGTGCTTTCATATACACATCTCTGATCTTATGGATATTCATATTCATATAAATCTGTGTGGAAGAAATGTCAGAATGTCCCATCATTTCCTGGACACTTTTCAGGTCTGCCCCGTTCTGAAGCAGATGAGCCGCAAAGGAATGCCGGAGAGTATGGGGGGTAATGTCCTGCTGGATCCCTGCCGAAGCGGCATATCCTTTCAATACCTTCCAGAACCCCTGCCGGCTCATGGATTTTCCAGAACAATTCAGGAAAAGAAAATCGCTGTCCTGTCCTCCAAGAAGCTGTTCCCGGGCTCCTTCCATATATTTCTCCACTGCCTGTTTTGCAGCGCTTCCAAATGGGATCACCCGCTCTCTTTCCCCGCCGCTGCAGGTCAGATAACCTAATTTCAGATTTATATCTTTAATTTTCAGACTGATCAGCTCGCTCACTCGGATACCAGTGGCATACAGCAGTTCCAGCATAGCTTTGTCCCGGATTCTCTTAGCCGTATTTCCCTTTGGCTGGGCAAGGAGCAGATCCACCTCCTCTACTGTCAGGATACCCGGCAGTTTTTTCTCGATCTTTGGCGCCTTCAGCTTCTCCGCCGGGTTTTCCTTCCATCCGTATTTCCGGGTCAGATACTGAAAAAAAGCACGGACGGACGCAATGCTTCTGGAAATAGAAGAAGCCGCAAAATTTTTCCGTTCCATATAAAGAACATAAGAATTCAAAACCGTGGAAGTAACCTGTTCCTCGGTCTCGAATCCCCCCTCTGTCAGATACGTTTCTAATTTTCTCAAATCACGCTCGTATGAAACTTCTGTATTTTTTGAAGTGCCCCTGGTATTATGTAAATAATCAATAAATTCTTCTATCTCGCACTTCATTCTTTCTTTTCCCTTCTGTAAACATAGTTCGATTATATATCAAGACCCGGTAAAAAATCAAACCCTAAATTTTACAAAACCTATGATAAATCCCTATGTTTTGACATTTCCCACAACATATCGAAACCAGTCTTTTCATTTTCCACTAGATGTGGTGAAGATATATTTGTAAATTTTTTGTGAACTCACATATGTTTTTCTATGATCCAGGCCAGGATCTTTTGATTTACATAACTTTCCGACCATATTCCCAGCAAAAGAAGCACTCCGGCCATAGAAAGGAAGAAAAAATAAGCTTTATAGTCCTCTCTGGTCCTCTTTGATCCTCCCATTGATTTCCTGCTCATCTGCAGGACTGCAAAGAAGTAAAGCAGCCAGCCGGGAGTATAAAAAAGGATCTGTGGAAAAAGGCAGAGGATACCGGTCCCCAGCCCCTGGATCCCCCACTGCGTAAGGAAAAGGACTGCAAGATTTCCTCCCAGGAATCCGGCCCACAAAAGCCCCCCTGCCACCAGAAACATTCCCAGTATCGTCACACCACACACTGCTCCCAGAAAAAACAGCTTTCCCCTCTGAAAAAAAAGTTCTCCAAAAAATTGAGCCGCTTCCAGATCCGGGCCGGAACTGAGGTATACAGAAAGCAGACTTGTCTGATAACCTGTTTTTCTTAAAAAAAGATTTCCGGCCAGGACTCCTATCCCGAAGCCGGCCAGATACAGGATCAGAAACAGACGCATATTTTTTTTCATTAACTTCACCCTTTACAGTCTATGAATGGAAAAGTAAAAATAGTCTTGGAAATGGAAAAAGACTCTTACCTTCGTAAGAGCCTTTTTCCATTAGATTTAAAGTCGACTTTATTTTGCGTAGTCCACAACCCTGGACTCGCGGATCACATTTACTTTTATCTGTCCCGGATATTCCAGTTCTGCTTCGATCTGCTTGGATATATCTCTGGCCAGAAGTACCATGTCGCTGTCGCTGACATGCTCAGGTACTACCATAACACGAATTTCTCTTCCTGCCTGAATAGCAAAAGATTTGTCCACTCCTTTGAAGGAGTTTGTGATATCTTCTAACTGTTTTAATCTGTTGGTATAGGTTTCTAAAGTTTCTCTTCTTGCTCCCGGCCTTGCCGCTGAAATCGCGTCTGCAGCCTGGACCAGACATGCGATCAGGGATGTAGGCTCTACGTCGCCGTGATGAGCTTCCACCGCATTGATAACAATCTGGGATTCTTTATATTTTCTACATAAGTCAGCACCAATCTGAATGTGGGATCCTTCCACTTCATGGTCGATGGATTTTCCGATGTCATGGAGCAGTCCTGCTCGTTTTGCCATACGTATATCTGTTCCCACCTCTCCTGCCAGGAGACCTGCAAGCTGAGAAACTTCGATAGAATGTTTCAAAGCATTTTGACCGTAGCTTGAGCGGAACTTCATACGTCCAAGAAGTCTGATCAGTTCCGGGTGGATTCCATGTACCCCAACTTCCAATGCTGCGGCTTCTCCTTCTTCCCGCATCATAGTCTCGACTTCTTTCTGTGCTTTTTCAACCATTTCTTCAATTCTGGCCGGATGGATACGGCCGTCTACAATCAGCTTTTCCAAGGCGATCCTTGCTACTTCCCTGCGGATCGGATCAAATCCGGAAAGCACCACTGCTTCCGGAGTATCATCGATGATCAGATCTACGCCTGTCAGCGTTTCCAGGGTACGGATATTACGGCCTTCACGACCGATGATCCTTCCCTTCATCTCATCGCTTGGAAGCTGCACAACAGAAATCGTAGCTTCCGCAACATGGTCCGCTGCGCATTTCTGTATCGCATTTACAACATATTCCTTTGCCTTTTTGTCTGCGTCTTCTTTTGCCTTGCTTACCAATTCTTTGTAAAGTTTGGCGGTGTCAATTTTCACTTCATCTTCAACAGTTTTCAACAAATAATCTTTTGCTTGTTCGGAGGTAAGACCTGAAATTCTTTCCAGTTCCTGAATTCTCTGTCCCTGCAGTTCGTCGACTTTTTTCTCTTTTTTCTTTAAATCTGCTTCCTTTGCTGCATATTCGGCTTCTCTCTTCTCCAGGACGTCTGCCTTTTTGTCGAGCGCCTCTTCCTTTGACAAAACACGTTTTTCGTACTTCTGAAGCTCGTTTCTTCTCTCCTTAGTCTCCTTCTCCAGTTCATTTTTGGTACGAAGGTTTTCTTCCTTTGCTTCCAGGAGAGCTTCACGCTTCTTTGTTTCCGCAGTCTTCAATGCTTCATCTATAATGCTTCTTGCTTTCACTTCCGCAGTTCCGATAGTCTCGGCATCCTTTTCCGCCTTTTTCTTCACAGAGATATTGGCGGTAACAGGAACTGCGATCAGCAATGTAACAGCTACAGCAACGATTGCAATGATTACATAGATTGCCACAGGAGCACCTCCTTATTAAGTTTTCATTGTACGTATACAACAGTATAATTTTATACTGATTTCATAAAAAAGTCAACATAAAACCCAGATTTAAGAAGGGTATCTATGTATATTTTACACAAGTTTCCTTTTTTCGCGGATCAATCTCCCTGTATCCAGGAGGGCAACAGGTCCTTTGTACAGGATGGATCCAGGCAGCTTATGTATCTATATCTGTCCATTCTCCAGCAGATTCCCGCAGTACCGATAAAATATCCGAGGAAGCAAAGCCCCGACGCATGAGAAATCCATAAAGTTTCTGCCGCTCTTTCTCTTCCATGGTCCCCTGGCTTTTTCTCTTTTTCCGGATCAGTTCCCGGATTCTTTCCCTGGTATCTGCTCCCTCCTCAGTCTCCTGAAAAGCAAAGTCAATATCTTCCTGAGAAACCCCCTTATTCCGCAGTTCCATCATGATCCTGGCCCGGCCTTTGCAGCCTCTCTGATTCTGGATATAGTTCACTGCATACCGCTTATCATCTATATAATGAAAGGATTCCGCATAAGCAATGGCCTCTTCCACTGCTTCCGGCGGATATCCGTTCTGCTCCAGCTTATTCTCCAGGCCTTTTTTTGTCCGGTCACCCTGCTCTAAAAGACGCAGAGTCCGCAGCTTTGCCCGTTTAATAAGGACTTCCTCCAGGATCTCCCGGTAGGTTTCCATGGAAAGGTCCTTGTCTTCTTCAATATGATAGCGGGATACTTCCCCTTTGTACAGGACAAAGGGAGGAAGTCCCTCAGCTTCGATACGGTATTTCTGCCTGGTCACAGGCCTGATTCGGGTAACGAGCATAGATTTTTCCCTCAAGCTTCCTCTTCACTTTCCAGGTGCAGGGTCTCCTGTGCAGGCTCAGCCTTCGGCTCTTCTGTTCCCTCCTCTACGGCCAGTCCGTAATGTTCCCTTACCTTTTTCTCGATCTCCGCGCATACGGCAGGATTCTCTTTCAGATATTTTTTGGCATTTTCCCGGCCCTGTCCGATCTTGGCATTATTATAAGCATACCAGGCGCCGCTTTTATTTACGATACCCAGATCCGCAGCCAGATCCAGGATATCCCCCTCTTTGGAAATTCCTTCACCGAACATGATATCGAATTCTGCTTCTTTGAAAGGAGGCGCGATCTTATTCTTCACTACTTTGATTCTGGTACGGTTTCCTACCATCTCGCCGCCCTGCTTCAGCGTCTCGATCCTTCTTACATCCATGCGGATAGAAGAATAGAATTTCAGAGCGCGGCCTCCGGTGGTCACCTCCGGATTGCCGAACATCACCCCTACCTTTTCACGGAGCTGATTGATAAAGATCACGATACAATTGGATTTACTGATGTGGGCAGTCAGTTTTCTCAGAGCCTGAGACATCAGTCTTGCCTGAAGTCCTACATGGGCATCTCCCATATCTCCTTCGATCTCTGCTCTTGGAACCAGGGCGGCCACAGAGTCCACGATGATAATATCCACAGCGCCGGAACGGACCATGGTCTCTGTGATCTCCAGAGCCTGCTCTCCGTTATCGGGCTGAGAGATGTACAGATTGTCGATATCCACACCGATATTTTTTGCATAGGCCGGATCCAGAGCATGCTCTGCATCGATAAATCCGGCAATGCCGCCTCTCTTCTGGACCTCTGCCACCATATGGAGAGCCACGGTAGTCTTACCGCTGGATTCCGGCCCGTAGATCTCTATGATCCTTCCCTTGGGAACACCGCCCATTCCCAGAGCGATATCCAGGCTCAAAGAACCGGTAGGTACGGTTTCCACATTCATATTTGCGGCAGAATCTCCTAATTTCATGACAGAGCCTTTGCCGAACTGTTTTTCTATCTGCCCCAGAGCAGCGTCCAGAGCCTTTAATTTATCTTCTTTCACCATCTGTGCCATTTTTCTTCTCCTTTTATTTCACTGTTTCCATTTCGCGAACTTATGTTCGCTTATGTACCCAATAATAGTATAGTTTTCGGGGATTGTCAACTGTTTCTTTTCTGCTTCCTGCAGTCTGAAGCTGCCTTTATCTGGGGAATCTGGGGATACGGAAAGAACTTTTCCGGTTAAAAACAGGATCCGATGTTTTTCTCTGAAAAATGAAGAAATAGCTTTCTCTGATATGACCTGGCTTCATTATAGCACGTCCCAAAGCCCCGTGTAAATCCCAGTAAAATCACCAAAATTTCCCGGTAAAAAAACGGGGAAAACTGTAAAAAAAGCTCCCTCTTCCGATTTTTCGTGAAAGAGAGAGCTTTTTAAACCCGGCGCTTTCCCGCCCGGATCCTTTTCCCTCCGGATTGCTAAGAGCCGGCTGTCCTATAAACTTTTACTGCACAGAGGGCTGTGTCAGTACTGACCGTACGTGAGCCACTTCTTCCGGTTTGGCGCAGGCTGCCGGAACATAATAGCTTTTTGCTCTGGCGATCTGATAGATCTCCTCCTGGGACATCTCACACTGATTCCGCATCTGTTTGAGCACCTGCTTTAACTGGGGATTTTCAGTCTGAGGGATCATCTCCCCATAACGCACCAGTTCACCATTGATCCCTGCCAGGGTATCTGCCACCATTGTCTTATCTGTCATCTTCTCTACCTCCTACTGTAAAAACTGCATCAGCTGCTGCTTGCTCTCCAGGGCAGACTGGGCCGATTTCTGAAAAAACTGCTTCACCTGTGGATCCTGCGCCTCATGGGCATAATCCTGCATTTTACAATGGGTAGTGTCAAAGCCGCCGATGAGATGGCGGAGATTCTGAAGATCCAGTACCGAAATATCTGTCATGATCTTTTCCTCCTTAAATTTACTTACACCTTTAGTATGACAGGATTCCGGATTTTTATGTGGCGTCAGGCATTTCGGATGATCCTTTTACTTCCAAATTAGGTAAGTAAAAAATAAGCTCCGCAGATCAGGATAAATATTACCCCAGCGGCAGAGATATTCCTCTCTCTTCTCCAAAAAAAGGAGCTGTTTGCTCAACAGCTCCTTTTCATTCTCTCTATCATCAATATCCGATCAGCCAGTTGTACATCTCCTCATACTGCTTTGCAGAATTATTCCAGGAGAAGTCTTTTGCCATGGCACGATCCACCATTTTGTTCCATTCTCTCTTCTTGTCGTAGTATACACCTTCTGCGTAACGAATAGTTCCCAGCATTTCGTGAGCATTGTAATTCTTAAAGCTGAATCCGGTGCCGGTGCTTTCGTATTCATTATAAGGCTCTACGGTGTCTTTCAGACCGCCGGTCTCTCTGACAATAGGAAGGGTTCCGTAACGAAGGCTCATCAGCTGGCTTAAGCCGCAGGGCTCAAACAGGGAAGGCATGAGGAACGCATCGCAGGAAGCGTAGATCCTGTGGGAAAGGGCGTTGTCGTAGAAGATATTGGCGGAAACTTTCCCCTGGTATTTCCATGCGAAATGACGGAACATATTCTCATACCGCTCTTCTCCTGTCCCCAGGACCACGATCTGTACATTGTCCTGGCACAGCTCATCCATCACGTATGCCACCAGATCAAATCCCTTCTGGTCTGTCAGTCTGGACACAATACCGATCATCATAGCTTTTGGATCTTCGTTTAATCCCAGCTCTCTCTGAAGAGCTGTCTTATTCTTTACTTTTTCCTTCCGGAAGGTCTTAGCGTTAAAGTTCTTAGCGATCATAGGATCTGTCTGGGGATTCCATTCGTTATAATCCAGCCCGTTGACGATACCTCTCAGGTCGTTGCTCCGGGCTCTCATCAGTCCGTCCAGACCTTCGCCGTAGAATTCAGTCTTGATCTCCTCTGCATAAGTATTGCTTACTGTGGTAATAGCGTCTGCATATACCAGACCGCCTTTTAACAGATTTGCATCTTTGTATGCTTCTAGTTTATCTGGTGTAAAGAAGTAAGCCGGCAGTCCTGTCAGCTCA
>DWUY01000169.1 GCA_019120515.1 Candidatus Blautia avicola | reverse complement strand
AAACACGAATAGAGATTACCTATAAAGCTAAGGTACAGGGAACAGGCAGCGTTACATATTCCAATACTGTATCGATACTGGATAAATATAAATCCGAAACAGGGGATCAACAGGTTAGTGTAGAATATGGCGGATCAGGTTCAGGATCTTCATATAGTCTAAAGATCGTAAAAGTTGATGCGATATTACTCATAGCGGGAATGCTCATACTTTCGGCATTGATGTCAGTATTTGATTTGCCAAGATTTATGCAACCTTTCATAGCCATAGCTCATAGCGATGGAAGCCATATCTTTCTTCTTAGTCTCTTTACCGCCTGCAGCGAACTGTGCAACAGCACCTGTAGGTGTAGATTTAGAAGACTGTCCGCCTGTGTTGGAGTAAACTTCTGTATCGAATACCATTACGTTGATATCCTGTCCGGAAGCCAGTACATGGTCAACACCGCCGAAGCCGATGTCGTATGCCCAGCCGTCACCGCCGAATACCCACTGGGATTTCTTAGCCAGGAAGTCTTTGTTCTTAACAATATCTTTGCATACATCGCAGTCAACACCTTCCAGTGCAGCTACTAATTTATCTGTAGCAGCGCCGTTTGTGATACCGCTGTTGAATGTATCCAGCCACTCTTTGCAGGCAGCTTTTACTTCTTCAGAAGCTTTTTCATTTTCCATTACGGACTCAACTTTTGTCTTTAATCCGCCACGGATCGCTTTCTGAGCCAGCAGCATACCATAACCAAACTCAGCGTTGTCTTCGAACAGAGAGTTGGACCATGCAGGACCCTGTCCTTTAGCGTTTACTGTGTATGGTGTAGATGGTGAAGAGTTACCCCAGATAGAGGAACATCCTGTTGCGTTTGCAATGTACATTCTGTCACCAAACAGCTGTGTGATCAGTTTTGCGTAAGGTGTCTCGCCGCAGCCTGCGCAGGCTCCTGAGAACTCAAGGAGAGGCTGTTTGAACTGAGAACCTTTTACTGTATTCTCTTTGAATTTAGCGATAACGTCTTCTTTTTCAGGTAATGTTACGCCGTAGTCAAAGTATTTCTGTACCCCTGCATTTGCTTCCATGTTTTCCATAGTAAGGGCTTTTGCACCTTTCTTACCTGGGCAGACATTTGCACAGGAACCGCATCCTGTACAGTCGTAAGCAGATACAGTCATAGTGAATTTGTATTCTTTCATACCTGTCAGAGGCAGTGTCTGCATTCCTTCTGGAGCTGCAGCAGCTTCTTCTTCTGTCAGGGCTACCGGACGGATAACTGCATGTGGGCAGACATATGCACAGCGGTTACACTGGATACAGTTGTCTGGATTCCATACAGGAATATCCACAGCGATACCACGTTTTTCATAAGCAGAAGATCCGGATGGAGTTGTACCGTCTACATAATCTTTGAAAGCAGATACTGGCAGGGAGTTTCCTTCCTGAGCATTTACTTTTGCCTGAATTGTATTAACGAATTCAACAACGTCCTCACGTCCGCTTTCAGCATGTGCCATTACAAGGCCTTCATCTGCACAGCTCTTCCAGCTTTCCGGAACCTGTACTTCAACAACCTGTTTTGCACCTGCATCGATAGCGTCATAGTTCATCTGAACGATAGCGTCACCTTTTCTTCCGTATGTTGCTTTTGCAGCAGCTTTCATTAATTCGATAGCATGCTCTTCCGGAATGATGTTAGCCAGTTTGAAGAATGCAGACTGAAGAACTGTATTGATACGTCCGCCAAGTCCGATCTCTTTACCGATCTTGATACCGTCGATCACATAGAATTTGATGTTGTGGTTGGCGATGAAGGATTTCACCTGTCCTGGCAGATGTTTCTCAAGGCCTTCCATATCCCATGGGCAGTTCAGCAGGAATGTACCGCCGTCAACCAGTTCCTGTACCATGTTGTATTTGTTGATATAGGAAGGATTGTGGCATGCTACAAAGTTTGCCTGTTTGATCAGGTATGTGGATTTGATCGGGCTCTTACCGAAACGCAGGTGAGACATTGTAACACCGCCGGATTTCTTGGAGTCGTAATCAAAGTATGCCTGAGCGTACATATCTGTGTTGTCACCAATGATCTTGATGGAGTTCTTGTTTGCTCCAACAGTACCGTCAGCTCCTAATCCCCAGAACTTGCAGTTGATGGTTCCTTCCGGTGTAGTAACCAGAGGAGCGCCAACTTCCAGAGATAAGTTTGTAACGTCATCTACGATACCGATTGTGAATTTCTGTTTTGTTGTGTTTTCGTATACAGCAACGATCTGAGCAGGTGTTGTATCTTTGGAACCTAATCCGTAACGGCCTGTGAATACAGGTACATCATTGAATTTTGTTCCTTTCAGAGCTGCTACAACGTCTAAGTACAGAGGCTCGCCCTGAGCGCCCGGCTCTTTTGTTCTGTCTAATACGGAGATCTGTTTTACAGAATCCGGAATAGCATTTACCAGTGCTTCAGCGCTGAATGGTCTGTACAGGCGAACAGTAACAAGACCAACTTTTTTGCCCTGAGCCATTAAGTAATCGATGGTTTCCTCGATTGTCTCACATGCAGAACCCATAGCGATGATCACATGCTCTGCGTCTTCTGCTCCGTAGTAGTTGAACAGTTTGTAGTTTGTTCCGATCTTAGCATTTACTTTGTCCATGTATTCCTGTACGATTGCCGGCAGAGCATCGTAGTATGGATTACATGCTTCTCTTGCCTGGAAGAAGATATCAGGGTTCTGAGCAGAACCTCTCTGGCATGGATGATTTGGATTTAATGCGTGTTTACGGAATGCGTCAACAGCATCCATATCTACTAAATCCTTTAAGTCTTCGTAATCCCATGTCTCGATCTTCTGGATCTCATGAGATGTACGGAATCCGTCGAAGAAGTTGATGAATGGAACTTTTCCTTTGATCGCTGCACAGTGTGCAACAGGAGTCAGGTCCATAACTTCCTGTACGGAAGATTCACACAGCATAGCGCATCCTGTCTGACGACATGCATAAACATCGGAGTGGTCACCGAAGATAGATAATGCATGGCTTGCCAGAGCACGGGCAGATACGTTAAATACACCCGGAAGCTGCTCGCCGGCGATTTTATAAAGATTCGGGATCATCAGCAGAAGGCCCTGAGATGCTGTATATGTAGTAGTCAGGGCACCAGCTGCCAGAGAACCGTGAACTGCACCGGCTGCACCGGCTTCAGACTGCATTTCAGTAACCTGAACTTCCTGTCCGAAAATGTTCTTTCTTCCCTGTGTTGCCCATTCGTCTGTGGCTTCAGCCATTACAGATGACGGGGTAATTGGATAGATAGCCGCAACATCTGAATATGCGTAGGAAGCATGAGCTGCTGCATGGTTACCATCCATGGTTTTCATCTTTCTAGCCATTTGATTTTTTCCTCCTTGAAAATTGTTTTGAACAATATTCCACTTCTAACCTGAAGTCTATGAGAATTATAGCACGATTTAACAGGCATGTCTATTTATAAAACTAAAGAAAATCCAATGTTTTTGCAAAAAAACAAATGCCAGCGCCCCGGCTATGGACATTTTGCCGAGACGCTGGCGCAAACCTTTCTATGATAGTTTCGCTGTTTTTTCTTCCAGACGGCTGTACATATAATACCATTCCAATTCCGGAACTTCATAATAAGGATAGAACTTCCTTGTCAGCCAGTCGTATCCTTTCACATGACCGGGCAGGGTTTCAAAGCAGTAAGAATATCCTTCTCTCCAGGATGGCTTGATCCATTGTTCCGGATTTTCCATATCCCCCTGGAAATCCGCCATTTTATCGGAAACCAGAACCAGAGGTCCATACATCAGGGCCGCGATATCCGGACTGTACTCATCTGCTTTTTCAAAGTGCAGGCGAAATGGAAAATGGATTTCAATCCTGTCTCCCTCTTTCCATTCACGATGCAGCTTCAGCCAGGTTCCCGGGATCATTTCAGCCTCTTGTTTCTCTCCGTTGATCTTCACCCAGTTGTTTCCATCTGCCCATGAGGGTATGCGGAAATTAAGATCTGAAACAGTTTTTCCTTCTGTATGGACCACAAAATCGAGATACGGCGTCTTAGGATACAAGGATAAGTTTTCCAGCTCCATGGATCTGCCGTCTATCTCAAAAGCGACTTTCGACGGAAGATACTGCGCCACATAAATCCCGGACTGGTCCTTATAATACAAAAGATTTACATATTCCGCCACATCCTGAGGAAAGGTCCCTGTACAGCACTGCCATTCAAATGATCGTCCATTGTCATGAAGTCTCCGGTCTTCGACAGTTTTTATCCCGCCGTTTACAAAATAATCTGCATAATACATGACTTTGCCTTCTTTTGTGATCGGCGGCTGTCCTCCGGTGCCGTTATACAGTAATTTTTCTGCCCAGTCTCCATATCTGGCTTCTCCTGTAAAGGTCATCAGATAGCAAGTCAGTTTAAATACCGCCCAGGCGCAGCAGGAAACCTCGCAGCTTCCCCATGCGTCATCTCTTGTTACGATAGAATCTCCAAAATTCCGGTATTCCTTATGGATCCTGTCACGATCCCAGTTTGCTTTCAGTGAATCTCCCAGATATCCCTCTTCTTCCGCGAACAGACATTCTGCCGGCCCGTAGCCGCCGGTGGCGAAAGAATGGTGCGCCAGGATCTCTTCATATCCGTTTTTCAGTACGGTCAGATATTTTTCGTCTCCGGTGGCTTCATAAAATTTTGCCGCGCTGGACAGGCTGTTTACATGGCTGTAGGCATGCCTTGGCCCGATATGGAAATCCTTTTTTGCCAGCTTATCATAATAATAAGTATATTCCCACTCTTTGGCAAATTCCCAATACATCTCATCTCCTGTGATCTGCCATGCCCTGATCAGATGTTCCGGCAGCGTATACCATTCGATCATCTTTGCCCCCGAGAGCGCTCCATCCTGCAGACCGTCTCTGGAAATTGTCCTGGGGAATCTTCTTGCAGCGCTTTGTGTAAGTTTTTTTATGTATTTTAAAGCGGGCGTATAGTCCAGGATCTCATACAGATCTAAAAATCCTCCCATAAGTTTATCATACACATAGGTATCATTAATATCGCAGACTTTTTCTGAACGTTCCAGGCACTTTCCCCATTCATCTGCCAGATATAAGACTTTTGTTTTCAGCCTTTCGTCTTTTGTATTCAAATATAATCGGGTCATAGCACTGAGTTTCTGACCGAATGTACTGGCATTATCCCCATACCATCCCACCAGTCCGGTCCCTTTATCCGGGATATTGGCTAAGGCACGGAAATAATGGAGCAGATCCTCATTGTCGATCCCAAGATAGGTTTCTATCAGTTCTGCTCTCTGCCTCTCCCAGTGGCTTTTCTTCAGGGTCACCTTCTCATAGTGGAATGTCTCCAATTTTTTTGCTACCATTTCCTTTAAGTCTCCTTGTCATTATTACTGTCAAACCGCTCCGATCAGATATGCCTGTCTTCCATTTCTTAAGAATACAGGCAACGTTTCCAGCGGCGCTTCCGCCTCGATCCAGCATCCGCCTTCATACTCTTTTCCTGTTCCTCCATGGATCCAGGAAGCCCCTGCCGGGAGATAGACTCTCCGCTTTGTTGCTTTTTCATGGCAGACAGGCGCAACCAGGATATCCGGCCCATACATATAGGCGTCTTGGATATCCCAGCACTCCGGATCCTGGGGAAACTCATAAAACATCGGACGGATAACCGGAGTCCCTTTCTCATGAGCTTCTTTCATCAGCCCGCGGGTATAGTCCCGCATTTTTTCCCGGATCCCGATAAACTTCACCAGTATAGGATAAACCTCTTCGCCAAAACTCCACACCTCATTGGGAGCTCCTGTCCATTCCCGCTCTTCTCCTGCCTTATTGATGATCTGCTTATGTGGATTTCTGCTGCCATGGATCCGCATCACCGGACAAAAAGTTCCGAATTGGAACCAGCGTACTAATAGTTCGCGAAAATCCGGATCCTCGATATTTCCGTTGTGAAAGCCCCCGATATCTGTTGTCCACCATGGGATACCGCAGATTCCCATATGCAATCCGGCGCAGATCTGCTTGCGGAAGTCTTCGTAATTTGACATAATATCTCCCGACCAGACTAACGCGCCGTACCGCTGACTTCCTACCCATGCGCAGCGGATCAGGTTGACAATATCCTCCTGTCCGTTCCGTTTCTGCCCATCATAGACGGCGCGGGCATATTCTCTGGGATAAATATTCCCTACTTTAGCCACAGGTCCTTCGGCATAGGTATACAGATTATGATCATAAGTTCCGAATTCCGGTTCGGCTTCATCCAGCCAGAAAGTGCGGATCCCCAGATCCGCATAATTCTTTTTCAGTTTTTCCCACAGATATTCTCTGGTACGCGGATTTGTAGCATCCATAAAAATATTATTGCCGTGAAACAGCATCTGCACATCAATTCCGTAATTCGTTTTTACCAGCAGCCCCTGCTGTTTCATTTCTTCATAGTTTTCACTGCGCACATCTACCTGAGGCCACACAGAGACCATGGTTTCAATCCCCATCTCATGAAGTTCTTTCACCATTGCTGCCGGATCCGGGAAATACTCTTCGTCAAACCGCCAGTCTCCGCACCGGGGCCAGTGATAGTAATCAATCACGATCACATCAAGAGGAATTCCTCTTTTCTTATATTCTCTTGCCACATCAAGAACTTCTTTCTGATTGTAATAGCGGAGCTTGCACTGCCAGAAGCCCAATCCGTATTCCGGCATCATCGGACTTCTTCCTGTGACCTCTGTATATTGTTCCTCAATCTGGGCCGGGCTATCCCCCGCGCAGATCCAATAGTCCATCTGCTCTGTAGCTCTTGCTGTCCACTCTGTGGTGTTGCTTCCGAAATGTACCTCCCCAATAGCCGGATTGTGCCAAAGAAATCCATATCCCTTGCTGGATAAATAAAAAGGTATACTGGCCTGGGAATTCCTGTGCGCCAATTCCAGATTACAGCCTTTCAGATTAAATATTTCCTGCTGATACTGCCCCATTCCATATATTTTTTCCTCAGGGTCAGACTCAAAGCTTACTTTCAATTCATATCCGCCGCCGGGAAGGGGCCTGAAATATCTGGCCTTCCGGATCAGCGCCCCTCCATTGGAAATCTCTCTGAGCAGCAGCTTCCCATTCTGATTGTAATAGCTGATCTGAAGAGTGTCTCCCCAGCCGTCAATATAAAGCTTCGCTGTAAGATCGCCGTTTCGGATAGAAGCTTCTCTTTCCCCCATTTCAATATGTACTTCTCCAAAAGGCGCTTCCAAAAGGGCCGCACTTCCCTCTTTCAGTTCACCCTGAAAGACAGATCTGACTCTCAGCCCGTTTTTCCCCCACGGGGTCAGCGCAAGCAATTCTCCATTTCCCCGAAACAGCAGACTGTCCTGGGCTTTTTCAAAAAACCGCAGCATATCGTTCCTCCTTGTATACCTTTTTTCATCCTTTTACCGCGCCTATCATAACGCCCTTTTCAAAATGCTTCTGGATAAACGGATATACGCAGAGAATCGGAAGAGTGGATACAATAATCGCCGCGTATTTTACCTGATCTGCATAGCTCTGGCCATAACCGCCGCCTACGCCTCCGTTTCCTCCTGCAAAGGCTTCATTCATCAACAAAATCCTTCTGAGGACGATCTGAAGAGGTTCATTATCATTATTGCTGTTAAACATCAGCGCATTAAAGAAATCATTCCAGTGGAATACCGCATAATACAGGATCAGCACCGATATTACGGCTTTTGAAAGCGGGATGACCACATGGAAAAAATATTTGAAATGTGAACATCCATCCAGGACCGCCGCCTCATACAGATCATTCGGGATCGAACTTTCAATAAAGGTTCTGGCTATGATCAGGTTTCATGACGGAGGGTACTCTCTATATCTCCTACAACCACGTTGATTACACGGTAAAGAAAGGAGAATTTCTCCTCCTGGCTCCCGTAAATCTTTATGCCCACAGACAGGGATTCCGCCCTTCTTTCTGTTCTTTTTACTGGCTTCATTTTAAGGCTTCGGAACCTCCTCTTTTAAAAGAGAT
>DWUY01000168.1 GCA_019120515.1 Candidatus Blautia avicola | reverse complement strand
CTGGCCGATAAGATTTGACACCACATCTGCAATGCTTGTCATGTTTTTACCTCCCGTATTTTTTCTTTGACTTTAACACAGTCTGCGCAGTTTTAGTTCATGGTAGCAAGGATATCGCCGTTTTCCACAGCATCACCTACTGCCACGTCAATGCTTGCCACTGTGCCGTCCTGAGGTGCCACAACGGGGATTTCCATCTTCATGGCTTCCAGAACAACGATAGGATCTCCTGGTTTTACAGTCTGTCCTACATTCGCCTCGATCTTGCATACCTTTCCTGGTACAGAAGCTTTTACTTCAATGGAACCTGCCGGTGCCGCTGCTGCCGGCGCCGCCGGAGCTGGTGCAGCCTTTGGTGCTGCTTTGGGAGCGGCTTTTGGAGCTGCCGCAGGCGCTGCTCCATTACCTGCGCCTTCTTCTACTGTTACATCATACGCAACGCCGTTTACAGTGATTGTATAAGATTTCATATTCTTTTCCTCCTATGACTTTCAGCTAACGCCAATTATTTTTCTTTGATTTTCTAATAGAACGGACTACAAAACTGTCCGGTGAAGTATTTTCAGAAGCTGCAATGGCTGCCGCGATAACAGCCACCAGTTCCAGATCATCTGTTTTCTCTTCTTCAGGTGCCGCTGCAGGCGCCGGGGTCGGCTGCACTGTTTCCACAGCTCCCTGGGGTTCTTCGGGCTGCTGCTTTTTAAATTTCTTACCAACAGCATCTACCCATCCGGGTACAAATTTCAAAGCATCAATAACATAGCACAGGAAGAACAGAATAATAAATACTGTGCCTAAACCTACAACTGTGTTCAGCACCGCGGACTGCATTTTTTCACCCATGGTATACTGAGGGCTGAATCCGATACTGTCTGCGTTCAGCTTGCTGTCGTAAACCATTTCCACATCAGCGGTGCCGTTTTCAAATTCTGCTTCCAGATCTACTACATAGTTGCTTCCGTCTTTCTTAACTGCTTCCTGAGGATCTACGTCTTCAAATCCGATATAGGCTCCTAATTCTTCTGAAGAATCCATCCAGGCCTGAAAAGCGCTCTTGGTAAAATCGTCCATATTGGGATTCTCTTCCATGGCCTGCTCCATGGTGGCGCTGTCATAAGCGACCAGTGTCTCCATGGTGGATGTAGTGGTGTTGTACAGGTTATTCATAACTGTCTCATTGATCTCTTCCTGAGATCCCATACAGCCTGTCATAGAAAGGGTCAGAATACCTAAGGATACGAGTCCTCCTAATTTTTTTCCTATCTGCTTCATATGCTTCACCTCGCTTAAACCGTGCCGTGTTTTTTGTCAGGACGATTTTCTCTCTTTGTGAATAACATTTCAAAAGCACCGATGACATATCTTCTGGTATCCAGAGGCTCAATGATAGTGTCTACATAGCCTCTCTTTGCTGCAGAAAGAGCGCTGGACTGGAGCATGGCATATTCTGCCGCTTTCTCATTGATCGTCTGTACGTCTGATCCGGCGTACATGATCTTGGCTGCCAGTTTAGCGTCCATCATGCCGATCTGAGCAGAAGGCCATGCGTATACCATATCCGCTCCGGTAGACTTGCTGTTCATAGTCAGATAAGCGCTTCCGAAAGCTTCTCCGATCACTACGTTTACTTTCGGAACTGTAGCGCTGATAAACGCATTTGTAAGCTCTGCCGCATTTCTTGCCATATTTGCCTCAGAGCATTTGGTCGCCTTATATCCCTTTACGTTAGTAAGGGTCAGTACAGGGATCTCAAAAGCATCGCAGAATTTTACAAATTCTGCCGCTTTCTTGCAGCCTCTTGCGGATAATACATTGTCAAAGGAATCTGTTTTTTCTCCTTCTTCATTGTAGATCTCGCTTCTGTTTGCCACACATCCTACTGTAGCTCCGTTTAAACGGATAAAACCGGTTACCATATCTTTTGCGTACTCTGCTTTTACCTCAAAGAATTCATTGTTGTCTGCGATCTGTGACAGAGTGATGGATGTATCTCCCACACAGTTTTCCAGTTCCGGGCATACCCGGTTCAGGTCATCTGTGCATTCTGTATATGCAGAGTTGTCTTCATAATTGGATGGCAGCATAGCTACCAGCTGTCTCATCTGGGCCAGGATCTCCTCCTCACTGCCAAGGACGTCAACAAGACCTGCGTTCTGGCTCTGATACTGGGCGCTGGAAGTGTCACATTTGGAACCGTCATTTCCTTCCAGGGCATTTGGAGAATTCACAAATAATCTTGCTTTATCCTTCTCCATAAAAGTAAAATCTGTCAAAGCAGGAACTACTGCCAGTCCGCCCCCGCAGTTTCCGAAAATACCGGTGATCTGAGGGATCACTCCTGAAGCCATTACCTGTTTTGTGTAGATCTCGCCGAATGCATTTAAAGCATCTGTAGCCTCCTGAAGCCTGAAGCCTGCACAGTCGATCAGTCCGATCACAGGAGCTCCTGTCTTCATGGCCAGATCATACAGATGTACGATCTTCTTTGCATGCATCTCGCCGATAGATCCGTTCAATACAGACGCATCCTGGCTGTAAACATATACCAGGCTTCCCTCAATGACGCCATATCCGGTAATAACACCATCTGCCGGCGTTTCTTTTTCAGATAAGTTGAAATCTGTATTTCTTGCTGTTACACAGCCGCCAATTTCAACAAAACTGTTCTCATCAAGCAAAGAATAGATTCTTTTGCCTGCTAAGCTCTGTGCTGTACTACTCATTTATCAGCCCTCCGTTTTTTAATATTTTGGTCATTTAAAGCATTACATAAATAAAACCAATGTGCGTATTAATTTTACCCTTTTTTAAGATTTTTTTCAATAGGCTGTGATAATATTTTAACATCTCATCTTTCTTTTTTCAGCGCTTTTTTCATGTTTTCCACATATTCTCTTACATAAGGGACAGACTTTTCTCCATACTCCTCCACAATTTTCACAATCCTGCTCCCCACTATCACACCGTCGGAAACCGCTGCCATCTGCTGCGCCTGCTCGGGTGTGGAAATACCGAATCCCACTGCGCAGGGAACTTTTGTCACCTGGCGGACTTTGTCCACCATACCTTGAATGTCTGTGGAAATTTCTTTCCGCATTCCCGTTACACCCAGTGAAGACACACAGTAGATATATCCTTCCGCTTCCTTTGCGATAGCCGTGATCCGTTCATGAGAAGTAGGGGCGATCAGAGATATAATCTCTATCCCATATTTTGCACATACTTCCCGGAGTTCCCCTTTTTCTTCAAAAGGCATATCCGGCACGATCACGCCCTGGATCCCGCATTCCCTGCACCGCTCCATAAAACGTTCCTTTCCATAGGTAAAGATCGGATTTAAATAAGTGAGAAAAACCATAGGAACCTGTACCTTTTCTCTCGCCTTTTTCACCGTTTCAAAAAGCCTGTCTGTCGTGCAGCCTGCCGCCAGGGCCCGCTCATTTGCCGCCTGGATCACAGGACCTTCTGCAATAGGATCTGAAAAAGGGATCCCGATCTCAATGATATCTGCTCCCGCTTCTTCCATGGCGTATAAAAGCTGTTCTGTGATCTCCAGGGAAGGATTCCCTCCTGTGATAAACGGAATAAATGCTTTGGTATCTTTAAATGCTTCTGAAATCTTACTCATAAATCTCCACTCCTCTGTATCTTGCGATCGCCGCTACATCTTTATCTCCTCTTCCTGAGAGGTTTACTACTATGATCTGATCCTTTCCCATCTTCGGCGCCAGCTTTCTGGCATAGGCCACTGCGTGGGCGCTTTCTATAGCCGGTATGATCCCTTCTGTCCTGGACAGATACTCGAAAGCTTCCACTGCTTCCCGGTCGGTTATGGGCACATACTCAGCTCTTCCGATCTCTGCCAGATGGGCGTGTTCCGGACCGATACCGGGATAATCCAGGCCGGCGGATATAGAATATACCGGAGCGATCTGGCCGTATTCATCCTGGCAGAAAACCGATTTCATCCCGTGAAAGATTCCTGTGGTCCCGCGGCTTAAAGTGGCTGCATGTTTCTCCGTATCAATCCCCAGACCTCCCGCCTCACAGCCGATCAGGCGGACCTGCTCATCGGGAATAAATTCATAAAAAGCTCCCATAGCGTTGCTGCCTCCTCCCACACAGGCGATCACCGCGTCAGGAAGACGTCCTTCTTTCTCCATAAGCTGTTCCCGGATCTCTTTCCCGATCACCTTCTGGAAATCCCGGACCATCATAGGGAAAGGATGGGGGCCCATAACAGATCCCAGGACATAAAGGGTATCTTCCATTCTCCTGGTCCATTCCCGCATAGTTTCGTTCACCGCGTCTTTTAAGGTCCCTGTTCCGCTGGAAACTCCATGGACCTTTGCCCCCAGCAGCTCCATGCGGTAAACATTTAAGGCCTGTCTGTCCATATCTTCTTTTCCCATGTAGATATCACATTCCATATCCATAAGGGCTGCCGCTGTAGCCGCCGCCACTCCGTGCTGGCCGGCGCCTGTCTCCGCAATGATCCTGGTCTTGCCCATTTTCTTTGCCAGCAGTGCCTGGCCCAGTACATTGTTGATCTTGTGGGAACCGGTATGGTTGAGATCTTCTCGTTTCAGATAAATCTTCGCCCCTTTAAGATCCTTCGTCATTTTCTCTGCATAGTAGAGCATAGAATGCCTTCCTGCATAATTTATCAGCAGGTCTTCCAGTTCTTCCTGAAATTCCGGATCCTGGCTGTATCTGGCATAGGCCTCCTCCAGCTCCTGAACTGCGTTCATCAAGGTTTCCGGTATATACTGTCCTCCAAAAATTCCATATCTTCCTTTTCCCATATCCTTATCCTCTCACTTTTTCTATAAATTCTCTGATCCTCTGTTCTGATTTTTTTCCCTGTATCTCCACTCCGCTGCTGACATCCACTCCGAAAGGCCGGCAGGCTTTTATAGCCTGCCCCACATTTTCCGGAGAAAGGCCTCCTGCCAGGAACCAGGCCTTTTTAAGGGACGGAATGATCTCCCAGTCAAAAGTTTTCCCGTTTCCTCCCGGGCTGCCCTTTTGGTAAGCGTCCAAAAGGAGATACTCACAGGGAAGTTTTTCAGCTTCCAGGATCTCTTCCTGACTTCTGGCCGCCACTGCTTTGATCAGAGGCTTATCTGTCCGTGTCCTGAGTTCTTTCATATAAGCGGCGTCTTCATTTCCGTGAAGCTGGATAAGCTGGATCACACCAGTATTTGCCAGAGCGGCCGCCTCTTCCACAGGAGCATTTACAAAAACCCCCGCCGCCTGTATCCCAGGATCAAGAGCTCTGCGAAGCTCTGCGGCATGACCAGGAGTGATCTGCCGTTTCCCCGGCGCAAAGACAAAGCCTGCAAAGTCCGGTTTCCAGCGGTTCACGGCCTGTATATCTTCTATTGTCTTTAATCCGCAGATCTTAACCTTCGTCACCGGTATCTCCTTTCTTCAGCCAGTTCAGCATCTCCTTTTTGTTCTCGCTTTTCATAAGCGCTTCCCCGATGAGCACAGCGTCCACCCCGGCTTCTCTCATCCTGGAAATATCCTCTGGGCTGTGAATACCGCTTTCCGCCACAAAAAGAATTCCTTCCGGTATATATCTTCGCAGCCGCAGACTGTTTTCCACATCTACTGTAAAATTTTTCAGGTTCCGGTTGTTTACCCCGATCACATCAGCTCCCGCCCTGAGAGCCTGACGGATCTCTTCTTCATCATGAGCTTCCGTCAGCGCCGTCATCCCCAGAGCTCTGGTGATCTTCAGATACTCTTTCAGGTTCTCTTCCCCTAGCAGGGTACAGATCAGCAGCACTGCAGAGGCTCCAAGGGTCTTAGCCTCGTAAATCTGATAAGAATCCACTACAAAATCTTTTCTCAGCACCGGAATAGAAACTTCTCCTGCAATTTCTTTCAGATACTGATCCTTTCCCAGGAAAAATTCCGGCTCTGTGAGACAGGAGATTGCAGAAGCTCCTGCCTCTTCATATTCTCTGGCAATTTCCAGATAAGGGAATTTTTCTGCAATGATCCCTTTAGAGGGAGAAGCCTTCTTTACCTCACAGATAAAGGACATATCTTCCTGGGCCAAAGCTCGGTAAAAGGGATAACCGGTGTTTGTCTCCATCGCTTCCGCCTGGGCTTTTATCTTCTCAAAGGGAACTTCCTTTTTTCTCTCTTCCACCCGTTTTCTGGTGGAAGCCGCAATTTTTTCTAATATCATCTTCTATACCTCATATTCTTTCGTAGCTTTGATAAACTCTTCCAGCTTCGCTGCGGCTTTTCCGCTGTCGATGAGCTCTCCCGCCATCTTTACTCCTTCTTCCAGAGTAATGCCGTCAATACCAAGATACAGACTCATACCAGCGTTTAAAAGCACCACATCCCGCTTTGGCCCCCGCTCTCTTCCTTCCAGGATATCTCTGGTGATCCTGGCGTTTTCCTGAGGATCGCCTCCTACAAGGCAGGAAAGACCACACCGCTTCATACCAAACTGTTCCGGAGAAATAGTATAGCTTTTTACTTCTCCAAACCGGATCTCGCACACCAGAGTCTCTCCGGTAAGGGTGATCTCATCCAGACCGTCCGCTCCGCATACGGCCACTCCTCTGGTCACTCCCAGATTCCCCAGGACTTTTGCCAGAGGCTCTACCAGCTTTTTGTCATAGACTCCCAAAAGCTGCATGGTAGCTGCCGCCGGATTGGAAAGAGGTCCCAGAATGTTAAAGACTGTCCGCACTCCCATCTGCTGTCTTACCGGCGCCGCATACTTCATGGAAGAATGATATACCGGCGCAAAAAGGAAACACATGCCTGTACGGTTCAAAATGGTTTCGTTCTGTTCCGGATCCAGGGAAACATTGGCTCCCAGCTTTTCCAGCACGTCTGCGGCTCCGCTTTTACTGGAAACACTCCGGTTTCCATGCTTTGCCACAGGGATCCCTCCTGCCGCCACTACAAAGGCAGAGGTGGTAGAGATGTTAAAGGTTCCCGCTTCGTCTCCTCCTGTCCCTACAATATCGATGACTTCTCTCTGAGGCTGTATCTTGATCCCTTTATCCCGCATAACCTGAGCGAAAGCCGTGATCTCTTCAATGGTCTCCCCCTGCATCCTAAGCGCTGCCAGAAAGGCTCCCATCTGGGCCTGAGTGGCGGTCCCGTCCATCATCTCCTCCATAACGCCTTTCGCCATCTCATAAGACAGGTCTTTTCCTTCCATTAATGTGTGGATCGCTTCTTTTATCATAACTTTTCTTTCCTTTCTTTCAATTTTTATAAAATTTTCCAGTATCTTTATTCCTTTTGGCGTCAGCACCGACTCCGGGTGAAACTGAAGCCCATATACAGGATATTCTTTATGCTCTACCGCCATAACCTGGCCGTCTTCTGTCTGAGCTGTGATCTTCAGGCAGTCCGGAAGGGTATCTCTTTTTACTGCCAGAGAATGATACCGGGCTGCTTCTATGGTACTGCCCAGTCCTGCAAACAGAGAACTATCCGAACTAAGTGTCACCAGACTTTTCTTTCCGTGCATCAGTTCTTTTGCCGGAGCGATCACTGCCCCATAGGCCTGACATATAGCCTGATGTCCCAGACAGATTCCCAGTATAGGGATCTTTCCCTGAAATTTTCTCACCACGTCTATACATATTCCTGCTTCATCGGGATAGCCCGGTCCCGGAGAAAGAAGGATATGGGAAGGATCCCATTTTTCGATTTCTTCCAGAGTCACCTGGTCGTTTCTGACCACCTGGATGTCCGGCCGGATGGTCCCCAGATACTGGACCAGGTTGTAAGTAAAGCTGTCGTAATTGTCAATCACTAAGATCATATTCCTTCCTCCTCTGCCTGAATGATCGCCTGGATCACAGCTGCCGCTTTATTGGCGGATTCTTCGTATTCTTTTTCCGGAACGCTGTCGGCCACGATACCGCCTCCTGCCTGGACGTAAACCTTCTGGTCTTTTCTTACCGCCATGCGTATAGCGATGCAGGTATCCATATTTCCTGTAAAATCCAGATATCCCAGGGCTCCTCCGTAGATCCCCCGTTCCTCTTTCTCCAACTCTTCTATGATCTGGCAGGCCCGGATCTTAGGGGCTCCCGACAAGGTTCCTGCAGGAAGGACCGCTTCAATAGCGTCTAATGCATCTTTGTCTTCCCGGATCATCCCTTCCACCTGGGAACAGATATGCATGATCTTTGAATATTTATGGACTGCCATATACTCTGTTACTTTCACACTTCCGAATCTGCAGATCTTTCCCAGGTCATTTCTTCCCAGATCTACCAGCATGTTATGCTCGGAGAGTTCTTTTTCGTCCTGGAGAAGTTCTTTTTCCAGTTTTCTGTCCTCTTCTTCATTCTTTCCTCTGGGTCTGCTCCCTGCCACTGGAAAAGTGGTTACCTTGCCGTTATGAAGCTTTACCAGAGTCTCCGGTGATGTACTCATCAGTTCCAGCGTCTCTGTATGAAAATACACCATATAGGGGGAAGGATTGGAAGTCCGAAGAAGCCTGTACGGGTTCAGAAGACTGCCTTTCATGGGACTTTGAAACTGCCTGGAGATCACTGCCTGGAAAATATCTCCTCTCCGGATGTGTTGTTTGGTCTTTTCCACTATCTCATAATATTCTTCTCTTCCAGTAGTACACTGGAAATCCATTTTTTCTCTCAGATCTTCCTGTTTTTCCTCAGCCTCTTCCAGAAGTTTTCGGAGCCTGCAGATCTCCTGATCTGCTCTCCGGTAGTTTTCTTCCAGATCATCGGTTTTTATATTCACCAGAAAGAGCAGCCGCTGCTTCAGATGATCATAAGCAATGACCTTATCAAAAAGAAACAGGTCAAAATCCGGAAATTTTTCATTTTTTATATGAAGGACCGGTTCTGCCAGACCAATGACAGAGTAAGAAAAGTATCCTACCAGTCCTCCGGTAAAAGGTGGATAATCAGGAAGCACCGGGGCCTTATACTTTTTCATCAGCTTTCTCACTGCTTCCAGAGGTTTCTCCGTTGTTTCGTGCTCTCCTTCTTCCCCCTGGATCCTTACCTTTCCGTTCTGACAGAAGATCCTCAGCTTGGGATCACAGCCCAGAAAGGAATATCTTCCCCACTTTTCTCCTCCTTCTACACTCTCCAGAAGAAAATACCGGCCGCTTTTTGCCGCCAGCCTTTTCAGAACTGCAATAGGCGTGGTACTGTCTCCTAAGATTTCCCGGCATACAGGAATCACAGAATAGTTTTTTGCCAGTTTCTCAGCTGTTGCATAATCAGGTTTCAGCATTTACATTCCTCCTTAAATTGATGTCTTCGTATGTCGGTAAAGGATTTTCTTTAGGAGTTATTTATCACATCTCAGATAGTCAAAGACCCCGATGCAATCATACGGGGCATCAAACTAGCAGCGATGCAAGCATTGGAGTATTAGACCCTCGCGGCAGTCGCCAAATGGACATGCCAGCATGTCCGCTTGGCTCGTTGCCCGCGGGAATAAAAAAACCCCTGTCCCAACGGAAGCGTCACTGCTTCCATTGGGACAGGGGAATCATCTCCTGCGGTACCACCCAAATTGCCAGTCGTTTTTATTCTATTTGTGAAAGGAATAAAAAAACTCTGACCACTCTTTACATGTACTGACATACACTCCCTGCTGATAACGGATCGGTACACCCGTCAGCGTCTACTCTTTCTTCTGAAATTTCGAGCTGCCCTCACAAGTCCATTCAATAAAAACTCTTGCTGCTCCGATCTCACCGCCCGGAACTCTCTGTGAACAAATATTTTTACCTACTACTCTTGTTCAACGGTTTAAAGTAATAATTTTGTAATATTATAACATATATTTTTTTCATGTCAAGACTTTTTTCTCTTTTTTCTTTACTCTCCCATAAATCTTCAGACTTCTCTATGCCTTCTTCAAAAAGAAAAATCCCGTCGTCTTTTCTTACCTCCTGGCGGTCTTCTTCCGCCATTAACAGACACATACATACCCGGCTGCTCCTTAAAAGGAGATCCCCCGTTTTTTCGCCAGCCAGTTTCCAAAGACCGGAAAAGGAAATCTCCTTTTTCTCTCTCAGATATTCCTCTTCAGTGCGATAGCCGGAACGGACCAGATACCGCAGACAGATCCACGCCTTTTCTGCCCTTCCGTCTTCACAGTTTCGCAGATCCTCCACCAGGCCAAGAACGATCCTGGCGCACTGTTTTTCTTCCTTCTTCAGCATTTTCCAGAAGACCGGACTTTGATAACCGCTTCTGTCCGCTTTTTCCAGAAGATACTCTCTCCATTCTTTTTTCATGTCCCGGATCTTAGCCCTGCAAAGGATATTCCTGGAAAGACCATACAAAAAAAGATAGGTGATATCCCGATATCCGCCTCCTTCCGGCCCCGATAGTCCCTGAAACAAAATACCTTTTTTTAACATAAAACCTCTTTTCCGTCCGCAGTGCATTTCGGAAGGTTAAAGAATACTTTTCCCAATACCAGGCTGATAAACAGATTTTTCTTGGAATTATTCAGAATCTGAAAGATCTCTTCTAAAAGAGTATAGATGAGCAAAAAGAACTGTGAAATGATGAAAGATCAGAAATCCTGTATTTTCCGGCTGAAAAATGAAATGCAGATACAGACTTATTTTTTGTCAGCCTCTATGATTCTCAGTCTACTACAATCAGATCTGAGAAACAACTGGCAGATTTGCCAAAATTTTCCCGCGCCTTCCTGCAAAAAAGAAGCTGCCATATTTAATGTATATATCAGGAATATTTATACATTTTATGCAAATTTGTCGAGCACAGCTTTGAGACTATAGGCGCAAAGCAGCGCAGACTGAGCAGTAAAATGTATAAATATCCCTCAATCTGATCAATGTGGCAGCTCCCTGCTTTTTCTCAGGCAGATCTTATTATTTCAATGTGATCTTCCGGAAGTTTTTCTTTCCTTTTTTCAGGACAATGCCTTCTCCCTGGAGTTTTTCTCCGGGAACCAGATGTTTAATATCTGTGATCTTTTCTCCGTCAATGGCTACGCCCCCCTGTTCAATGGCTCTTCTTGCCTCTGAACGGGATCCTGCCAGGCCGCTTTTGTGAAGAAGAGAGATCAGGTCGATGTTTCCATCTGTAAGCTCAGACTCCTCAATCTGGGCAGAAGGCATATTTGCGGCGTTTCCGCTGGTGAACAGAGCCTTTGCCGCTTCCTGGGCCTTCTGGGCTTCTTCTGTTCCATGTACCAGTTCTGTAAGTTCATAAGCCAGGATCTCTTTTGCCTTATTTAACTGGCTGCCTTCCCATTTGTCCATCTCATCGATCTGTTCCAGAGGAAGGAAGGTAAGCATACGGATACATTTCAGTACATCAGCGTCCGCTACATTTCTCCAGTACTGATAGAAGTCAAAGGGGGAAGTCTTATTCGGATCCAGCCATACGGCGCCGGACTGGGTCTTGCCCATCTTTTTGCCTTCGGAATTCAGAAGAAGGGTGATGGTCATGGCACAGGCGTTTTTGCCCAGCTTTCTCCGGATCAGCTCTGTACCGCCCAGCATATTGCTCCACTGGTCGTCTCCGCCGAACTGCATGTTGCAGCCGTATTTCTGGTACAGCATGTAGAAATCGTAACTCTGCATGATCATGTAGTTAAACTCCAGGAAGCTCAGGCCTTTCTCCATACGCTGCTTATAGCACTCTGCAGTAAGCATACGGTTTACAGAAAAATGAGGGCCTACCTCTCTTAAAAAGTCAATATAATTCAGGTCTAACAGCCACTCCGCATTATTTACCATAAGGGCTTTTCCATCGGAGAAATCAATAAATCTCTCCATCTGCTTCTTAAAGCAGTCACAGTTGTGCTGGATGGTCTCTGCGGTCATCATGGAACGCATATCCGATCTTCCCGAAGGATCCCCGATATAACCGGTGCCTCCACCGATCAGAGCGATAGGCTTATTTCCAGCCATCTGAAGACGCTTCATCAGACACAGCGCCATAAAATGCCCTACATGAAGGCTGTCCGCCGTCGGGTCAAACCCGATATAAAAAGTAGCCTTCCCGTTATTGACCAATTCCCGGATCTCCTCCTCATCCGTCACCTGGGCGATCAGCCCCCTGGCCTGCAATTCCTCATAAATTCCCATTTTAAATTCTCCTTTTCTTTTTACTTGCCTTTGACAGTATACAAATAACAACTGCCACAAAGTTTTGTATCTTAGAAGGACACCTATGGCTTTCACAAAACTCAGCTAACAGTTTTTATCATTCGAACTGCCGCTTCAGTACATCCAGGGAATCTTGCTGCATTTTCTGCGAATTTGTCGAGCACAGCTTTGAGACTACAGGCTCAAAGCTGCGCAGATTGAGCAAGAAAATGCAGCAAGATTCCGGAAGCACTTTCCTGCGGCAGTCCCCGCAATGATAAAAAGCCCCCGTCCTTCCTGTCACAAAAGGACGAGAGCTTATATATTCCCGTGTTACCACCTTTATTCACAGACAGCTCACACTGCCTGCCTCTGCAAGTACAGCTTACGCGATACTCAAAGTGTTGTAACGTACACCAAAACGTCACAGCCTACTCATTGCTTTTCGGTGTGAAGCTCCGGGATGTATTCATACTGCAGTTCTCCTGGGCCTCTCATCTGCCGGCTCCTTTCTGTAGGTCTCTGTGCATACTACTTGTTCCCTTCTTCGCTTTTCTCATTTACGAAGTTCAGTATACAGAAATCTCCCCGACTTTGTCAAGGGCACTTTAACAACTTGCAGTCAAAAAACCTTTAGGCGGCCGCCAATTAGCCATGCAGGTATGCCCCCTGGCTGGTTGGCCGCAGGGATCACACAGTGTTCTCTTTATCTGCTGATGGCTTTCATTCTCCACTGATATTCTCCGTTATCCTTGATACCATAGAAATCTCCAAAGTTCAGGTCAAAAATATCCTTTTTGATCCCGGCCAAGTCAATCTGATTCTTGATCAGATACTGCCAGATTCCACCATGGGAAATATCTCCCTGAAGGAGTACGCCGACTACTTTGCCATCTCTGAGGATCACCCGTTTATAATTTCTGGAATCCTCTCTGGCAATAACCACATCTCCCTCCTGGGGAATGATCAGCCCCACACACATGGAAACCAGGCCGAAGAAGTTAATGGTATTCTTCATGGCATAGCGGTCTGTATATTCCACATGGGAACCGCACATATTCAGAGCCGCCGTCTCTCCCTGTTTCTGGGCGTTGGGCCAGATACCGGAAAGCCCGGTAACATCTCCTGCGGCATATACTCCTTCTGCTCCAGTCTGAAGATAATCGTCCACCTTGATCCCGCGGTCAATGACGATCCCTTCTCCTTCCATACCTGCCACAGCGCTGCGGACTCCCGCAGCCACAATGATCAGGTCGCAGGGAAGTTTCTCTCCATTGTCCAGAATGATCTCCCGGATGATCTTATCCTCTCCCATAACCGTATCTGCGGCCTTTCTCCCCAGATAGAAGACAGCACCTGCCTTTTCAAACCGTTTCTGGTATTCATAGGCTCCTGTCTTATCCAGCTGCACCGGCAGGATCTGGTCTGCCATCTCTACGATAGATACTTTCTTTCCGGTTTCCATCAGTCCATAGGCGGCGTCCAGACCTACCAGTCCGGAACCGATGATCACAATATTCTCCGCTTTCTCTGCCAGCTTATCGATAGCCTGAGCGTCTCTTAAATGGCGGAGGCCAAAAACATTTTCCGCTTCTCTTAAATTTCCCACCGGAGGGATAAAGCTTTCAGCTCCGGTAGCGATGAGAAGCCGGTCGTAGCTTATCTCATCTCCCTGGTCTGTATAAACCTTCTTCCCCTGGGTATCCAGACGGTTTACTGTTTTTCCCGGAAGCCAGGTGATCTGATTTTTCTCAAAAAAGTCCGGATCGATAAAGCTGATCTGTGCCGCATCTCTTTCATGGCTGAGATATTTATGGAGCATACATCTGGAATGCACCTGAGTGTCTGTAGAGATCACCGTAATCTTTCCTTCCCTGTCAGCTTTCCGGATCGTCTTTGCCGCAGTAATACCTGCAGCTCCTGCTCCTAAGATCACATATTCCATCTCTACACCTCCTCTACCCAGATGGCCTGCTTGGGACATGCCTTTACGCAGCTTGGATCTTCGCCTTTACTGATACAGAAGTCGCATTTGATCACTTTGCTGCGGGTGCCGTCGTCAGGCTTCAGTACGCCGTAAGGACAGTTCATCACGCACATAAAGCAAGAACCGCATTTTTTCTCGTCATACTGGACATGTCCGGTTTCCGGATCTTTGGAAAGGGCCCCGCTCATACAGGACATCACACATTCCGGCTGGTCGCAGTGGCGGCAGAATATGGGAGTGTAGCTTCCGTCAGGATTTTTGTAGATAAAATTCCTGGTCTCATTGGCGATATCCGTAAGATCCAGGGTGTAAACATCCCCTTCATCTTTTCTGTGGGCCTGCATACATGCCACGGAGCAGCTTTTGCATCCGTCGCATTTTGAGGCGTCTATCATTATTCTCTTCATCTTAGGCTCCTGTCTCTTAAATATTTAAACCAGCACGTTTTTCCTCAATGATCTTTTCCAGGATATCTGCGCTTGCCTTTGCGTCAGGATTGATGATCACCTGGCCGCCGGTAAGGCTCTTCATATCCTCAGTAAGAAGTTTCACTGCCAGATCGCTTCCTGTAACAAATGGCGGCAGTCCTAAATGGAGAGGCAGTCCCAGCGCAAGACCGAAGCAGCCGTCTGCCAGAGCCTGTTCTTCCAGCCACTGAGCAGCGGAAAGCACCAGAGGAAGCTGTGGGATATCAATTCCCAGAGCTTCTGCCAGCTCTGTGGCAACGATCTCCAGACGTCCGATAGCCAGACACGGACCGAAGTTCAGTACCGGAGGAATATTCAGTTTTTCGCAGACTGCGCGAAGTTTTGGCCCTGCCAGTTTTGCAGCTTCCGGCGTCATCAGGCCGCAGTTCTCGATCCCGCCTGAAGAACATCCTGCTGTGAGAACAATAATGTCTCTGGAGATCAGTTCTTTCACCAGGTCTACAGTCAGCACGTCATGGCCTCCTGCTGTCAGATTGGAACATCCTACCACCCCGGCAACACCTTTGATGTCTCCGGATACGATCAGATCAATAAGAGGTTTCCAGTTTCCGCCAAGGAACTCTTTTAAGGAACCTTCGGATACGCCGGTAAGCGTATGGTCATTTCCATGCTCCGGCAGAAGGTTCATGGTCACTTTCCCTCTTCTTGCCTTGTAAGCCTCTACGATCTCATCAATGATCTCTTCGCTCTGTTTTTCTCTCTCTTCAAACTTAAAGGGCTTCAGCTCTGCGTTCGCTTTCTTAGCTACATCATCCAGACAGATCTGTTTGATCATCAACTCGTCGCAGATCGGCTCGATGCCTGGAAGAGTACAGTTAAACTCAGAAAGCACCGCGTCGATGCCTCCGGTAGCCAGAACCGCCTCGCTGGTGTAGTTATTTCCGGCATGGCCGTCAAACACCTCTGTATAGTGAGCGCCACGAAGCTGAAGATCCTGACCTACACAGGTACATCCTACCAGCTTAAAGCCTTTGGCTCCTGCAGCCTGGGCTTTCGCTACTGCTTCTTTAGAAGTCAGTCTTTCCTGAAGATCCACAAAAATCGTATGCTGATGTCCGGTGATCATAATGTTGATATAATCCGGATCAATAACACGAAGACCTACCGGCGCCATACGAAGTTCCGGTTCTCCTAAAAGGACGTCATTTAACAGGTTTGTCAGTGTCAGTCCATAAATACCTGTAGAGATACCCAGCTTCAGACAGTCTGTATACATATCCACAGGATCAGAGTTCAGGTTTGTGGAACATTTCACAACACCGTGGAACACTTCGCTTTTCGCTCCTCCGGGAAGGATGTTCAGTTCCTGCCATCTTTTGAATCTTGGACCGTAAGCCATCTTTTCCACCAGTTCCATTTTTTCATATTCCGGTTTGTACAGATCGTCCAGGACCATCTGAGCCACCTGCTTTGCAGTATCCCATTTGTCTGTTCCCTGTACGCCGAAGATCTCCGCCAGTTTTGCCAGAGATTTTTCTCCCTTGATCTCTCCTTTGATCTCAGCAGTTTTCTTTACATTCAGGGCTGTGTTCTCCACAATGTGGATATAGCAGCCGGAACCGCTGGCAACTGCCCGCAGGAAGTTTCTGGCAACGATAACGTCTGCGGTAGCGCCGCAGATCCCTCTTGGCGCTTTCGGTGTGATCCGGCAGGGACCGTTGGCGCAGAGACGGCAGCATACGCCCTGAAGGCCGAAGCCGCACTTGGTGCTCTGTCCTTCTACTCTGTGATGGGAAGTTTCCATGGGAAGGCTGCGGATAAATCCCTCCAAAGGCTTGTCCGCGCTGGCACAGGTATTACATCCATAACACTGGTTCATTTTTTGTTCCTCCTATGTAAAAAATCTATGTTAAAATTATAACGAAACTGGATTAAATTAGTCAAGTATAACTTTATTTTCCATCCGATTTTTTAGAAAACTTAACAATTCTCTGTTGGTCCGGCTGTTGATCTGGAGATCTTCTCCTGATACAGGGCGGGCTGTATCAGGGGGATTTTCTCCGCAGATATCGGCGCCAATCACTTTTCTTTTCTCAAAGGCCAGTTCCAGCCACTTTAAAAGCTGTTCCAGAGCCAGTCCTCCCTGATCCCAGTTAGTCCTGGCATCTTCTTTTCTCAGTACATCTTTGTCTATGGAAATATACAGAGGCAGATCCGGATCTGTGTCCAGAAACTTCCGAAGGATCTCCTCACCTGTGTCCGGCAGATCTTCCCGGCAGAGCCTGGTCAGCTTTGTTACGGCCTGTCCTTTATATTCCTGAAAATCTTTTAATCCGGGGCCTGCCACACAGATATGGGAAAGGAACTTATGGGTATCCAGCACCTCCCCCGCCCAGCTTCCGCAGGAAAGCAGCCCGAAAAAGGCTGCCTCCTGCATGTCCGTATGATTGTCAAAGACCAGAAGGGAAAAAGGCTCCCGGATCTTTTCCAGCCAGAATTTAGACAGATAATGATAATTTCCCGAGTCCAGAAAATGGATTCCCTGAACAGGAAGATCACAGATTCTTTCCTTGATCTCTTCCTCCGCTTCCGGGGTACAATAGCAGTTCACCCCCTGCAGTTCCTGAAAATCCAGCCACAAAGCTTCCTGGTCCTCTAAAAAATCTTCTTCCCGGTAAATCCCGGAAAAGTTCATGATGATCGGTTTCATATCTTCCATGTCCTCAGTCTACAAAATGTACAGGACCTGTTTTTTCCGGATTCTGGTTCACAGGACCCTTTGCATATCCTAAAGCGGCGATCCCGAAGATCACATGGCTGTCCGGGATCTCCCATTCTCCCAGAATGCTCCGTACCTCCGGTGTGTCGCAGACATCCCGTACCTGATTGATCCATACAGAACCGATCCCAAAGGAATGAGCTGCCAGCATGATATTTTCCATAGCGCAGGCATTGTCATCCTGAGAATGATGGTTATTTCTGTCGTTAGATGGGATCACCAGGACCTGAGGACTGTACATATCATAGCCTTCTCTTCCCAGCGCTTTCCCTACGGCTTTCGCCAGAGTCTGGATCTTATCCCGGTCTGTGACCACGGTGATCTTCCAGGTCTGTTTATTCTGTCCGCTTGGAGCGTAGATCGCCGCTTTTGCGATCTGCTCCAGTTCATCTCTGGGAATTTCCTTTTCCTCAAAGGCCCTTACACTTCTTCTTGTGAGAATATTTTCCATTGCTGCATTCATAAGTCTATTCCTCCCGTTTCTTGTATTTACTGTCATTTTATCACGGCTGGGGCGCAAACGCCAGTCTCTTTAATGTCTCCTCCAGGCACCAGGGAAAATCGATCTTCTCCACAGTCTCCGCAAAATAAACCTCTCTGGTCTTCCAGGTCTCTCCATGGACCTGATACAGGATTTCTCCCGCCTTCTCTCCTTCCTGTACCGGTGCTTCCGGCTTTTCCTGTATCTGGGGGACCGCTTCCATTTTTTCATCACTGCGCAGGAGCATACCTTCTTCCTGTGAAATATCCTCCAATGACAGTGCCGTCTGAGCAGGCAGTCCAAGCACCTGTGTCTGTCCGTTTTCCACCTGCACAGACTGAGGGATCTCAGGAACCTCTTCGGCAAAACTCTGCCAGGTATAATTTTCCAGCCCGTATTCCATAAGTTTTCTGGTATCTGCCCATTTATAATTTTTATTGTTCGGCCAGCCGCAGCCAAGTAAAGCTACGATAAGGGTCTTCCCGTCTCTTTGAAGCGCCCCTGCATAACAGTATCCTGCGGCGGCGGTAAATCCGGTTTTTCCCGTAAGGGCCCCTTCCATCATACTGAGGAAAGCGTTATGGTTGGTACAGGAAATCGTTTTGTTTCCTGTAGTATCTGTAAAGGTATAGGAGGGGGTCCGGGTGATCTCCAGGAATTCTTCCCTTGCAGGAGAGTCCCGGATACAATACCTGAGGATCCTGGCCAGATCTTCCGCAGTGGTAGAATGGGCCTTCACCCCTTCTTTTGTCTCTTCCTGGGCGTCCAGTCCGTTTGGGGTAATAAACCAGGTGTTTTCACAGCCGATCTCCCAGGCTTTTTCATTCATCATTCCAGCAAAATCCTGGGTGCTTCCCCCCACATGTTCTGCCAGGATCACTGCCGCGTCATTATAGCTTTCCAGCATCAGCCCATAAAGAAGATCCCGGACCTTATAACTTTCTCCCTCTCCTGCGCCCATATGGACCTCCGGCATAGAAGCCGCATAGGAGGAGGTCCGGGCAGTTTCTTCCTGCCTGCCGGATTCCAGGACCAGGATACAGGTCATGATCTTCGTAGTGCTGGCCATGGGCCGCTGTTCCTTTCCGTTTTTTTCAAATAGTACTCTTCCGGAATCTCCGTCCATCAATACCGCTGACAGCGCATAAAGGCTGTCCGGCTCCCGGACTTCCTCCTCTGCCCGCACCCGGACCGGAAAGCAGAAGATTTCCAGACAGACCAGGATCCCCACGATCCAGGATCTCGCAGCTTTTTTCATACCTGTCACTCCTCTCACCTGACATAGAGCAAACCTTAACGCCCTTATTTAGTAAGGTATGAACAGGCACAAAAAAAGATACCACAAACAGTTCTCTGCCTGTCTGCAGTATCCTTTTATACGTCAAGCTGAAGCTGGATCTCTTCCTCTGCTTCCGCCTTAAAATCTTCCATCTGTACCGGATCGATCTCCGGCAGGTCGTCCAGGCCCTGAACGCCGAAATTTCTCAAAAACTCTTCCGTGGTTCCAAATAAAATAGGCCTTCCAGGAGCATCCAGACGCCCTACTTCCCTCACCAGTCCGTACTCGATAAGCTTATTTACCGCATGGTCGCTTTTTACTCCCCGGATCTTTTCGATCTCCAGCTTGGTCACCGGCTGTTTATAGGCAATGATCGACAGGGTTTCCAGCATGACATCGGAAAGGACCGCTTTCTTTGGCTGCAGCGCCATAGCAACCAGATAATCGTAATATTCCTCTTTGGTGCACATCTGGAAAGACTCCTCCAGCTCGATGATCTTGATCCCCCGGTCCTCTGTCTGATATTTCAGCATCATATTCCGAATGATCTTTCTGGTAGTCTCTGTGTCATGGCCGATGGTCTTTGCGATATCCTTTACCGGCACCGCCTCGCCCATGGCAAAGAGTATGGCCTCAATGGCCCCTTCCATTTTCTTCAGTTCCATCTCTACTATCCTTTCATGTCATACAGCTTTCAATATAGATCTCTCCGAAAATTTCCTTCTGGCTGATATGGATCTTTCCCATTTTCATCAGTTCCAGAATGGAAAGGAAAGTAACGATCACCTGGACCTTGCTGGCCTGTCTGGAAAGGAGATCCCGAAAGCCAAAGTTTTTGTGGGTCCTGGCATAGGCTTCTACCTCTTCCATCTTGTCCGGCATACTGACCTCTTCCTTTTCGATCTTACCGAATTTGCTCCGGATGGGGTCCACCTTGTCCTCCTGCCTGCGGATCACGCTCTGGAAAATGTCATTTAGCTTTGCCAGGGTAAGTCCCTCCAGCAGTTCTTCCGCGTCCACCGGTTCTTTGTAGGAAAGGACCTCTCCCGGGATCGTGGGCTTCTTATATACATTTTTTGCCGCTGCCGCCATACGGTCCCGGAGTTCATAAGACATATATTTATACATCTTATATTCCAGAAGCTGGCGGACCAGTTCTTCTCTTGGATCCTCTTCCTCTCCTTCTTCATTGACCTCTTTTGGCAGGAGCATCCGGCACTTTATAGAGATCAGGGTGGCCGCCATGACCATAAATTCACTCATAATGTTCAGATCTTCCCGCTGCATCTGATGAATGTATTCCATATACTGGTCTGTGATCTCCGCTATAGGGATATCATAAATATTCACTTTATTTTTTTCGATCAGATGGAGAAGCAGATCCAGAGGGCCTTCAAAGACCTCCAGCTTCACCGGGATTCCTGTTTCCATATTATCCACCCTTTTCCCCTGTCTATGTACTGTTTCCCGGATCCCCGTCCTGCAGGGATCTTTTCGCATATACGTGCCATTCTACACCATTTTTCAGGAAAAGTCCACCCTCTCCAGCTCCCTCATACGCTTTGCCTCTTCCTGGGGGCAGGGGGAATTCCCATACCTGGCTTTTTCATATAACCTGTGAAATTCTTCTCTTTTTTCGCCCAGGGGAATACCTGCCTGATCTTCCAGCTCCCTGGGGGACGCAAAGACAGAAGGCTTGCCTGCCGCTTCAATCTTCCGCTTGTAGGCCCTGCGTATCCTGGTCTTGGGCGTCCTGGCTTTCAGAAAATCAGGGACAAAAATTCCTTTCTTTTTCAGCCTCTCTGTGGTTTCCTTTTTAGGAGTTTCCAGTTTCTCCAGTATATCTCCGTTATCAAGGACCTGGCTGTTGTACTTCTTATACAGCCAGAAAAGAAAAGCGCACACAGCCGCAGCAGTTCCCAGGACCACTGCCAGGATAAGGATCTTTTCCAGGATCTCCCACAGTATTGCCAAAAAAGGAGAAGGCTCTCCTCCCGGCTCCAGGACCATAGGCTGGGCCGCCGATTCTTCAGCAGGAAATTCTTCCGGCTCCGTCTCTTCTCCTGCACCTGACAGAAGCATAGCCAGAAATCTCCGGATCAGATCCAGCACTGCCAGGATACCCCGGTCAATCCCCAGAAATGGAAGCAGTCCCATACAGCCCACAGAAAGAACCGTAAGGAAGATCAGCATCAGCCGGCTTCCCCAGGCGATCCCCTGCTTCGGAAAACGGTACA
This sequence comes from Candidatus Blautia avicola, assembly GCA_019120515.1. Taxonomy (GTDB): domain Bacteria; phylum Bacillota; class Clostridia; order Lachnospirales; family Lachnospiraceae; genus Blautia; species Blautia avicola. The sequence continues at coordinate 23,584 of DWUY01000168.1, read as the reverse complement.
GCCGGTCATAATCTCCGCAGTAGTCCAGAAAATGTTCCCGGTTCCTGCTCCACAGGATCAGCAGCCAGTAGCAGCCGGTAAAGATCAGAAACAGATTTCCCAATGTGTCCAGACCATAAGCCAGCGAAAAGATATATTCCAGGGCAAAGACCAGAAGACAGGCATAAGACGGCTGAAAAAAAGCCTCTCTGTTGTCTGTAAGCCTCTGCCAAAAAAACAGGAACACGAAAAAAAGAACTCCCAGAAGAAGGCAGGCTCTTTCCCAGGATCTCTCCCCCAGGAACCAGAAGACGGCCAGGCACAAAGCGGAGACTCCCAGATAGCTCCAGATCTTCTTTCCCCTTACAGAAATCTCCCGAAGAGCCAAAGCCGGAACCGCCAGCAGGAGCAGCTTTACTCCTGTCCTCAGGTTGAAAGCCCCTCCCGCATGCAGCAGAAGAAGAAGGATCCCTGCAGTAAAGATCCACAGGTGGAGAAAACCATATATCCTTAAAAATCTGTCCTCTCTCATCTCTTTACCTCCCAGCGCAGGATGTCCAGATTTCTCCTGCTTTTTATCTTCAGCTCCATCTCCGGATACAAAGTAGCCAGCCAAAGACCGCCCTGATTTTTCTCTCCCAGCAGTCCCATAACCGCCTCCAGTTCCTGATACTGATTTTTCGTGATCAGTATACAAAAACTCTCTTTTGCCAGAAGGAACTCTTTTTTCTCTGCCACACAATCAGAGAACTTCCGGCTCCTCTCTCCCAGATCGATCCTGGCAAGACACTGAAGGAACTTTTCTCTCTGGCCCCTGCCGGACTGTCCGGGAAGAAAGATCTCCGACTTTTCCTGACAATCTCTCCCGTTGGTAATAAGTCCTACCTCAATCCCTCTGGAAAGGAAGCTTTCTGCCACAGCGGCTGCCAGCCGGATCCCTTCTTCATGGATCTCCTCATATTTCCACACAGTCTCATCCTCCACATCCAGAAGTATGCAGACGTTTCCCGACACTGCCGAATTATGCTGATTTACCATGAGACTGCCGCTTCTGGCGCTTGCTTTCCAGTTGATCCTGTTCATGGGATCCTCCGGGGTGTACTCCCGGATCCCCCGGAACAAAAAAGGATCCTCCAGAAGTTTCTTTCTGGATTCATAAACGCCGGATATCCGGCGAAAAAGGAGTTCTCTCTTCTCTCCTGCCATCTTTTTCGGATAGACATAGAGATAGGTACTACATGGAATGGTATGATACATCTCGCCGGACAAAAGGATCCCCCTTGTGACCAGATCCACCTTGCAGATCTCATAATAGCCTCTCCTTACCGCCTCAAAAGGCACCTGACGTATGATCCGCTGTCTTCCCGCGACAGAAAAGATATCTCTTTTATAACTCTGATCCGACACACTGGTATTTTCTTCCTGACCGAAAGAAAGATTTCTGCTGACAGCAAAGCCTGCCTGAAGAGCCGGAAGAAACAACCGTTTGTCGTTTTCTATAGTTTCCGTAAGGAATCCCTGTTCCCCCTGAAATACCGGTTCCGGCTGAAAACGGATCTCCACCTTCAGCCTTTTGTTCCAGTTTTTTTCATAATATTTTTCTGCCAGGAACCGGGCCAGAAGGCCTCCTGCCAGAATCAGCAAAAATATCATCTTTTTCCCCACTCCTCAGTAGGTACCGGTACCTCTTCCAGGATCCTGGCCATCAGTTCCTCGCCTTTTTGGAAACCGCCGCCCAGGATCAGGCGGTGGGAAAGGACCGGAAGTGCCAGTTTCTTAACATCTTCCGGAACTACATATGCTCTTCCCTGGAGATAAGCCCAGGCCCGTACCGCCTGATAAAGGGCAATGGTCCCCCTGGGACTGACCCCTCCCAGGATCTCACCTGTATTTCTTGTCCTTTCGCAGATGTCTGTGATATACCCTTTCAGTTCCGGGTGTACATAGGTGCCCTTATAGGCCTCCTGATCCTTCCTCAGTTCTTCCACAGAAGTCACCGCCTCCAGATCGTCCAGGGGATCATCCCTTTCAAAACGGTCCAGGATCTGAAGCTCTTCCTCCCGGTTTGGCATCCCCAGAGACAGACGCATGAGAAAACGGTCCATCTGGGCTTCCGGAAGAGGAAAAGTCCCTGCGTTTTCTATGGGATTCTGGGTAGCGATAACAAAAAAAGGGGCCTCCAGCTTTCTGGTCTCGCCTTCCGTTGTCACTTGTTTTTCCTCCATACATTCCAGAAGGCTGGACTGCGTCCTGGGAGCCGCCCGGTTGATCTCATCTGCCAGCAGCACATGGCAGAACACCGGTCCCGGTTTAAAGCGGAACTCCCCTTCTTTCTGGTTATAATAATTCAGTCCTGTAACATCAGAGGGCAGCAGGTCCGGGGTAAACTGGATCCTGGAAAACTTTCCTTCCACAGATCTTGCCAGGGCTTTGGCCAGCTTGGTCTTTCCCGTTCCCGGCACATCTTCCAGAAGAACATGTCCCTGAACTACCATAGCAGTCAGGATCAGGTCAACGGCCTCCCTCTTCCCAACGATCACCTTTTCTATATTGTCTCCGATTGCTTTTAAACTTTCTCTGCTCATTTTGTCGTTCCTTTCTTCTGGTCTTTTTTAGGCAGACAGGATACTGCCACCAGTTCTCTGGGATTAAAGATCCTAAGAGGTATGGTATGTTCTCCCAGTCCGGCGCCTACGATCAGATGCCGGTCTTCCCGGGTAAATTCTCCCTGGCAGAATCTGGGAAAAAGTCTCAGATCCGGGCTGATCACTCCGCCAAGGAAAGGCATCCTCACCATACCTCCGTGATAATGGCCGGAAAAGATCAGATCGCCTCCCCATTCCAGATAGGTTTTCCCATATTTAGGGGTATGGGCCAGAAGGATCTGAAAGCAGTCCTTTCTGGGTTTTCCAAGAAGCCTTGTAAGCTCCTTTTTTTCCAGTTTTTTCTGTTTTCTCTTCAGGTAATACTCATAAGGCAGTTCCAGACCGGTGACCGCGATCTCCTGATCCTTTATCCGGATGGTCTCTGTCCGGTTTCTCAGAAACTTGACCCCTATCTTCTGGATCCTTTTTTCATAACCCAGATAAGCCCTCCCGTAAGTCTCGGGAAAAAGTTTCATTCTCTGTTCGTGATTTCCCGGGGCATAAAAAACCGGGGCGATCTTCAGCCCTTCCCGTAAGAATTCCTCCGGTTCTTTCAGAGAAGCCCCCGGTTTTCCCAGGACCAGATCTCCCGCCACTGCCAGAAGGTCTGGTTTGACCCTGCGGATCTCTTCTAAAAGCCTCCGGTTCTTTTCTCCGAAGACCACGTTATGCAGGTCGCTGATCATCACCACAGTAAAAGGGGTATTGATCTTCTCCGACTCTATCTGATATTTTGTCGTAACAAATTTCTTCACACTTTTACCTCACAAATTTTCTTATATCTTACTGCATTTTCCCAAAAAAGAAAAGAAGCTTTTGCATTAACATATATCAGGAATATTTATATATTTTACGCGAATTTGTCAGGCACAGCTTTGAGACTCCAGGCTCAAAACTGCGCAGACTGAGCAAGAAAATGTATAAATATTCTCGAATTTGATTAATGCGAAAGCTCCTTATTCTTTACCTTTCCAGATATCGGATTTGTTTCTTCATGATCCAGAAATACATTGCCAGCAGCAGACCCCCTGCCAGGATCCAGGCTGCCGGGCTGGCCATACAGGCCCCTACATAACTTCTCTTCCAGGAAGCCCAGATAGCGACTCCTCCTCTTCCCAGAAGCTCAGCAACGCCTGCCATCATAGGCAGAAGTCCGTAGCCCATGCCCTGGATCCCGTTCCGGTAAACATTGACCACTGTCAGAGGGATCAGGAAAAGTCCCACACATTTCAGATAAATATCCACCTGACCGATAATATCTCCCACATTGTCGGAAACAAAAAGATATACCAGATATTTTCCCACAGTCATCATAGGAACTGCCAGGATCACGCCGTAGACGCTTCCCATGATGGTAGCGCTTTTAAATCCCCGGCGTATCCGTTTTACATCTCCCGCCCCTATGTTCTGGGCACAGTAGGTTGCCATGGTGGTTCCCAGTGCCACATAAGCCTGGGTGACCACGGACTCGATCTTGTTAGCCGCAGTAAATGCCGCCACAGACAGAGAGCCCAGCAGGTTCAGGGAAGACTGGACCATCATAGTCCCGATAGCTGTGATGGAATACTGAAGAGCCATGGGAATTCCCACCGCCATCTCTATTTTCACCAGGTATCCTTCCGGACGGAAATCCTCTGCCTGCATTTTCAGTAAAGGCACTTTTTTCACGATATAGAAAAGACACCCTATACCGGATACTCCCTGGGAGATCACCGTAGCATAGGCGGCCCCTGCCACTCCCATATGGAACACAATGATAAAAAACAGATCCAGCCCCACATTTAAAAGAGCAGACAGGATCAGAAAGTATAAAGGCGTCTTACTGTCTCCCAGAGCCCGGAGGATCCCGGAAAGAAGATTGTAAAGAACTGTGGCTGCGATCCCTCCGCAGATGATCATAATATAAGCATAAGCGTCGGCGAAAATATCCGCCGGAGTATTCATAAACTCCAGCAGCCTCTTCATGCCCAGCATACTGCCTGCGGTCATGATCACCGTGATGATCACCGATAACACACAGGCCGTTCCCACAGATTTCCGCATATTTTTCATATCTCCCGCCCCGAAGCGCTGGGCAGTCAGTACAGAAAACCCTGCGGTCAGTCCCTGAAGGAAACCGATGATCAGAAAAACAATGGTCCCTACGCTCCCCACTGCGGCCAGGGCTCCTGTTCCCACAAATTTTCCTACGATAATGGTATCTGCCATATTATAAAACTGCTGAAAAACATTTCCGATAAAAATCGGTATGGTAAAATTCAAAATGATCCTGAACGGACTTCCTGCCGTCATATCTGTCTGTATCTCTCTTCTGGCCATTTCTTCTCCTTTTGTCAAAACTCCTGTATTCATTGCCGTCTTTTTTCAGGCGTTGCCTCCGCCTGATCTACAGCCTGCTCATTATAGTATAAAAGGATTGCACCTGCAAGAGAGATTTTGTAAAAATCCCCTATATTATAAAAAGATTCCCCATACCTTCTTCAGACAGTCCAGATACCCTGCCTCCCGGCAGCTTTCGTCAAAGATCAGATCCGCACTGCCGATCTTTTCCCCGTTCAGATAATATTCTGCGCTTCCCGCCTTGTCTCCTTTAGCCACTGGCGCCTGGACAGATTCCGGCAGGAGGATCTTCTTTTCTATATTTTCAAGAGAAGTCCCGGCAGTATCCAGATACCGGAACTCCTCCTTGTAAGAACAGGAAACCTGATCCTTTACCCCGCCTTTCACCGGGATATCCGGCAGTTTTGCCGGCTCGCTGTCTGTATAGAGCTGACAGCTTCCAAATCCCAGATTGAGCATAGCCGCCGCATCTGCAAAGCGCACCTTATAATCCGGGGCAGTCATGACCACACTGATCAAAGTGATCCCGTTTCTCTGAGCTACAGCGCTGACACAGTATTTTGCCACGCTGGTACTTCCTGTTTTCAGTCCCACACAGCCATCATAGCTGCGGATCAGTTTATTGGTATTGGTCAGGCCAAACTCCGAGGCGCCTTTGTCCGTCTCATGGGTGATATTTTCCATCCACACAGAGGAATACTCCAGGACCTTAGGGTATCTGGTCACCAGTTCCCTGGACATGATGGCCACATCATGGGCGCTGGTATAATGGTTATCCGATTCTGTCAGTCCGCAGCAGTCCTCAAAATGGGTATTTTCCATGCCAAGGCCCGCAGCCCTTTCATTCATACGTCTTACAAACTCGCCTTCGCTTCCTGCAATATATTCCGCCATGGCTACGCTGGCATCATTTCCCGATGCAATGACGATACATTTGATCATGGTCTCTACGCTCTGCTTTTCTCCCTCTTCCAGAAAAACCTGGGATCCTCCCATAGATTTTGCGTAGGCACTGGTGACCACCTGGTCTTCCATATGTAGCGTTCCCTTTTCCAGCTCGTCAAAGATCAGAAGAAGGGTCATGATCTTGGTGATGCTGGCCGGTTTTACCCGGGCGTCCATATCTTTTTCGTAAATGATCTGTCCTGTGAAAGCCTCCATAAGGACTCCGTGAGGGGAAGTGATCAGTTCCTCACCTTCAGCTTTTACAGAAACTGCTCCTCCTGCAAATATGGCAGAGATCATAAGAATCCCTGCCATGATAAATCCCGCTGCTCTGCCTGTCATATATCCGCTCCAAAAATCCTCTTAAACTATTGTAAGCAGAACAGATCAAAAATATGCAATTTTTTAAAGCATCGGAGCAAAAAGACGGAGGATACTCTGTCCCGCCCTGCGGAGTACATTCTGCTTCAGGCACCAGTCCAGAGGAATTTCCTCGCTGATCTCAAATGTTCTGAGCATGTCCTCTTTCACCTGGCTTACGGCCTGGCACTGATACATCCACACGCCGCACTCAAAATGCAGATAAAGGCTCCGGTAGTCCAGATTGATGGTCCCCACCACGGCAAACTCGTCGTCGCAGACAAAATTTTTGGCATGGATAAAACCGGGAGTATATTCATAGATCCTCACTCCTGCGCTGATCAGCTGTTCATAATAGGACTGGGTCAGCAGGAACACCATTTTTTTATCCGGTATTCCCGGGGTGATGATCCTTACGTCTACTCCTTTCTTGGAAGCCAGACATAAGGCCGTCATCATCTCATTATCTATAATCAGGTAAGGAGTGGAAATATATACATATTTCTTTGCCTGATTGATCATATTCAGATATACATTTTCACCCACGACTTCCCCGTCCAGAGGAGAATCTCCGTAAGGCTGGACAAAACCGTCATTCTCAAATTCCTCTGTGTGATAAATATAAGGGCCGTAAGTCGGAAACTGGACCTGGGTCCTGGTGATCACCGACCACATCTGGAGGAACATCACTGTCAGATTCCACACGCCTTGGCCGTAAAGGCGTACCCCCGTATCCTTCCAGTGGCCAAACCGCTCCAGCTCATTGATATACTCATCTGCCAGATTCAGGCCTCCCGTATATCCCGTATGCCCGTCAATCACCAGAATCTTCCGGTGATCCCGGTTGTTCAGCACAATATTCAGGATAGGCCTTACCGGATTAAAGGCTGCGCATTTAATCCCTTTGGCCTGAAGTTTCTTATAGTATTTAGCAGGCAGGGTATTTACACAGCCCATATCATCATAGATCAGGCGGACGTCCACCCCCTGTTTTACTTTTTCCTCCAGCACCTCCAGAATAGCCCCCCACATCCGGCCTTCCCGGATAATAAAATATTCCAGGAAAATATAATGCTCTGCTTTTTTCAGATCTTCCAGCATATCGATAAACATGTCGTCTCCCACGGCATAATACCTGGTAGAAGTGTTTTTATGGACCGGAAAACCTGCATAATCCCGAATATAGGCAGACTGTATGGAAGCTCCCAGATCTGTACTATCCAGATCTTCTCTGGTCTGTTTATCCTCTTTAAAGTAATTGGCGATCTTTTTCAGCACCATCTTGGAATCCTGGGTCATCTTTCTGGCTACTCTGGACTGACCGAACAGAAGATAAATGATCACTCCAAAAACCGGCACCGCCAGGATCAGGATCGTCCAGGCCAGCTTATAGGAAGGATTGATCTTCTTATTCACGATCCACAGCACCAGGATCAGGCTGAGGACACTGATCAGATTCATCAGATGTCCGGAAAAAGCGCCCATCCCCCAAAGCACGGCAAAAATCCAGGCAAGCTGAAGAAGGACCGCCACTGCGGTAAGAAAAATCCTGCTGGATACGATATCAATTAACTTTTTCATAAACTGTCCTTAACATTTACTTCGAAGTAAGAAAGCCTCTGGTATCCTCCAGAGGCTTTTACTGCACATTAATTATATTTACGTTTTCTAGCTGCTTCAGATTTTTTCTTACGACGAACACTAGGTTTCTCGTAATGCTCTCTTTTACGGATTTCCTGCTGAATGCCGGCCTTAGCACAGCTACGCTTGAAACGACGTAAAGCGCTATCCAAAGTCTCGTTCTCTTTTACGATTACGTTTGACATAGTCTCACACCTAACCTCCCTCCAGCTGTAAATTGTGCATAATACAACTGTCTGGGTATTTTTTTGCACACAAACCATTATAGCAGATTTTTGTCATACGTCAACTGGTTTGGATTAATTTTTCTTAAAAACCTGCATTATTTTATCTGGTCCGCCAAAATATCCCCTGCTGCCTTTAATGCTTCCGGTACTTTTTCCGGATTCTTGCCTCCGGCCTGAGCCATATTCGGGCGTCCGCCGCCGCCTCCGCCTACGATGGCCGCAATTCCTTTGATCAGGTTTCCTGCATGAGCGCCGGCTTTCTGCGCCTGGTCTGTAACCATGGCGAGAAGGTTTACTTTTCCGCTGTTGACACTGGCAAGAACAACAACGCCTTCGCCCAGTTTTTCCTTTAACTGATCGCCCAGATCTCTCAGTCCGTTCATATCCACGTCTTCAAGAGCTGTTGCCAGGAGTTTCACGCCTTTGATCTCCTGTACCTGGCTCATTACATCTCCCACAGCATCCTGAGCCATCTTGGCCTTCAGAGATTCGTTTTCACTGTGGAGAGCTTTTACTTCTGCCTGAAGGTGGGCGATCTTCTCTTCGATCTCAGCCGGGGTGGTCTTCAGCATAGCTGCGATCTCTCCCTGGCGTTTCTCGATGTCTTTATAATAAGCGAATACACTATCTCCGGTAAGAGCTTCGATACGGCGTACACCTGCGGCGATCCCGCTTTCTGATACGATCTTAAAGGTAGTGATCACTCCGGTATTTGGCACATGAGTACCTCCGCACAGTTCCTTAGAGAAATCTCCCATAGATACTACACGGACCTTTTCTCCATACTTTTCTCCAAACAGAGCCATTGCACCGGTTTTCTTCGCCTCGTCAATAGTCATGATATCTGTCCGTACAGGCAGATTAGCCTGGATCTCCTTATTTACCAGGGCTTCTGTCTGTGCCAGTTCTTCCGGCGTCATAGCCTGGAAATGAGCAAAGTCAAAGCGGAGTCTGTCCGGTGTTACCAGAGAACCCTTCTGCTCTACATGAGAACCAAGGACTGTCTTTAAGGCTTTCTGAAGCAGATGGGTAGCGCTGTGGTTCTTGCAGCAGTCTGCTCTTCCTGCCTCGTCCACATGAAGGGTCACCACATCTCCCACTTTGATCATGCCTTTTGTAAGGACACCTACATGGCCTACCTTTCCGCCTCTCAGGTGAATGGTATCTTCCACTTTGAATTCGGAATCCCCGATAGTAATAACACCTTTATCTCCTTCCTGGCCGCCCATGGTAGCATAGAAAGGCGTCTGTTCTACAAATATGGTTCCTCTCTGGTCTTCTGTGAGAGCTTCCGTCACTTCTTCCTGGGTAGTCATGACCGTTACCTTGGAATCCCATACCAGGTGGTCGTATCCTACAAACTCTGTGGTAATGGATGGATCAATCTGGTCATATACTGTAGCGTCAGCCCCCATATAGTTAGTCACTTCTCTGGCTTTTCTGGCAGTTTCTCTCTGAACGTCCATAGATTTCTTAAAGCCTTCTTCGTCTACTGTATATCCCTTCTCCTCCAGGATCTCCTTTGTCAGATCCAGAGGGAATCCATAGGTATCATAAAGTTTAAAGGCGTCATCTCCTGACAGCTCTTTCTTTCCTTCTTTTTCCATGGCCTCTTCCATCTCTCCCAGGATATGGAGCCCCTGGTCGATGGTTTTATTAAACTGTTCTTCTTCCTTGGTAAGAACCTGGAAGATAAAGCTCTTCTTCTCTTCCAGTTCCGGATATCCGTCTTTGGATCCTTCGATCACCGTAGCGCTCAGTTCTGCCAGGAACTTCCCCTGAATGCCCAGAAGACGTCCGTGGCGGGCAGCCCGGCGGATCAGTCGGCGGAGCACATAGCCTCTTCCTTCATTGGTAGGCATGATACCGTCAGAGATCATAAAGGTAGCAGAACGGATATGGTCTGTGATCAGACGGATAGAAACGTCCTTTTCTTCGTCTTTCTTATACTCGGTATGAGCCAGCTCGCACACTTTATTTCTCAGAGCGCAGAGAGTATCTACATCAAAGATAGAATCTACATCCTGAACTACAGAAGCCAGACGCTCCAGTCCCATACCTGTATCAATATTTTTCTGGATCAGTTCTGTATAATGACCTTCTCCGTCATTATTAAACTGGCTAAATACATTGTTCCAGATCTCCATGTACCGGTCGCAGTCGCAGCCTACCGTACAGTCCGGTTTGCCGCAGCCGTATTTTTCTCCTCTATCATAGTAGATCTCTGAACATGGACCGCAGGGACCTGCGCCGTGTTCCCAGAAATTATCTTCTTTTCCGAAACGATAGATCCTGTCAGCAGGAATACCGATCTCCTTATTCCAGATCTCAAAAGCCTCGTCATCATCCAAATATACGGACGGATACAGTCTGTCCGGATCCAGTCCTACTACCTCAGTGAGGAATTCCCAGGACCAGGCAATGGCTTCATGTTTAAAATAATCGCCAAAAGAAAAGTTTCCCAGCATTTCAAAGAAAGTACCGTGGCGGGCAGTCTTTCCTACATTTTCAATATCTCCTGTACGGATACATTTCTGACAGGTGGTCACTCTCCGTCTCGGCGGGATCTCAGCCCCGGTAAAGTATGGCTTTAAAGGCGCCATACCGGAATTGATCAAAAGGAGACTTTTATCATTGTGAGGAACCAGGGAAAAGCTTTTCATCGCCAGATGTCCCTTGCTCTCAAAAAACTCTAAAAACATTCTTCTTAATTCATTTACTCCGTATTTCTTCACGGTTTTTCCCTCCCAGATGCTGCCGATATTCTGTTCATAAGCAGTCATTGTTTTTTATGATAGCACAGCCAGATTGGTATTTCAAGACAAAAACTCCCCGGCTAGGCTCCAAAAACCCAAAAGCCGGAGAGTTTTTCATAGCTGCAGCAGCAGGCGCCCTGTCAAAAGGCGCCTTCTACTGTTTCTCCCGGGAGTCCCTGCACTGGTTTTCCCTCTGCCTTTTCCCTGCTTTCTCCCGTTCCATCTCCTTTCTTTCCATACAGTCCAGATCTATCTCATAAATGGTGTTGCCTTCCTCCACCAGTTTTGTTCTGTCTCTTTTCATAACACAAGACTCCTTTCCCTATATCTTATGATTTCTATAGTGAAAAGGTCATGTGACATAAAATACGGCTAAAACACCCGTAAATTTCGAGATGTTATAGCAGGTTGACAAATTGCCAACACTTCTTGCTTGCTAATAAAATCCGAAAAATATATACTTCATACAGTTGCTTGCTAAGGCAAACAAACATAAGGAGGATTTTTAATAAATGAAGTTTAATGAAAAACTTATTTCTATCAGAAAAATGAGAGGATTATCCCAAGAAGAATTAGGAATGGAGCTTCAGGTTTCAAGACAAACCATTTCCAAATGGGAAAACGGTCAATTGCAAAAATCTTTTGTTATGCCGGCCTTATTTTAATAGCAGCCATTATTTTAGGCTTTATTTTACATTTATTGTTCCCAGATATCCAATGGCTTTGGGGAAGCACCCGATAGCTGATGGATATTGGGCATACACTTTTCTTTTTCCGCATATAATGGAGCAAAATGCAAAAAAGAGAAGTCTATGAATAATCAATCTCTTCTTGACGAAATGGTAAGTGAAGATTCTATAGAAATGCTGAAGGCGGCTCTGCCCTACCTGCCTCCTCAGGGACAGTCTTTTATCTCTGTCTTTGCAAAATTTCTGGAGTTAAAAAATACACTCCGGTTCTTCAGACCTGCTGCCGGCTCCGCTCAGATCTGCGCCCAGTCCAGAGAAAAAAATAAACCTCTGGAAATGCTCTCCGCCTGCAGCAGCGTCTGCCACGGCCGGACCAAAGAGCAGCTTGACAACATGATCCAGACTCTGACTATGCTTCAGATGTTTGAGTTCAGTCAGAAACCCGTCCCCCAGGAACCGGTGGAAAAGGAGGCAGATATCCATGGATAACCCTTCAAATGGATCCGGTAAACAAAAAAAAGACCAGGAAAATACTTCCTGGACTAAAGACCCCAGCCTGGCCGGACTGGATCCGGCCAAACTGGCTATGTTAAATTCTTTTGCCCAGCAGGGCGCGGGAAAAAATCCTCAGGAACTTCTTCCCCTTCTTATGGCAGCAGCCTCCCAGAGCCGGGCAAAGGGTACCCGCTTTTCCAGGGAAGAGATGGACGCTATCATCCAGGTCCTGAAAGCCGGAAAATCCCCGGAAGAAACCGCCCGTATGGATAAGATCATTCAGATGATGAAGATGTTTTCCTGATATCGGCGGGGCTTTCCTCCAGAATACATTGCCGGAGCAGCACAAGGGCATTGACTACCGCCTGCTCTCTGACGCTGCTTCGGTCGCCGTTAAAATGACATTCTTTTACCCTTGTTTTTCCTTTAAAACAGCAGCCGATAAAGACCGTTCCTACCGGATACCGGTCTGTTCCACCCTGGGGACCTGCAAATCCGGTAACAGACAGAGCCCCGTCTGCACCTGCCGCTGCAGCTCCTCCTTCCGCCATTTCTTTTGCGCATTTCCGGCTGACAGCCCCCTGCTCTTTTAAGGTGCTCTTCTTTACCTTGACCAGTTTTCTCTTTGCTTTATTGGAATAGGTGACAAAGCCCTGTTTCAACACCTCTGAGGCTCCCGGCACATCTACGATCCTGGCGGAGAGGGCGCCTCCCGTACAGGATTCCACTGTAGTCACCGTAAGGCCCCGCTCCTTCAGAAGCTCCACTACTGCTCCTTCCAGAGTCATTTCTTCCCTTTCTGTATAAAGGGCTTCTCCAAAACGATGCCTCAGCTCAATGGCCACAGGCTCTATCAGCTTTTGTGCTTCTTCCTCATCAACAGCCCTGGCTGTAAGACGGATATGGACTTCCCCCGGTTTTGCATAAGTGGCCACTGTAGGATTTTTCTGCTTCTGGATCAGATCCCGGATATCTGTTTCCGCCTGGCTCTCTCCTATGCCGCAGATTTTCAGGGTTCTGGAGGAAATGATCTCCGGCTGTCTTTTATGAAGATAAGGATAAATTTTGCTTTCAAACATAGGGATCAGTTCTCCCGGAGGGCCCGGAAGAAGGATCGCTGCTTTCTCTCCTTCTTCCACAATGATACCTGGGGCCGTTCCATTATCATTTTCTACGGCAATGCCCCCCTCAGGTATCAGAGCCTGTTTCCAGTTATTCTGGGTAATGGTCTTTCCCGGGGTGTTCCTCAGGTACTGTTTCATAAACTTTTCAATATGCTTCCGGCTTTTTTTATCCTCTACCAGTTCCCGCTTCAGGACTTTGGCTACCGCCTCTTTGGTAAGGTCATCCTGGGTAGGCCCCAGTCCGCCGCAGAGGATCACCACGTCCGACCGTTTCATAGCCGCCCGGAAACATTTGCACAGCCGGCGCATATTGTCTCCCACTACGCTTTGGTAATACATAGACAGGCCCAGATCTGCACATTTCTGGGCAATATAGGCGCCGTTAGTATTCACAATATTTCCTAAAAGCAGTTCTGTTCCCACACAGATCAATTCTGCTGTCATCTGTTTTCCTTCTTTCTCAGTCCTGCATGCTCAGCACTTTTTTATTCTTTACAATATAGTCTACCAGAGAAATAATGGTCAGGGCCACAGCGATCACAATAAATACTGTGATCAGGGTCTGGAAGACCGGATTCTGGATATCCATGATCATCAGGATGATCAGGATCATCTGAGATACCGTCTTGAATTTTCCCCAGTAGCTGGCAGCGATCACAATACCGTTATCTGCTGCTACAAGGCGGAATCCGCTGATGATAAACTCTCTGGCAATGATCACGATGGTGATCCAGGCTGCCAGCTTATCCATGGCGGTAAAGCAGATCAAAGCGGAACACACCAGGAGTTTGTCCGCCAAGGGATCCATAAACTTTCCGAAATTCGTTACCAGATTATATTTTCTGGCCAGGTATCCGTCTAAAGTATCGGTAAGGCTGGCCGCTACAAAGATCACCAGCGCGATCCATTTATCTGCTGCTCCTGTGATATCATACATTAAAAAGGCTACAAAAAAGGGGATCATGATCACCCTTGCGATTGTCAGTTTATTCGGTGTATTCATCTTTCAACTCTCCTATCAAATCATATTCCAGGGCCCCGGTCACATGGACCATGGCAAAATCTCCGGACATCAGCTGGGTGTCCGTATTGATAAACAGATAACCGTCCACTCCCGGCGCGTCTCCATAGGTTCTGGCCACGTAAGCGTTCTCATCAGCTACTTTTCCTTCTACCATAACCTCTACTTCACTGCCGATCCTGGCGTTTCCCTTATCAATGGAAATCTCCTGCTGAAGTTCCATCAGCTCTGCCTGGCGCCGCTGCTTCTCCTCTTCCTCGATCTGATCCGGCATTTTAGCCGCAGGAGTGTCCTCCTCTGCTGAGTAAGTGAAAACTCCCAGACGGTCAAATTCCATAGTATCGATAAACTCCATCAGTTCTTCATGCTCTTTCTGGGTTTCTCCCGGGAACCCGGTGATCAGCGTAGTCCTGAGGATAATATCCGGGATCTCTTTTCTTAAAGTCTCCACGATCTGGATCAGTTCTGCTTTCGTAGTCCTTCTTCCCATTCTTTTTAAGATCCTGTCATTACAGTGCTGGATAGGAAGGTCCAGATAATGGCAGATCTTTCTTTCTTCTTTCATGGTCTGGATCAGTTCCGGATAAATTTCCTCCGGATAACAGTAAAGGATACGGATCCACTGGATCCCCGGTATCCGGCAAAGTTTCCGAAGCAGGATGTGGAGAGATTTTTCTCCGTAAAGGTCCTTTCCATAGACAGTCGTTTCCTGGGCCACCACGATCAGTTCCCGCACCCCCTGGGAAGCCAGATATTCTGCCTGGGCCACCAGTTTTTCCATGGGAATGCTCCGATATTTTCCTCTGAGTTTGGGAATGATACAATACGTACAGCATTTGTCACAGCCTTCCGCAATCTTCAGATAATCGTAATAGCCCCCTGTGGTGATCACTCGTTTTCCCTCTGCCTGAGGAACCCGGTCGATACTCTGGAAATCCAGATATTTTTCACCTTCAAAGGCCTTATCCAGAGCCTGGATCAGTTCATCCCAGCTTCCGGTTCCCAGAACTGCGTCTACCTCAGGAATCTCTTTTATGATTTCTTTCTGATAGCGCTGGGCCAGACATCCTGTGACCAGCAGGGCTTTTAATTTTCCAGTTTCCTTATACTGGGCCATTTCCAGAATGCTGTTGACGCTTTCCTCTTTTGCGTCATGGATAAAAGCGCAGGTATTGATAACAATAGCCTCCGCCTCACTTTCATCATTGGTGATCTCATAGCCATTTTCTACCAGCGTTCCCAGCATTTCTTCCGAGTCTGCCAGATTTTTATCACAGCCAAGAGAAATAAACAGTACCTTTCTCATGAAACCTCCTTGGATTAGCACAAAGGACCGCCGGCAAGAAGCTGTCAGCAGTCCCTGTACATGATTTTTATCTTTTTAGTTTTCTTCCTCTTCTGCCTGAGGATCTTCCGGCAGGATATGGACTTTCCCTTTGTAGATCTCTTCTACCGCAATAGACAAAGGTTTTTTCCCTGCGGAAGGAACCATAGGTTCTCTTCCTGCGATCAGCTGTCTTGCTCTCTTGCTTGTAGCAAGGACTACGGAATAACGGCTGGTTACTAATGGCTGGTCCTCCATCTGAGAACCTTCGTTAATAGCCTCCATAAGTTCTGTGTAAGATGGATGTATCATATTTATTCTCCTTTCTGAAATACAGCAATTTCCTCAGTTATCTTTTCAATAAACTCCTGACAGTTCTCTGCTCTGTCATGCTGGCTCTGGATGATCCCGTGCATACGGTCCACACATTCCTCCAGCTGGTCATTGACCAGGATATAATCATATTCCGGCATGCCTTTCGCCTCTTCAAAAGCTCTGGCAAGCCTGGAATCGATCACCTCCATAGTTTCTGTTCCTCTTCCAACAAGGCGTCTTTTCAGTTCCTCTGCACAAGGCGGCGTCACAAAAAGCAGCAAAGTGTCCGGACGCTTTTCCTTTACTTTTAAGGCGCCCTGGATCTCGATCTCCAGGATCACATCTTTTCCTTTGTTCAGCTGCTTTTCCACATAAGCTTTGGGAGTCCCGTAATAATTTTCTACATATTGGGCATACTCGATCAGGGCGTCCTGAAGGATCAGCTCCTCAAATTCTTTTTTGGTATGGAAAAAGTATTCCCGGCCGTTTTCTTCTCCCGGTCTGGGAGCTCTGGTAGTAGCAGAGATAGAAAGGGCATAATTGTCATACTTTTCCATTAATCTCTTGATCAGCGTACCTTTTCCGGCTCCTGAGAAACCGGAAACCACAACTAAAATTCCTTTTTCAGCCATCATATTCCCCTCTTGTTTCATTCTCCGGAAATGAGCCAAACCTTTTGGATATGGTCTCCGGCTGGAGAGCGGAGAGAACTACCATATCGCTTTCCGTAATAAGAACCGCCTTGGTCTTCCTTCCCTGGGTAGCATCTACTGCTTTCCCCGCCTCTTTGGCCGCCTGTACCAGACGTTTGATAGGAGCTGCGTCGGGACTGACCACCGCCACGATCTTATCCATGTTTACTACATTTCCAAATCCGATATTTAATAATTTTGCCATAGACATGCCTGCCTTTATTCAATATTCTGAATCTGTTCCCGGACTTTCTCGATCTCTGTTTTCAGATCAATAGCCAGATTGGAGGTCTCCAGATCATTGGCCTTAGAAAGGATGGTATTTGCCTCCCGGTTCATTTCCTGGGCAATAAAATCCAGCTTTCGTCCCACTCCTTCATTTTCATGAAGGACTTCTTCCATACGGTGGATATGGCTCTTTAATCTTACCGTTTCCTCATCCGTACAGATCTTATCGGCAAAAAGGATCACCTCTGCTGCGATCCGGCTCTCTTCGATCTGGCTATCTGCCAGAAGTTCTTTCACTTTGCCTTCCAGCTTCTCCCGGTATTCCCGCAGGATCTCAGGAGATCTGTGTTCCACCAGATCCACCTTTTTGTCCATAGTCTTCAGTTTTTCCAGGATATCCTGTCTTAGATGAGCGCCTTCCTGGGTCCTGCTCTCTACAAACTGTCCGGCCGCCCTGCGGATCACTTCCTCCAGAGCTGTCCAGAGTTCTTTCTCATCCGGCGTCTGTTCTTCCATGGTAAATACCTCAGGATACTTAGACAGGGACGCTGCTGTGATCTCTGTATCCAGTCCGAACTCACTGCCCATTTCCTGAATATAAGTCAGATACTGCCGGGCGATCTCCCGGTTGTACTTTACCGAAACTCTGGCCTGGGTGTAGTCTTCATAGGTAATAAAAAGATCCACTTTTCCTCTCTGGATATACTCCTTCAGAAGATTACGGATAGCCGCCTCAAAAAAGCTGAGCTTCTTAGGCATCCGCATATTAATATCCAGATAACGGTGATTCACTGATTTCATCTCCACCGTGATCTTTTTTTCTTCGTCAACTAGCTCGGCTCTTCCAAAGCCGGTCATACTTTTAATCATGTAAAACTCTTTTCTGTGTCTAATATTTGCCAAAGGGCATAAACATACATAGTCATTATAAGACAACCCCTTCTGCCCGTCAAACATTTTTTTGCTTCTTACAGAAAATTATGCTAATATAAAAAAGATAGTCCTAAGTGATTAGTCAAAACCCTTGCGGCAGTCGCCAAATGGTCATGCAGGCATGCCCCTTGGCTCATTGTCCGCAGGAATAAAGGAGTGCAAAGAATATGGCATTTGATGGAATCACCATCGCAAATATGGTAAAAGAATTTCAAGATACCATCGTGGGAGGAAAGATCAATAAGATTGCCCAGCCGGAGGCCGACGAGCTGCTGATCACCATAAAAAACAATAAGACCCAGTACCGTCTGCTGATCTCCGCCAGCGCTTCTCTCCCGCTGATCTATTTTACAGATAAAAATAAAATCAGTCCCCTTACCGCCCCTAACTTCTGTATGCTTCTGCGGAAACATATCGGCAGCGGAAAGATCGTCTCTGTAATCCAGCCGGACATGGAACGGGCCATCGAGTTTCGGATCGAACATCTCAACGAGCTGGGGGATATCTGCTACAAGACTCTGGTGGTGGAGATCATGGGCAAACACAGTAATATTATCTTCTTAAACGAAGAACGGATGATCCTGGACAGTATCAAACATATCTCCGGAAATGTAAGTTCCGTCCGGGAAGTCCTTCCGGGGAGAGACTACTTTCTTCCCAAGACCCAGGAAAAGTACAATCCTCTTACCGTGTCGGAAGAAGAATTTTTCTCCTTTGTATGTGAAAAACCCACTACTCTGGCCAAAGCCCTCTATACTTCTCTTACAGGGATCAGCCCCTGTATTGCCGAGGAGATCTGCTTCCGTGCTTCCTTAGACGGCAGCCAGCCGGCCAAGTCTCTGGAGGGCCCGGCGAAAGAGCATCTTTTCCATACTTTCCAGAGAGTTATGGAAGATGTGCAGGAGGGAAATTTCCAGCCCAATATTGTTTATAATGAGAAGGAAGAACCTGTGGAATATGCAGCTCTTCCCCTGACAAAATACGGAAACGCTCCTGTGAAGAATTTTTCTTCCATGTCCCAGGTGCTGGAACAGTATTATGCCCAGAAAGACCAGATCACCCGGATCCGTCAGAAGTCCTCAGACCTTCGCCGGATCGTCCAGACCGCTCTGGAAAGAAACCGGAAAAAACTGGATCTCCAGTCCAAGCAGATGAAAGATACACAGAAAATGGACAAGTACAAAGTCTACGGAGAACTGATCAACACCTACGGATACAACCTGGAAGAAGGGTGCAAATCCTTTCAGGCTCTGAACTATTATACCAATGAGGAGATCACCATCCCTCTGGATCCGACCATGACACCTCAGGAAAACGCCAAGAAATACTTTGACCGGTATAATAAGCTGAAGCGCACTGCCCAGGCTCTGGAAGAACAGTTAAAGGATACTCAGGAAGAAATCCAGCACCTGGAATCCATCGGCACAGCCCTGGATATCGCCCTGCAGGAAAATGACCTTTCCCAGATCAAAGATGAGCTGACAGAATACGGCTATATCAAAAAACACTACTCGGGAAATAAGAAAAAAGCCATGGCAAAATCCAAGCCTCTTCACTATATTTCCAGCGATGGCTACCATATCTATGTAGGAAAAAACAATTATCAGAACGACGAACTGACCTTTAAATTCGCCACAGGAAATGACTGGTGGTTCCACGCCAAGAAAATGGCCGGATCCCATGTGATCGTAAAAAGCAACAATGAGGAGCTCCCCGACCGGACCTTTGAGGAAGCCGGAAGGCTGGCCGCCTATTACTCCAGCGGCAGGACAGCTCCCAAGGTAGAGATCGACTATATCCAGAAAAAACATGTAAAGAAACCCAACGGCGCCAAACCGGGATTTGTGGTCTACTACACCAACTATTCCCTGATGATCGAACCGGATATTTCCGGGATAGAACAGGTGGAATGATACTCTTCATAAAAGGAGCTGTCGCATTAATCAAAATCGAGAATATTTATACATTTTATTGCTCAGTCTGTGCCGCTTTGAGCCTATGGTCTCAAAGCTATGCTCGACAAATTCACATAAAATGTATAAATATTCCTGACATATGACTAATGCGACAACTCCATCAAAATCTCTTTTTCTATTCATTCTTACATACTATATAATATTTTCTTTTTGTCCCCTATTTTTCTTTAAACCATCACTAAACTTGGGGATTTTCCGGGACTATACGGTTATCATTCAAAATTCCAATATTTAACCGTTTTACCCTGCTTAAAACTACGGTTCAAATTGTAAAAACCATTTTTTAACCGTAAATTTTGCTTCTTGATAGTTCTCACTTCCAAAATTCCTATACTTTCCCTTTATCCAAAACTTCTTTTAATAGTATCCAGTTCCCCTGCCTTCTCCACCCAGTTCTCTACATAGCCGCAGCGGCAGCAGACATAGCGGATAACCGGAATCTTCCCTATCAAGGTCATTGATGTTGTATAAATATTATTGCCGCTGGTATAACGGCGGGGATTATCGGGAACACGGACAATATCCATCGAACCGCACTTGGGACATCTTCCTGAATTTTTCATACCTGTTTTCCCCTTAAAATTCTTTTTTCTTTATAATTCCGATACTGATCCTTACAGACAAAAGTAAAATTAAAACAGTGCCGGCAATCAGGATCATCAGGAAAGCCCCGATCCCTATCTCGGGAAGGGAATCCAGAAGAGGTAAAAAGTCTTTTCCCCACTGCTCTACACTCTGTGCAAGCAGGGCTATGGTCAAATAGACCACAGCAAAGCAAATGATCACAGCAATCCTCCCTTTCTCAGCGCCAAATTTCAGCATGACAGGTATCATCACCGCCATCATAAATAATACAAGGGGCAGAACAATAAAAGCAGTTATGACCAGTTCACTGACAGGCCCCTGGCCTCTGACCACTCCGGCAGCCGTTGCCAGAACAGATACTGCCAGCCAGGCTCCCAGGCCCATAGTCAGTCCAAAACAGTATTTTTCAACGGCGTAGGTCTTTCTGGCGATGGGAAGGGAAAACAAAAAGGCGTTTCCATTGTCCAGTTCATCATAGCTGATGGTACTTACCGAAAACAAAGAGAATATAAAGGATACAAATCCAATAGTATAGGATGTGTTTTTTGAAAACAGAGCCATTCCGATCCCAATGACCATGATCAAAGCGAAAAAGTTTTTCTGTACCTTCATTAACCGAAAATCTTTTATCAATAATCCTTTCATAATCTTTCACCTCTTATCATCATAGTTATCACTTCATCAATATTTCCTTTTTCAATGGCGATACCCGGGTAATTCTCCAGGTAATATTGTTTCTGGTTTGTCAGGCAGCTATATCCATAAGGTTCTTCCTTTTTCCGCAGGATATAGTTTTTGTCCAGCCCCGCATACTGGTCTCTGTCCACTTTCAAAAGTCCGTAATCGCTGAGAAGTACATCTGTGTCTTCATGGAGGATAATCTTTCCCTCATGGATCATATAAAGGTCATCACACAAGGTTTCCAGGTCGCTGGAAATGTGAGAGCTTATAAGGATAGACCGCTCCTCGTCTCTCTCCATAAATTCCCGGAGCATTTCCATGAGTTCATCTCTGGCTACCACGTCCAGACCGGCAGTAGGCTCATCCAAGATCAGCAGTTTTGCATTATGGGAAATTGCTGCCAGAACTTTCAGCTTTGCCTTCATTCCTGTAGAAAAATCTTTCAGACGTTTCTTTTGGGGAAGCTGAAACCGCTTCACCTGTTCTTTGAAAAAGGCTTTGTCAAACCCGGAATAGAGGCTTTCCATAACAGGAATGATATCTTCGATAGTCAGATACCCGCTGAACCCGGAGTCAGAAAGGACAACTCCCAATTTCTGTTTGTCTTCTGCTGAAAAATCCTTCAGGTCTTTTCCAAAAATCCGGATACTGCCGCCATCTGTAGAGATCAGCCCCAGGACTGCCTTAAAAGTGGTGCTTTTTCCTGCCCCATTCTGTCCTATGAGACCTGTGATACAGCCTGGCTGCACCTCCAGGGAACAATCCAGAGCAAAACTTCCATAGTTCTTTCTTAAATGATCGATTTTTAACATAATCACCCCTCCAACAATAACTCAAATATGTCTTTTAAATCCTTATCGCTGATCCCGCAGCGTCTGGCCTTCTGGATGGCTTTTTCCAGATCTGCCTCTACTTCCTTCTTCTGCTCCTCCAAAAGCCGTTCTGTATTGGTGGCCGCCACATAGGTTCCTTTGCCGTGAACAGTAACGGTAAAGCCTTCGGCTTCCAGATCGTCATAGGCCTTTTTCACGGTCAGGGCGCTGATCTTCAGCTCCCTGGCCAGGGCGCGTACAGAAGGCAGATTATCATTCTCCTTTAACTCCCCTTTCCGGATAAGGGTTTTAATCTGGTCCACGATCTGTTCATAGATCGGGATCATCAGAGAATTGTTTATGATTATCTTCATGTACGGTTCCTCCTTCGTTGTAAACAGTATATAACAGCAGTTAACTGTTGTCAAGTGTTATATACTGTTTATTCCAAAAAATAAAAAGAGCGGAAATCAGCCTCTGTCCTCTATCTGTAAACAGGCAGGCTCTTTTCCGCTCTCTTTCCCATATGTGCTAATTCAGAAGTATTCAATTTTTCTTATAGACTGAAAATATTCTCTATGTAAGGCCATGTCTGTAGATCTTCTGCATCTCTCCCCAGTAAGCCGGCTTTGTATCAATATGTTCATACCCATACTTTTCATAGAAACCATCAAAATGGCTGACAATATAAACCGCCGGAAAACCTTGTTCTTTCAGATAACTTTCCGCATTTTGAAGCAATTCCCGGCTCAGTCTTTTTCCCCGGAAGTCTTCTTCTACAAATACATAGCCGATATATGGCGTATAAGGTACATCATTGATACAGTCTCTTTTTAAAACCGCACAGTACCCTGCGATTTTCCCCTTTTCTACTGCTGCGAACACGCACTCCCAGTCAGAGAAATTTTTCTCCATGTCTTCTGCCAGGTATTTCCCGCCCTGCCAGGAGCAGTGCTCAGCATAGTCTATTACCTTTCTCCAAAATTTGTCTTTCTGTTCTATTCTCTCAATTTTCATCACAGTTTTCCCTTTCCAGATTCAGGAGGAACTCCTTCACTCCCAGTCCCCCGGCATACCCTGTCAGCCTCCCGTCAGAACCGATCACTCTGTGGCAGGGAATGATAATGGGAACAGGATTTTTATGATTCGCCATTCCCACTGCCCTGCTTGCTCTGGAATTTCCTATCTCTACAGCGATCTCCTTATAGGTCCGGGTTACTCCATAAGGGATCCGGGTGAGTGCCTCCCATACTCTTTTCTGGAAATCTGTTCCTTCCGGCACACAGGGTAGGGTAAATTCTTTTCGCTTCCCCTGAAAATATTCTTCCAGTTCTTTCACTGCCCGTCTGGTCATCTCACTGGCCTTTCCTGTGGATTTTACTTTCTCGTCTTCCCCAAATTTTATTGCCTGGATACCTTTTTCTCCAGCCAGAATTGTCAGAGCTCCTACAGGGCTTTCATATATTTCTCCGTAAATCCTTTGTTCCTCCATAATCTCCCTCCCTATATCCAGGTGATCAGCGATATGCAAAATATCCCTGCATAATACAGGCTCAGCGCCAGCACACTCATTGGTTTTGACAGCTTATGGAAAAATCCTTTTCCCACCATTAAATCAGAAACCGCAAACAGCAGGGCTCCGATCCCGGCTCTCAGATAATCCGGTCCCAGTTTTGCAGGCAGCATAATCGCCACTGCCGTCATTCCCATAAGTACAGCCGGGTATAGGATCATGGCATACAGCCAGGGGTTTTCTTTTCCCCCTTCTAACTCCCCGCGAAAGATATACAGGGAAATTCCCATAAAAAGCAGCCAC
>DWUY01000167.1 GCA_019120515.1 Candidatus Blautia avicola | reverse complement strand
GCTGAACCAGATCGTACAGAAAGTATATGGCGGTAAAGGCGTAGTTCTGACTGCCACAGCTCAGAAACAGGCACAGCAGCTGGAAAAGCTGGGCTATGGAAACTGCCCGATCTGTGTTGCCAAGACGCAGTACAGCTTAACAGATGACCAGACAAAACTGGGAGCTCCTACAGACTTTGAAGTTACGGTAAGAAATCTGAAGATTTCTGCCGGAGCAGGATTTATCGTAGCACTTACCGGTGAGATCATGACTATGCCTGGTCTGCCGAAGGTACCTGCTGCTGAGAGAATTGATGTTGACGAGACAGGAAAGATTTCCGGTCTGTTCTAAATCAGCCATAGGGAGATATTCTCTTTCATAAGTGGAGTACTGCCGTATTAAACAAAAACTGTTTAGTGCGGCAGTCCCATTTTATAAAGGACAGCTTGAAGGGAGCGAATTACATATGTTTAAAGATGAATTTAAGGCAGTTGTCAATGGAGGAGTCGGAAAGATCAACTTTCTGAAGAATAATCCTCTTGGATATTTTGTTGCGGCAATGGTTGCCGGTATGTTTATTTCTTTCGGCAGTTTTGTAGCTTTTACTCTGGGTGCTGTTATTAATGCAGGGGATGCCGCTTCCTGGACAAAACCTGCACAGGCATTTGCTTTTGCCTCAGCATTGAGCCTGGTTGTCATGGCCGGAGCTGAACTGTTTACAGGAAACAACTTTGTAATGTCTTCCGCGTCATTCAGAAAAGCGGTAAGCTGGGCAGATACCATAAAGCTGTGGGTAGTATGCTGGATCGGAAACCTGGTAGGTTCTGTGATCTGCGTGGCGATCTTCCAGATAACAGGAATCCCCAGCGGTGATACAGCCGCATATTTCGGAAGCGTTGCAGCAGGCAAGGTCGGATATGCTCCGATCCCTCTGCTGGCAAGAGCGATCCTCTGTAATATTCTGGTCTGTCTTGCTGTATGGTGCGCAACCAAACTGAAAACAGAATCCGGAAAACTGATCATGATCTTCTGGTGTATCTTCGTCTTCATGGTATGCGGATTTGAGCACAGCGTTGCCAATATGAGTATCATCGGCGTGGCTCTGGTAAATGGCTATGTAGGTATCGGTCAGTACATATACAACATTCTTCTGGCTACCATAGGAAACATGATAGGCGCCATTGTATTTGTGGCTCTGCCTTATCATCTGATTTCTAAAGAAAAATAAAATAGAGGGCATATTGGAAGTTCTTCTCCGCAGGCTTCCATTGCTATAAAACAGACAGTCCGATGTGACTGTCTGTTTTTTGTGCGATACACCCGGCAAGCGGCCGCCGTGCTCGCACGAGCGGACATTTGCCGGGTAACGGACAGCGAAGGGCGCGGCCATGAGCTGGCGGCGATACACCCGGCAAGCGGCCAACCTGCTTGCACGAGCGGACATCTCTCTATCCTATCATTTTATGGGATCTAATTTCATAGGATAAACAGCGGACAGTATAGTAAAGTGAAAGGCAGGGAGATTATGCAGGATCAAAAAGTAGATAATCTGCTGAATCTGGCTCTTGAGACTACTCCTTTGGAAAGAGAAAAATCTTTGCAGCTCAATGTGGGATATGACGAAGAAGACAGTACCTGGGAGGTGCTTGTAAAATACTCTGGAGATCTGAGAAGGATTCTGGGAGAAAATGCAGGTATCGTAGAACTCTTAAATGGATTTGCCATACTCACCGTACCGGAAAGTCAGATCGACACGCTGGCGGACCTGGAAGAGATTGAATATGTAGAAAAGCCGAAAAGCCTTTTCTTTGCAGTCAGTCAGGGAAGGAGCGCCTCCTGTATGAATACGGTGCAAAGCGAGTTTTCTCCTTTGGGATTTCCCCTTACAGGGAAAGGGGTCCTGGTGGCATGTGTGGATTCAGGGATTGATTATACACATCCGGATTTCCGGAATCCGGACGGCAGTACCAGGATCCTCCGGTTCTGGGACCAGAGTCTGCCGGGAAATCCTCCCGCAGGCTATCGGATGGGAACAGAATTTACCAAAGAGGATCTTGACAGGATTCTTTTGGGAGAAGAAGAGACTATATCCGGCAAAACGCTGCCCAGCCGCGATACAAGCGGACATGGAACCGGCGTTATGGGGATTGCAGGGGGGAACGGGAGAGCCTCCGGCGGCATTAACCGGGGCGTGGCCTATGAAAGCACACTGATGGCAGTGAAGCTGGGGATCCCCAGACAAGGGGGCTTCCCAAGGACTACGGAGCTGATCCAGGGGATCGATTATCTGATCCGTCAGGGACTGCAGTTGAAAATGCCGCTTGCTCTGAACTTAAGTTTTGGCAATAATTACGGATCTCACAGCGGAGAGTCGCTGATCGAAGCTTACCTGGACAGTGTTTCGGATGTGGGAAGAAATGTGATCTGTGTGGGAACAGGAAATGAAGGAGGGGAAGCTCTTCATACTTCAGGGATCCTGGAAAATAGCCGGGAGACCTCCGTACAGCTGAATATAGGAGAATATGAGACAGGGGTCAATGTCCAATTATGGAAGCAGTATATAGATCAGGTGGAGATAGCCCTGATCCATCCGGATGGAAGCCGGGTAGGGCCTTTTCAGGAAGTGCTGGGGCCTCAGAGATTTTTGGTGGGAAACACGGAAATTCTGATCTACTACGGAGAGCCTGGCCCATACAGTATTTCTCAGGAAATCTATATAGAATGGATTCCCAGAGGCCGGTATGTGGACAGCGGAACCTGGAGGATCCTTCTGCTTCCTCAAAAGATCGTAGAGGGAAACTTTGATCTGTGGCTTCCGGGGGGAGGTGTTCTAAACGAGGATACGAAATTTCCATTTCCCACACCGGATACGACCCTTACCATACCATCTACCGCAGGAAAGATTATTTCCGTGGGAGCTTACAATTCCCGGCTGCTTTCCTATGCGGAGTTTTCTGGAAGGGGCTATACCAGAGTGACCAGACAGATCAAGCCGGATCTGGCGGCTCCCGGGGTAGATATCCTTACTACTGTGCCGGGAGGAGGATATGGAAACAAGACCGGAACTTCCTTTGCGGCGCCATTTGTTACCGGAGCGGCGGCGCTGCTTATGGAGTGGGGGATCGTCAGGGGGCAGGATCCATACCTGTATGGGGAGAAAGTAAAGGCTTATTTAAGAAGAGGGGCAAGGCGGCTTTCAGGGGGAATTTATCCAAATCCGGAGACTGGATTTGGCTTTCTGTGCCTGCGGGACAGTTTTCCTGTATAAAATAGAAAATATCCATTGCAAAGGGAAATTGCGGTAAGTATACTGATATATTGATAGGATCATATTTTGACCAATGGTGCAGCAAGATCGCAGCAGTACACTAGATGAAAACTATTTACAGAAGGAGAAGAAAGATGCTGAAAACACTAAAGAACCTTGCCGGATATTATAAGCCTTATAAAGGGCTGTTTTTTTCGGATATGTTTTTCGCCATACTGGGGGCGGCCATTACGCTGGTAATCCCGCTCATTGTCCGGTATATCACCAGTCACATTGTAAATCTGCCTGTGGAAATGGCTACCGGCATGATCGTAAAATTGGGGATTTTTATGATCCTGCTGGTGCTGGTGGAGGCGTTTTGTAATTTTTATATTGCTTATTATGGGCACATTATGGGGGCCAGTATCGAGCGGGATATGCGCAATGAGATTTTCGGCCACTATCAGAAACTGTCTTTTGCTTTTTATGACAATCAGAAGGTGGGACATCTGCTGTCCAGGATAACGTCAGATCTCTTTGATATCAGTGAGCTCCTTCATCATGGTCCCGAGGACCTGGTGATCTCTATTATCAAATTTCTGGGTGCTTTTATCATTCTTATGCTGGTAAATGTAAGACTGGCCTTGGCAGCTTTTCTTTTCGTCCCCTTTTTGATCATCTATGCAGTTGTTTTTAATAAGAAGATGAAAACTGCCTTCAGAGAAAACCGGGCCAGGATCGCAGATATCAATACCCAGATCGAGGACAGCCTTTCCGGGATCCGGGTGGTAAAGTCTTTTGCCAATGAGAAGCAGGAGATGGAGAAATTCCGGAAGGGAAACGAGCGATTTGTGGATTCCAAGAAGCTGAGTTACAAATATATGGGCGGCTATAACTCCGGAATGGGAGCCTTTACCACCCTGATCACCATTGCTGTTCTGCTGGCGGGAGCCTTTTTCCTTACCAGAGGAGAGATGCCGGTGGAAGATCTTGTGACCGCTCTTCTATATATCAATAATCTTACTGATCCGGTGAAAAAGCTGATCAGTTTTACTGAGCAGTTTCAGAACGGATACAGCGGATACTCCCGTTTCCTGGAGATCATGGCGGTAGCTCCGGATATCAAAGACCGGAAAGACGCAAAAGAACTTACAGATGTAAAAGGCGAGATTGATTTTGAAAATGTGTCTTTTGCCTATGAAGGAAATAAGGAGAAAGTCTTAAGCCATGTGAATCTCCGGGTAAAGGCCGGAGAATATGTGGCTTTGGTGGGAAGCTCGGGAGCGGGAAAAACTACTCTATGCAGTCTGATCCCCAGATTTTATGATGTTACCGAAGGGCGAGTGCTTTTAGACGGGGAAGATATCCGGAACCTGAAGCTTCAAAGTCTGCGGAATCATATCGGGATTGTGCAGCAGGATGTATATCTTTTTGCAGGAACGGTTATGGAAAATATCCGCTACGGAAAACCGGAAGCCTCAGACAAAGAAGTTATCCGGGCAGCGAAAGCTGCTAATGCCCATGAATTTATCATGGAACTGGAGAATGGATATGATACCGATATCGGCCAGAGAGGCGTGAAACTTTCCGGAGGCCAGAAACAGAGGCTTTCTATCGCAAGAGTCTTTTTAAAGAATCCGCCGATCCTGATCTTTGATGAGGCAACTTCGGCTCTGGATAATGAAAGCGAGAAGATCGTCCAGAAGTCTCTGGAGGAACTGGCAAAGAACCGTACAACCTTTGTTATCGCCCATCGTCTTTCGACCATACGAAAAGCTCAGCGGATCCTTGTCCTGACAGAAGAGGGGATTGCAGAAGAGGGAACGCATGAGGAACTGATGAAAAAGGACGGGATTTACAGCAGTTTATATAAAATGTCTTTTGCCTGAGAATTCTGGCGGGAATTTTTGATAAAATACAGATTTTGCAGAAATATCTACCAAAAATGACAATATCTTGCAGAAAAGGTACTCTCTGAGATATACTGTTCTTAATATCGGATTCTGTCGGAATGGCAGGCAGATCCGAATAAGTAACAGGGGAGAAAAGAAAAAGATATGGTATTTTCAAGTTTACTGTTTGTTTTTGTATTTTTAGTATTGAACCTGGTGGTATACTTTTTGGTTGACAAAAAGTATAAAAATCAGGTTCTCCTTATTTTTTCGCTTATCTTTTATGCCTGGGGCGGGCCGAGATTTTTGATCCTGCTGGTGGGAGAAACCTTTATCAGCTGGTTCTGCGGTATCCGGATACAGGAGGGGGAGAGCCAGAAGATACGGAAGATGTATATGATCCTGGAATGTGTTCTCATGCTTGGACTTCTGGGGATTTTTAAATATGCGGTATTTCTTCTTGGCAACCTGCAGGCGCTTACCGGTTTCCCGGAAAGTATTCCCAACATAGTCCTTCCTATCGGTATCTCTTTTTATACTTTTCAGCTTTTATCCTATGTGATCGATGTATACAGAGGAGAGGTCCATGCCCAGCCGAAGTTCTGGAAGCTGCTTTTATATTCCAGCCTTTTTCATCAATGTATTGCCGGCCCTATTGTCCGGTACGAGACAGTGGCAGAAGAGATTGACGTAAGAAAGGTATCAAGGACAGACGTTTATGTGGGCGTCCGGCGTTTTTGCGTGGGCCTTGCAAAGAAGGCGATCCTGGCCAATTCCTGTGCGTCAGCGGCGGATACCCTGCTTCCTTCAGGTGTGGAAGCTTTGTCTGCCCAGTCTACACTGGGTCTGTGGCTGGGGATGCTGTTCTATATGCTGCAGATCTATCTGGACTTTTCAGCTTATTCAGATATGGCTATTGGTATGGGACGTATGGTGGGATTTCACTATCTGGAAAATTTCAACTATCCTTACATGGCCAGATCGGTCCAGGATTTCTGGAGAAGGTGGCATATCTCTCTTAGTACATTTTTCAGGGACTATGTTTATATCCCTCTGGGAGGAAGCCGCTGCGATAAATGGAAGATCGTGAGAAATATGTCTGTGGTGTGGTTCCTTACAGGAATGTGGCACGGGGCAAGCTGGAATTATATTTTCTGGGGGATCTATTACCTGATTTTTCTCCTTCTTGAACGTTTTGTTATCCAGGGTAGGATTCCAAAAGGCTGGAATCATGTTTATACTTTGTTAGTCGTATTCTTCGGATGGGTGATCTTCCGTTTTGAAGATTTGGGAGAACTGGGAACCGTACTCCTGGGACTTTTTGGGATCGGTACTTCAGGCTTTGCAGGACTGGAAGCTTCTACTGTATTTATGGGAAATATTTTTTTCCTGATCTTTGCAGTGATAGGAGTTACCTCCCTTGGAAAAAATATCCGAAAGTTCCTCTTTGACACAGGAAAGACCAATGAGGCAGCCTTTATGGTTTTTAACGTACTGGAAATGCTCACTCCGCCGTTTTTACTGATCCTGTCTGTCCTTTCCTTGATAGGAGCCAGCTACAACCCATTTTTATATTTCCAGTTTTAATGATCAGGCCAATGATGAGATGAGGGAATACATATGAAGAGAAAATATACAAAAAAGCAGAAAAAAATAATCATGAGATTCAGGAATTTAAGTGTCCGGATCTTTGCGGGACTGATGCTTTTAGGGGGGATTGTAGGACTGCTGTTTTTCTTTCGGCCGGCTACGTCTACCGTGGAAAAAAGAGAATTGACGAAATTTCCGAAGCTGACGCTGAGCTCTTTTTGGGACGGCTCTTTTTTCTCAGAGGTTTCTCTGTGGTACTCGGATACCTACCCTATGCGGGACAGGCTGATAGCCGCGGATCAGACCTTGAAGTCTGCTTATGGAGTTACCACTTCCACTATGATGGTAGGAGGCCATCAGCAGGGAGATGAAATCCCTACGGAGACAGCGAAAGCAGATACAGAAGATGAGCCGAAGACAGAAGAAGCTGTCCAGAATGAGGATACAGGTACAGAGGAAGAGAAAGAGCCGGTAAGCGCTCCAGACAGCAGAGAGATGGAGGCAGAGATCCAGAATCAGATCCAGCAGGGGCTGTATGTAAAGGACGGAGCTGCCTACAGTGTTTATTATTACAGCCAGAGTGCGGCGGAAACATACGCGCAGGCTTTGAACCAGGCAGCTAAGAAGCTGGAAGGCCAGGCGGAGGTATACTCGATTCTGGTGCCTAATAATTCAGGAGCTATGCTCTCAGAAAAGGAACTGGAAAGTCTGGGAGGCTCTGATCAGGCCCAGGCCATTTCTTACTATCACAGTCTCTACGAAGGCGTCAAACCTGTGAAAACCATTGAGACTCTCAGGGAGCATAATGACGAGTATCTGTATTTCCGCACGGATCACCACTGGACTCAGCTTGGCGCCTATTATGTATACCGGAATTTCTGTGAGGAAAAGGGGATCGAACCTCATGAGCTTTCTGAGTTTGACACTATGACGTTCTCTCCTTTCCTGGGGACCTTTTATACAGAACTGAAGAATCAGGATATGGCGGAAAATCCGGATACGGTGGAAGCCTACGTTCCTATGGGAACTAATGACATGACTTACTGGGATACAGACGGCACAGAATACCAGTGGAACATTATTGAAGATGTGAGTACCTGGGATGAAAGTTCCGGATATTACTGCTATATTGGTGGAGACAAACCTTTAAGTATTATAGAGAATCCGGAGATCCAGGATGGTTCTTCCTGTCTGGTACTGAAAGAATCTTACGGCAACTGTTTTGTGCCTTTCCTGGTGGATCACTATGAGACGGTTTATGTGGTGGATTTCCGCTATGCCAATGTAAATGTGGTAGATTATGTAAAGGAGAAGAACATCCAGGACCTGATCATTATGAACAATATTACCATTATAGGAAGCGACAAAGTGGCCTCCACTATCGCCGGATTGCTGTGAGAATTCCGGATTTGAGGGCAGAATCTGTATGGCACTCCAACAGGCTCAGGGGCGGAGACGGGAACTTTTCAGCTAAACCGCTGAAATTAAAATTCCTACTTACATAGAAAAAAATTTTCTGGTAGAATAGCACAGGAAATTAAATATTGGATCAGATGAAAATGGTAGTGAGATTATAGAACTGTAATCGCAGCGAAAGTTATAATGGCATGGCAGAGAAATCTGCCGACGCCGCTTTTACAGGAGTATAACTCACTGCCTTTTTTGTTCCGCAAAAGGAGGAGTAAAAATGCCAAAAACTAAATTTCAGGAAGTGATTTTTACAATCTTAATGGTGATGGTAATGGTTTATGCCATGGTGGTATATAATATTGCCTTTGACAAGGGAGGTATGAGCAACCAGATTTTTCTTCTGGCTTTTCATGAATTCCCCATCATGGTGATCGCAGGTTTTATCCTGGAACTGTTCGTAGTAGGGCGGATCGTTCCCGGACTGGCTTTCCGTATTGTGACACCCGGAAAGGACAGACCGATAGCAGTGATCCTGGTGATATCTGCCCTTACCGTATGTTTCATGTGCCCTATCATGAGCTTTATCGCAACTGTGCTTTTTCAGGGAGTAAACGCTGATCTGATCGCCAACTCGCTTCAGATTTCTGTGCGGAATTTCCCAATGGCCCTGTGCTGGCAGATCTTCTATGCAGGTCCCCTGGTAAGATGGATCTTCGGAAAGATATTCAGACAGAGCCAGGAAAGAGAAACAGCCACAGCAGCCTGAGATGGATACTTCAGAGTATAAAATCA
>DWUY01000166.1 GCA_019120515.1 Candidatus Blautia avicola | reverse complement strand
TTCTCTTTTGGAAAACGCCGCTGTTCCAGTTCCACTGCCGCATTTAGATACAGGGCCAGCTGAAGCTGAAGGCCATAGTACATCTTTACCGGATCCAGCTGGGTATTTCCTGATTTGTAATCAATGACCTTTACATAGACTTTCCCCTCTTCCCGGCACAGATCGATCCGGTCGATCCTTCCTGTAAGGTGGAGGATTTCTTCCGAAGAAATCTGCAGATCCAGACTGGAAATATTATCCCAAGGACCAAAAGCCCACTCTGTAAGAGCCGGCAGGAACCGTCCCTGACGAAGCTGGAACTGAAGGGCCCACACTGTCCTCTTTACCATTCTTTTCGCCCGCTTTACCGTATAGGCATTTCTGGCAGAGGAAAGGAGCACTGTCTCTCCTGCCTGGGCCACCACCTGATCCACACAGGCTTCCGCCAGCCGGTCCCTCTCTCCGTCCTCCAGCTGGATCCAGAGAAGTCCCTGTTCCCGAAGCTTTCTGGCAAAAAGATCCAGACTGTTATGAAGCAGGGTTCCCAGATCCGCCATGGTAAACTGATACCGTACCCGATCCCGAAGGACCAGACCGTAAGACAGGAAATGGGAACAGGCGCACCGGGCAAACTGCTCCAGCCGGGTAGCGCTGTTCTCCAGTTCTGTACCGTAAAGAACCTGTGCCGCCGCTTTTCCAATGGCGTCCTGCGGGTTGACATAATAAGCAGTCTCCACCAGCCGGTCCGCCCAGGGCTTCCACTCTTTTTCTTTCAGAAGCCAGGTATACAATTCCTGGAAAACTTTGGTTTTCTCCTGTCTGCCTCCCAGTTCCCGGGCTACCTGCTCCACAGCTCCCTGGGGACTTTCTGTATACAGAGGAACTTCTTCCAGCTCTCTGGCCTTAGGAAAGAGCTTTTCTACCTGGTTGACCAGATAGGAGGGGGAGAGCATATCTCCGCTGCCATTTAGGCGGCTGTAGGTAAGATAAACTTCCCGGCTGGGTTTTGTAAGGTTCAGATAGAGATAAAATTTCTGGGTATAAAGCTCTTCTCTTGCCGTAGGCGCCAGGGCCAGACCCATTTTTTCCAGAGGTCCTTCCAGTTCTTCCCGGTTCAGATCGGAAAGGATCTTGCTTGCGTTCTTTTCTTTTGGAATCTTTCCTTCATTGACGCCCGCAAAAAAAAGGACCTTAATGTCTTTCAGCCTGGTCCTTTCCATATCTCCCACCAGGACCTGGTCTGCGGCAGGAGGGATCACGCCGACCTTTGCCTCGGAAAGCCCCGCTTCCAGAATCTCCTTAAAGGCTCCCGGCCGGACCTGCTCCTCCCCCAGCACTTCCACCAGCTTGTCCAGAAGGTCCATAACGATCCGGTAGATCTGGCTGTATTCTTTGGCCAGGGCCATATCTCCTCTGGCAGCAAATCCTTCCTCATAAATCTTCAGTTTCTTTTCAATATGATTTTCACAGATAAATTTGTACAAAGCCTGACAGCAGGTTTTAACAGTACCCTGAGAATCCTTCAGCCTTTCCGCAAAAGGCCGCCACATATCCACAAGCTTCTGTCTTACCGGGTTTAGTTTTACACATTCTTCCGGATCTTCTCCACGATAGGACCGGACCCATTCCTGATCCCACCGGGCAAGGCCCCGGATCCCCATGGCAATCACATAATTTTCCAGCCTGTCCGTCTCTTCTTCTGTGATATCTGTCAGTCCGCAGCGGAGAAAACGGAATACACTTTCATAAGTAAAGCCCTCCGCCACCATATCCACAGCGCTGCGTATATATTCCACAAAGGGATTCATAAAAAGAGAATGTTTCTCATCTATAAAGCATGGGATCTGATATTTTTCAAAAGCCCTTCTGGCAGCCGGGGCATAGACTTCCATATCCCCGGTAACCAGGGCAAAGTCTCCAAAACGGTAACCTTTTTTCCGTACCATATGCCGGATCCGGCAGGCTGTCTCCTCCATTTCCTCCTGAGGATTTAAAGCCTCCCGGATAAAAACCGCCTTTTCCCTGCCTCCGTAAGGTCTGCCCTTCTTCCTGAAAATATTTCTCTCCAGATGATCCAGCGCCCCGTTCTCCTGAAATCTGCCCCGGTATTGTTCTCCTTTTCCCGGGATCCAGGTCTCGTTCCAGGAGATTTTCGTCTCCTCTGCAAGTTTACATAATTTATGCACAGTCTGCCGGGTAAGATAAAAAAGTCCATAGGGGCTTCCCAAGCGGTAGGGATCTTCCCCTCTTCCTACAGTCAGAGGGATATATACCTGCCGGCAGAGCTTCAGAAGTTTTTCCAGCACCTGGATCTGAATAGGGGTAAATCCAGTGTAGCCGTCCAGAACCACTGTACTGTCTCTTAATTTTTCCGACTGCTCCGCCCTCTGGGCCAGAACATCCAGAACCTCCTCCTGGGTAATAAATTTCCCTTCCAGATAATCAAAAAAGCCTTTATACAAAGTCTGGATATCTTTCAGTTTGTAAAAAAGCTCTGGCTTTTCCTTTACATTTTCCAAAAGTCTGTCCAGATCCTCCGCTCCTATCTCGTACTGGCGAAGCTCTGAAACCATGGATTTTAACTGGGACACATAGCCCTGTTTATTCATTTTCGCCCCCAGGAGCTTCAGTTCACCCTTTTTCTCCTGCGCTACTTTCCGCAGGACCATACTTTTTCCCGTCTCTTCCAGCAGTTCCTGGGAAAAAGCCCCGGTCTCCTCCATCACCCGGAAAGCCAGACGTTCAAAGCTGAGAACGTCAATATTCATGATCCCTTTCCTGGGATGGAGCATGACCAGTTCCTTCTGAGTCTGCATGGTAAACTGCTCCGGCACCAGCACCAGATACTGTCTGTCCGGATTCTCCATAGATTCCTGTATGATCTTATTATAAATATAATAAGATTTTCCCGAACCGGAAGGTCCGAAAATAAACTGTAATGCCATTTTCCTCTTCCCTTCTGCTCCTAAAAAAACTTTTCGATCACTTCTGCTATCCCGTCATGATCGTTGTCATTTACTGTAATATAATCCGCTACATCCTTTACTTTCTCCTGAGCATTTGCCATAGCTACTCCCAGCCCTGCAAACTGGATCATGGACACGTCGTTAAATCCGTCTCCGCAGCAGACCATCTCCTCTCTGGAAATCCCCAGAATATCCAGAAGATGCCGGAGAGAATATGCCTTGTCCACATTTTTCGGAGTGATCTCCAAAAAATAAGGCTCTGAACGGAACACCTGGGCCTCATGGCAATACTTCCTGGCCATCACAGGCTCCAGGGCTTCCAGATCCTGCCCCTCTCCCGTCAGCAGGCATTTATTTACCGGAAAGTCCACAAAGGTGCCAAAGTCCTTCCGGTATTCAATGGGGATCTGATTGATCCTGGATTCAATGGCCATATATTGATCCGGCTCTGTCCCGGAATAGATCACATCTCCCCGGTAGGTAATGATACCGATATGGTTTTCCAGCGCGTCTCTCCACAGCCTGGACGGAAGGCTTAAAGGCAGGGTCCGTTCAAAAACACATTCCTTTGTCTTGAAATTCAGGATCCGTGCCCCGTTAAAAGGCAGGATATAGCTTCCATAGTTCTGAAACCCCAGAGCCTGGGCCACATAGAAAACTCCCTGGGGAGGCCGCCCTGAAGCAATGGCCACAGGCACTCCCTTCTCCTGAAGGCGGATCACCGCCTCCCTTGTCTTCTCACTTACCTGTTTCTGTGAATTGGTCACAGTTCCGTCTATATCTAAAACCAATAATTTATATTTCATGATCTTCCTCTTTTTGCGCGGCCTTGAAAGGCAGTTTTTTCTGTATCAGTATACCATAAAGCGGGGAGCCAAGCGAGATTTGTTCTCATTTGGCGACCGCCGATGATACTAGCCGCTTGCGGCTAGTATACCATAAAGCGGGGAGCCGGGGAAACCTCTATGTTCATTCGGCGACTGATATAGAAAAGAGACTGACCAACCCGGCAGCCCCTTTTCTCCGTTCATTATTTCACAGAAAGCTAAATCCCATATTCCTGGAATAATTTTTCCAGCAGCTGGGGATCTGACGCAGCCTTCACTATTAGAGATGTCTTTCCATCTTTATCCAGACACAAGATCAAACGGTTGTACCGCTCCTGAGTTTCCTGTCTGCCCTCTTCCATAAAATCATCACGCAGCATTTCTCCCAGTATTGTCATTTTGACTTCCTCCTTTATCTTTTCCAGATCTGCTCTGCTCAGCAGTTTGTTTGCCAAGGCATAGAGCATAGCTTCCATTTTTTTCGCTTCTTATATGCTGATCAGCTTATCTTCTCTATTGACTGCCTTGATTCCTTCCAGTATCCTGGTTTTGATCTCTGATTTTCCGCCCATAAGAGGGCTGAGCAGCACCGGGATCAGATCTTTCCTTTTCAGCTTTTTCTTCTTTTGTATTTTCTTCAGGATTTCCTCCCCGACAAACTGGGCTCCTGTCTTCATGATCTCGTCTTCTACCTGCCCCAGGGGTTTTGATGATTCCTGACACTTAGTTTCTTTCAAACGGCCTCCTTTCGGGCCCGCAGAAACTGTATCTGTAAAATTATTATACACAAAAGAAATGGCTCTGCCCAGATTATTTTTATATACGTTGAAAAATGTCCGAACCGGACGGATTTGTTATTAAGATTATTTTTAGAACTGTTTTCTGCTTTATAGCTTCTTAAATTTCCTGCATACAGCAATTTTTGTGTTTTACAGATACCTCTGCTTACCATTTCCTGTAACTGTAGGATAGCACAGGCTGTGGCAAAAGTACAGATCTTTTCAAAGTCCCGATCTGCCGTTCATAGCTTCGGATCCGTCCCGGCATCGCCTGCCGGCAGGAAGAATCAAAACTCCCGTCATATTTTTCCTATTTCTATAATATGCTATAAAAAGAAATGCAGGAGGTGCAGCCATGAGCTCAAAAACTAAAATTGTGGTATTACATATGAAAGAAGTTATCTACACCGGTATTTTCGTAGTCTTCGCCATTGTACTGGCTGTTCTGCTCTTTATGATGTTCGGAAAAGGCAAAGAGACGGACACTGCCAGCGCCCAGGCCGTCTATCATGCCGGTAT
This sequence comes from Candidatus Blautia avicola, assembly GCA_019120515.1. Taxonomy (GTDB): domain Bacteria; phylum Bacillota; class Clostridia; order Lachnospirales; family Lachnospiraceae; genus Blautia; species Blautia avicola. The sequence continues at coordinate 740 of DWUY01000166.1, read as the reverse complement.
CTACACAAGTCCCATAACCTTAAATGACAATACCTTTGATGTAGAGGTTACCGTGGACGAAGACCACATTAATTCCATCTCTCTGAAAAATCTCAGCGAGACCACCACCGCCATGTATCCTCTGATGGAGCCAGCCCTGGATGCCCTCTCCACTCAGATCTGTGAATCCCAATCCACAGAAAACATTACCTACTCCGAAGAAAACAAATATACTTCTATGCTGCTTTTGGACGCCATCAACAAAGCGCTGGATAAAGCAAGGATCGCCGATTAGAAAGGGAGCTTTCACAGCTCCTTTTCTGTTTTTCTGCTTACATCTTCCTTCTTTCCTCCTGTAATTTTCCTCTTCTTTTTCATATCTTTTTCTTTCCTGATCTTCCCTTTGCTGCTTGATGGACCTGGTCCGTAATGCTATACTGCTCTTGTAAAGCAAGATCCTTATAGCAAAATCGGAGTGATGAAATCCATGTGCAGAAACAACAAAAAGAGAAATCAAGGCCTTCTCCATGCAAAGCCGGTATCCTGAGCGGCCTTCGCATGGAGTAATCAGAACAGCCGCTCACAAAAAATGCCGGCTTTGCCTCTTGGATAGATCAAGAAGGAGGCCTGCATTTGAAATACATAAACGCAAAGACACTTCTTCCCGAAGCACTGGTGGAAGAGCTCCAGAACTATATCCAGGCCGGCTATATCTATGTGCCGGCAAAAGAGGAGCAGCACAGATCCTGGGGAGAGGTATC
>DWUY01000165.1 GCA_019120515.1 Candidatus Blautia avicola | reverse complement strand
TGTCTGGGCTCCGGACACTATTTATAATCCCTTCTATTAAGGTATACGGTAAATCATTAATACCGTATACCTTAATAGAAGGAGAGAAGATTTGTAATACAATGAGATGCAAAAGAACATTCCGAGAGAGTGTTTTTGTCATGTGAGAGCACAAAAAGATATTAAGTAACCGCCAAATAATACTGCGGTAAAATTGCCTCAACTCTTTGCGAGTTGGAGTAATTCACTATAGTTTACATGCGATTTTTGATAGCTTGGAGTTTTCATTCCAAGGCGCCAACTGTTCATCGGTCATATTTTCACTTGGCTGGTGTTCCAGCAGAAATTTAAGTCTCTTTTCGTTTACCTGCATGCTTTTTGCACCTATGGGCAGAAACTGCAGCCTCTTCCATGGCCGGCTCTCCCGGTAGATCGCCATTGATCCTGCACTTTGCCTCATTAAAACATTCGGTATATATGACAGCAAGCTCCATCTGCTGGTTTGATCGCTTCAGCTCTGCTGTGAGTACGGCCAGTTGGCTACGCAGTTCTTTCTCATTGTGCATACTTTCCAGAAGAAGATGGAGGATGTGTTTTCTATTCCGCTTTGCCAGCTGTTCTTTAGATAAAGTGACCGCCATATGCTTGCCTGTCTCCATCCCTTTTTATGGATACAGTATAACAGATGCGGTTTAAAAAGACAAAAGAGGCATAAGTACAGTCCCATCATTTTGACGGTGGAGACTCTGAAAAAAAGCCTTTTGTGTACGGTAAATATGCTGTCCGCCATGGAGAACCGCAGTTTCAGTCGGAAAATATCAGGCGGGACCTGTCCACAAAAGTCCTCTCTTTCGAAAAATGGGATGGGAACGGTTATCCACATCCAGACACCTATGATAAAGATAAAATTTCTTCATATTTGCTAAGCTCTACAGCGTATGTTGGGGCTTGACTTTGGGCAGGGAAGGATCCATGGAATATTCTACCATTAGCAGTCAGTACTGTTCCGGGGTAATGCTCCTGGCATTTTCTGCGGATCTTTGCAATTGGAAAGCCCCGGCTTCCAGACATTTATAGATGAACAAAAATCTATCTCCTTCTCAGACAAGACGTATAATCTTCCGGTTATTGGATCCACAGAAAAGGAAGAGGTCTCCCTTCTAGAAAGAATCCAGATCGAATTTTAGTTTTGCAAGAGTAGCCAATCTGTCAATCCCTTTTCTTAGAGCTGTTTTTCCAACAAAAACGTAGACCAGCCGGAATCTGCGTCATTGAGTATGGGAAGTTGCCCTAACAATCATAGAAAGGACTTCGCTGGAGACAGACAATGAAGCAGAGATCAGGTACACGGTAAACCATGAGTACTGGCTCATTTTTTGACCGCCGTTTCCGGCGGCCGTGTTTACAGATTGGTTGTTTTTGACTTGCTCCGGCAGATTTCCGGCAACTGATCTGACCATGGAAGCAGTTTCTCAATAAAGCTGTAATCCGTATCATCCTGATGGTCTTTCAGAACTGTCAGTACATGGTCCAGATAACGGAACGGATTCAGGTTATTCGCCTTTGCTGTTTCCGTTATGCTGTAGATGATCGCGCTGGATTTCGCACCATCGATACTGTCGATCAGTTTCCACGCATGTTTATGCAGGCAGAAGCTGCGGAGCGCTCCTTCTGTTACGTTGTTGTCAAGTGGAACTTCCCCATCATTCAGGAACACTTTCAGTGCCTCTTCCTGATTGATACAGTAGTTGATCCCTTCCAGTGTTTTTCCTTTGGGAAGACGATTGGAAGATTGAATCTCTTTTACCCACGCAAAGAAAGCCTCCACCAGAGGTTTGACTGTGATCTGCCGCTGTTTCTTTCGGTCATCCGGTTCCAAAGCAGCCAACTGATTGTCCAGATGATAGATGGCCCCGATCCGCTTCACAGCTTCATACGCAACGGTATCTTTTGCAGTTTTTTGTGCTGCTTTCGGAAGAGCTTTTAAAGCGTCTGAGAAATAGCGCCTTGCATGTGTCCAGCACCCGGCAAATGTGATATCCGGATTTTCCCGGTCCAGCTTCCTGTAAGCGGAATAGCCGTCACAGACAACTACACCTGTAAAGCCCTTCAGGAATTCTTGCGGGTGGTCTGCTTTTCGGGTCCGCTGATATTCATACAGGACGATGGGCGTATCTTTGTAGATCTTCCCAGTGCGGTAGATCCACATATAACTCTTGCTGTTTGCGGGACGCCCATCCTTCGATACCATGACCGGAGTTTCGTCGGCCTGCAGCACATGGAAACGGTACAGTTCTTTATGGAGATAATCATAAAGGATTCCCAGATACCGGTCCGCACACTGGATCATCCAGTTCGCCATCACCTGCTTGGAAATGTGGATGTCGTTCCGCAGGAATTCCTGACTGATCCGGTACAGAGGAAGCCCGTTTACATACTTGGCATTCATGATACTTGCCGCCAGAGAAGGAGTCAGGATGCTGTTCCGCAGCAGATCTCTCGGACGGTCTGCCTTAACGATCGTCTGATTGTCCTTGCCGGCATAGACAGCTACATGATGCTCTTCGACTGTGTACACAGCCGGCTGAACACGGACTCTTTTATAAACTTCATCCGGAAGCCTCTTCCAGCCATCCGGACCGAAGAGTTCCTGCAGTTTTTCATCCGAAAGAGTATGAGGGATCACTTCAATTGGAAGATCCTTTAAATCTTCCTCACGTTTCCCTTTCCTTTTCCGGCGGCTGACCTGGATCACATCCTCTTCAGCCGGCTCAACGACATAGAGTGTTTCCGTCAGGGCTTCGGCTTCGTTAAAGATGAGTTCCAGTTCTAACTGGCCTGCTATGACATCCAGTTTTTCAGAAGAACGCCCATAGCGTTTATTGCTGGCGTCAGCGATCTGCTCGATCAGACGCTCCATGTTTGCGTTCAGCTGGCTCAGCTGATCCTGCATGGACAGGATCACTGCTACGAGTGTCTCTTTGCTGAAGCTGTTCAGTTCTTCTGGTGAGTAGATCTTTGACTTTGACATGTCCGGTGCTCCTTTGTTTTGCTGGAACTATTGTACCGCAAAACAAAAGAAAAAGCGAACCACACAAAAAGATCGTTCGTCATTCTCACCATAGGATAAACACTCTGAAAAGCCGAAAAAACTACTAGTTTTTTCAGTTTTTCAGAGTACTTATCCACACGGCAGCTTGCTGCCGGTAAGTACTCCATGATTGAATGAATGCAATAAGGCTCTGCTGTGGATAACTTCCAATCTGTCCTGGACGGCGAATGCGAAAAGATTTTTGATTTTCTCCGTTTTGCACAATGCTTTACAGGAGATCCTGAGGATACACTTCCTGGATCGGATGTCTGGAGATGATCTCCAGCCCCTTCATCAACGCCTGATATTGTTCCGGCGTGATCTCCAGTGCCTCTTCTTTTGTACGAGGCCAGCTAAAACCGCCAAGCTCCAGCCTTTTGTAAAGGAGAAGTTATCTTAGAACTGGAATAAGTTCTGTTATTAAAGAAGAATTATTATTCGAGAAGATTCCTCCAATGCCCTATATATAAAGGATTTTTTGAAAATCTTCTCGAATAATGATATCCTATTATCGGCCTTTTAAGAAATCAGGAATATTACTCTTTTCAGGATCAACTTTATCCGAATAGAGCGTTTGAGGAAAGTTCTTTTTATTCCATTCACGGACATGCTTATCGACTGTAGCCTGAGGACTTTCTGCATAGATTTGTGTTGTCTGAACTGAGGCGTGGCCGAGGAACGCCTTAATCACCATGAGAGGGACACCTGCTTCTAACATATGTTGCCCTGTTGTATGTCTCATGCTGTGCGGTGAATATCTATCCTCTTTAAATAATTCAGGATTGTACTCTTTTGCAATCCGTATATACTTTTTGTAAATCTCTCCGATACATGATATTGTCATATGTTCATGCGTCTGGCTCGAGAAAATATGCCTGTCAGGATCAGCATCGATCCCACGATGTCGGATATACTTTTTCAACATAACTGAGCAATGATCCGGAATGCGTACGCGTCTGGCTTTTGCTCCTTTTCCAACAATGTCAATCGTTGTGTCTGTTGTCCTGAAATTGACAGATCTTACTTTAAGATCACATATTTCCTGGGCACGTGCCCCGGTTGAATACATTAAGCTCAACAGGACAGTATCTCGCAGGGCTATTTCGCTTTTATATCCAGGAAGTGCCAAAAGGATTTTGACTTCCTCCCGGGTAAAGCCAATACGTCTCTTCTTTAAAACCTTTTTTGAAGGAATACGTAAGACGGCACTTCGGAAAGCAGATGCAGCATCGAAATCATGATTTTGCGCATACTCAGAAAAGGAATAAAGAGCTGCCAGCCGTTGGTTCCTGGTTGAAGCAGAGCAGTTTCTCTCGGTCTCAAGCCATGATATAAAACCGGAAAGTGTATCTACATCCAGGTTATCAAAAGTGATCTCATCTGCAGGGATATTTTTTACTGTATACATATATTTTATCAAGAGTTTAAAAGTTGTTTTGTAAGAACTGACTGTATTTATGCTCAGTCCTCGGGCTTCTGTCATGTATGTATTCACATAATACTCCAGATGTTTCAGGAAAAGTGATGAGGTCTTTGCTTTTCTCATATGGGCACCTCCGGGAACAGCTGCTCTGAAAAATCAGAAAACCTCAGCACTTCTTTCTCAAACAATTCACTGCTGAATTTCATGTACTTTTCGCTTTCCAGAAGTGACTCGTGACCGCAGTATACGGAAAGATATGGAGAGGCCATATCTACAGAATATCCAGCCGCTTCAAATTTTTTGAATGCAGAAAACATAAAACGGTGTCTTAAACAATGGAGACAAGGTCCTCGTTTATGTCGTTCTTCTTGTCCTGTAATAATCCCTGCTTTCTTTAGGATTGTTTTGAAGTGACGCTCAGCGGTTATCTGTGATAAGTGTTTATCCTTTCCCGGAAATAGAAACGAATCATCCGTACCATATATTTCTAGTGCCCTACAATAATCAATCAGCATCTTCTTAATAGTATCATGTACTGGAACTAAACGCTGTTTCTTATTTTTTGAATTTATAATACGGATAACCCCATTCTCAAGATCCAGATGACAAACCTGTAACTCCAACGCTTCTCCCAATCTGAGGCCGCAGCAGTATAAAAGTCGGAGAAGGAATGCTATCTCCATATGTATATAAGGAATGCTGCTTTTCGGATTTACCATGGGATAAGCGTCAGCAATAGAAAAAATCTCTGACAGTTCATTATCACTAAATATATAAGGTATATACAAATCTTTTTCTTTACGGAATGGCGGTAAATAGACTTGATTTCCCATGTCCGCTCTGTATCGCATAAAGTTACGTATTGTCTTCAGATAACCGTTGATTGATGCATCGGGAACATCGGCGTTTTCCAACCACTGATTGATTACTATCTGCGGGACGATTTCTTTATTGTACGATATTCCGGTAAGATATCGGTCAAACGATGCAAGCCTGTAATTATCAAGCCGGTGCGTATTCCATGCAAAGTTTGCCATACGGTATTCTATAAAAGACTGCATATCTTCTTTAAAGCAACTATTGAAAATGACCTTTTTCATATGCCGCCTCCTTCCAGAAATCTAAAAAGATTACCCGAAGGAGCCGAGCATTCAAGTGCACAGTTCCTAAGGATAGAAAGATCTAGTTTTGCATAGTGCTTAATGGCGTTAGGACTGTTATGCCCAAGGACCCGCCTCACAGATTCATAGGATATTCCGTCATTAATCATTGATGTAGCAAGAGAGGATCTCAGGCTGTGTGGGCCATGTTTCTTCCTCGAAATATCAATCCCGGACCGGAGAATATATTTTTTTACGGTAAAAGAAACAACGGAATAGGATATTTCTGTATAAGGTGCAAAAGATTTCAAGAAAACAAACTCACTCGAAGAGGCGGGGCGCTCTGATATGATATAGTCTTTCAATGCAGCTTGGATCTCTGGTATCATATATAAATCTGATGGGTTACCAGTTTTATTCTGAATAAAACGAATCCGTTCCTTTTCAAAATCAAGCGAATTAAATTTAAGTGATGCGATATCTCCGGCTCGCATTCCGAGCCTTGAAGCGAGAAGAATAATAGCATAGTCTCGTTTTCCAGGAGATGAAGTCCTATCTACAGCCTTTTCAATCGCTGCGATTTCAGATGGCTTATAAATCGTTGGAATACATCTGCCGCGATAACTTTTCCCGGTTCCCACGCCGCCCCAGAACAGGCAGCCGATATTGTCGGCTCGCATATCCTCCCAATGCTCCACATACCGGCGGGCAATCCCGGCCTGCGGGTTCCTGCCGTTGTCGTTCTCAAAAGTCCAGTCCCGCATGGTGGGGTCGGTAAAGCCCCGGCGTTTCAGTTCCTCCACGGTGTCAAGGTGCCTGCGCCG
>DWUY01000164.1 GCA_019120515.1 Candidatus Blautia avicola | reverse complement strand
TGTGTTTGAAAGATTCAAAACTGAAAAAAAGGAATGATTGACAAATAGGATTTTTCGCAGTAATGTAACTAATATTAAACGGGAAAAAATGATTTTATACATATTTATATGTATAACGCTGTTTTTACCTGTTTAATGAGAAAAAGAAAATATTTTAGGAAAGGAGAAAGTCAAAAATCCACTAATACAGAAAGGGAGGATGTCTTACGAACAGCATTGCTGAGAGGATTACGGAAGAACTGAACTGTGAAACCGTATTCACTATTCCCATCTTAGGCGGCATACCGGTTAATGAATCTGTAGTAGTTACGTGGATTATCATGGCTGTATTTACCATTCTGGCCATAGTTCTGGTGAGAAATCTGAAAGTGGAAAATCCGGGAAAGAAACAGCTTGCCCTGGAGGCTTTTATAGGTTTCATTGATGATTTCTTTACAGATACTATCGGAAAAGACGGAAAGCCTTATATCCCGTATCTGATTTCGGTAGCTCTTTATATCGGAGCTTCAAACCTGATCGGAATCTTTGGATTTAAACCGCCTACGAAGGACCTGAATGTGACGGCGGCTCTGGCCCTCATGAGTCTGGTGCTTATTTATTACTCCGGACTGCGGAAAAAAGGCCTGAAAAAATTCCTTCTGGGATTTGCGGAGCCCATGCCCATCATCACCCCCATTAATATCATGGAGATCGCGATCCGTCCCGTTTCCCTGTGCATGCGACTTTTCGGAAACGTGATCGGTGCTTTTGTCATCATGGAATTATTGAAGATGCTGATGCCGGCAATATTGCCTATTCCGTTCAGTTTGTATTTTGATATTTTTGACGGTCTGATTCAGACCTATGTTTTTGTCTTTCTGACAGCTCTGTTTATGAAAGAACAGATGGAGTAAAGATTAAAAAATCCGAATTTATTAACAATTTTTTATGAGGAAAAGGAGAAATGAATTATGACAGCAGCAATTGGTGCAGGTATTGCAGTATTAACAGGTATTGGAGCAGGTTTTGGTATCGGTCTGGCAACTTCCAAAGCAGTGGAAGCTGTAGCAAGACAGCCTGAAGCAGCAAGCAAGATCAGTACATCTCTTCTGTTAGGATGTGCTCTTGCAGAGGCAACCGCTATCTACGGTTTCGTTATCGCTCTGTTGATCTTATTCTTATAATCACTATCGTATTATTTATTCACAAAGAAAGGCAGGTTAAATAAAAGATGTTAAGTCTTGGTTGGAGCCTTGTCTGGACGATTGTAAACCTGATCATTTTTTATCTTTTAATGAAGCGTTTCCTTGTGGGACCGATCCTGGGGATCCTGGAGAAAAGAAAAAATCTTATCGCTCAGGAACTGGAAAACGCGAAAACCGCTCAGGAAAAAGCAGAAGAATTAAAGGGGCATTATGAAGGCGCTTTGGCTGGAGCAAAGGAAGAATCTTCTCAGATCATAGAAGCAGCCAAAGCAGATGCAAAAAGTGAAAGCGAGCGTATGGTAAAAGAAGCCAATGCAGAAGCTGCAAAGATCATCGAGCGTGCAAAAGCTACCGCAGAGCAGGAAAAACAGAATGCGCTGCGCGGAGCCAAGTCTGAGATCGCAGGACTTGCTGTAGAGGCTGCCAGAAAGCTTCTCTCGGAAGGAAGCAGCGACAAGGGCAATCGTATGCTCTATGATGAGTTCTTAGCTAAAGCAGGTGATGGAAATGACACAGACGTCCATTAATTACGGTAAAGTGCTCTATGAGCTTTCTATTCCCAGGGAGGCCGTGGAAGCTTCCCGCAGGATTCTGGAAGAGGTAAAGGAATTGTCCGGCGTTCTGGAAAGTCCCGTGGTTACTCTTGACGAGAAGGAAAGAGCGGTGGAAAGGATTTTTCCACAAGAAATGAAGAATTTTCTCTGCGTGGTCTGCAAATATGCCCACGCCGCTCTTCTGCCCGAGATTTTTCAGGCATATCAGGATTACTATAACGAACAGCATAAGATATTAACTGCGGATCTGCACTGTGTTGCGCCTCCAACGGAGGAGCAGCTGGAAGGGATCAGAAAATTCCTTCTGAAGAAATATCAGATGCAGGACGCCAAGATCCGAATCATAAAGGATGAAAGCCTGGTAGGCGGATTCTTGATCAGAACCCGTGACCAGGAATTTGATTACAGCTTAAAAGGCCGTATCAACGCATTACAACAAAAATTGATCTGGAGGTGAACGGTTTGAGTTCAATCAATTCAGAAGAGATCATTTCCATTCTGAAAGAAGAAATAGAAAATTTCGACATGGCGGCAGGTGTCCGGGAAGTCGGAAACGTGATCTGGGTTGGTGATGGAATCGCAACTGTTTACGGGATTGACCATGCCATGTACGGCGAGATCGTAACTTTTGAAAACGGTGTCAAAGGAATGGTACAGGATATTAAAAGAAATGAGATCGGCGTTATCATTTTCGGCAAGGATACCGGTATCCGTGAGGGTACCAAGGTTGCCCGTACGGAAAAGAGAGCCGGTATTCCCGTAGGCGAAGGATTTATCGGAAGGGTAGTAGACGCCCTGGGAGCCCCTATTGACGGAAAAGGCGAGATTAAAGCAGACGGTTACCGTCCTGTAGAAAATGACGCGCCAGGTATTGTTGACCGTAAATCTGTATCTGTACCGCTGGAAACAGGTATCCTTGCTATCGACTCTATGTTCCCTATCGGAAGGGGACAGCGTGAGCTGATCATCGGAGACCGTCAGACAGGTAAGACTTCTATTGCTACAGATGCCATCCTGAACCAGAAAGGCAAAGATGTGATCTGTATTTATGTGGCTATCGGACAGAAAGCTTCTACCGTTGCAAAACTGGTGGGAACTTTGGAAAAACACGGCGCTATGGAATATACTACCGTATTTTCAGCAACAGCCAGCGACTGTGCGCCTTTGCAGTACATCGCTCCTTATGCGGGAACTTCTCTGGCAGAGTATTTTATGTATCAGGGAAAAGATGTGCTTATCGTATATGACGATCTGTCAAAACATGCGGTAGCTTACCGTGCCCTGTCTCTGCTCCTGGAGCGTTCTCCGGGACGTGAGGCATATCCCGGCGACGTATTCTATCTTCATTCCAGACTGCTGGAGCGTTCCAGCCGGCTGAGTGAGGAAGCTGGCGGCGGCTCCATTACAGCCCTGCCTATTATTGAAACGCAGGCAGGAGACGTATCCGCATATATTCCTACCAATGTTATTTCTATTACAGACGGACAGATCTTCCTGGAGACAGATCTGTTCATGTCAGGCGTCCGTCCGGCTGTAAATGTAGGTCTTTCTGTATCCCGTGTAGGTGGCGCTGCCCAGACAAAAGCTATGAAGAAAGCTTCAGGAAGCATGCGTATCGATCTGGCCCAGTACCGTGAGATGGAAGTCTTTACCCAGTTCTCTTCAGACCTGGATGAGGCGACCAAAGCACAGCTGGATTATGGAAAATCTATCATGGAGCTCTTAAAACAGCCTTTGGGAAGGCCCCTGTCCGCTTCTGAGCAGGTGATCACACTTTGGGTTGCCACCCACAAGGTTATGACAGGAATCCCGATTAAAGAGATAAAGGGATTCCAGATGGATATGCTGGCATATTTTGAAAAAGAATATCCGGAGATCTGTCAGGAAATTGAGGAGAAGAAGGTCCTTTCTGATGAACTGGGAGACCGGATCCTCAAAGTAGCAGAGGAATTTAAGAACAAGAACAGGTGATGAGATGGCAAGTGCAAAAGAAATTCAAAGCCGTATTAAAAGTATTCAGGATACGATGAAGATCACCAATGCCATGTATATGATCTCTTCTTCTAAAATGAAGAAAGCAAAGCAGATACTGGCAGATACAGAGCCTTATTTCTATGCCCTTCAGTCTGCCATCGGCCGTGTTCTCCGTCATGTGCCGGATATTGAACATAAATATTTCGATGAACGTTCTCAGATACCGGCCGAGGACAGAAAGATCGGCTATATCGTAGTGTCTGCGGATAAAGGTCTGGCCGGGGCTTACAACCATAATATCTTCAAACTGGCCGAGGAACAGATCGCAGAAAATCCTCGTACACAGCTTTTTGTACTGGGAGAAGTAGGAAGACGGTATTTCGCTCAGAAACATATGGACGTGGATACGACTTTCCGATATACGGTACAGAAGCCTACCCGGCACAGAGCAAGGGTCATCGCGGAAAAAATGATCGCCCTGTATCTGGACGGGGATCTTGACGAGGTCCATATCATCTATACCCGTATGGTCAACGCTGCCACTATGGTAGCAGAGTCAAAGCAGCTTCTTCCTCTGAAGAAAGCTACTTTCAATACGCAGATCCAGCTTCTGACGGATGTCCATCAGGAGGAGATAGAAATGGTGCCTTCTGCTCATGAAGTATTGAGCGGTATCGTGCCCAACTATCTGAAGGGTATCATCTATGGATGCCTGGTAGAATCTTATGCCAGTGAGCATAATTCACGTATGATGGCTATGGACTCTGCAACAACCAGCGCCAAGGATATGCTGAAAGATCTTTCCATCAAACTGAATCGTGTGCGTCAGGCTGCCATTACCCAGGAGATCACTGAGATCATCGGCGGCGCCAAGGCGCAGAAAAAGAAATAACAGAAGAAAGGAAGGAGGTTTCCTTTTATAATGAATAAAGGTAAAATCGTACAGGTCATGGGACCTGTAGTAGACGTAGAATTTGAAAACCAGGACCTTCCGTACATCAAGGATGCGCTCACCGTAGAGCTCAACGGCAAAAAGCTGGTTATGGAGGTAGCCCAGCATACCGGAAATAATACCGTACGCTGTATCATGCTGGCCTCCAGTGACGGTTTGTGCAAGGACATGGAGGTAACTGCCACCGGAGCAGGTATTTCCGTTCCTGTAGGAAAGGAAACGCTGGGACGTCTTTTCAACGTCCTGGGACAGACCATTGATGGCGGAGAACAGTTAGACGACAGCAAGCACTGGGTTATCCACAGAGATCCGCCTTCATTTGAGGATCAGAGCCCGGTTGTAGAGATCCTGGAGACTGGTATTAAAGTTATCGATCTGCTGGCTCCTTATGCAAAGGGCGGTAAGATCGGTCTGTTCGGCGGCGCCGGCGTAGGAAAGACCGTACTGATCCAGGAACTGATCAGCAATATTGCCACAGAGCACGGCGGATATTCCATTTTCACCGGTGTTGGAGAGCGTTCCCGTGAAGGTAACGATCTGTGGACAGAAATGAAGGAGTCCGGAGTTCTGGAGAAAACAGCTCTGGTATTCGGACAGATGAATGAGCCCCCCGGCGCCCGTATGCGTGTGGCGGAGACAGGACTTACCATGGCGGAATATTTCCGTGATGAGGAGCACCAGAACGTGCTTCTGTTTATTGATAACATTTTCCGTTTCACCCAGGCCGGATCTGAGGTATCCGCTCTTCTTGGACGTATGCCTTCCGCCGTTGGTTACCAGCCTACGCTGGCTACAGAAATGGGTGAACTTCAGGAGCGTATCGCTTCTACGAAGAACGGTTCTGTAACTTCTGTACAGGCAGTATATGTGCCTGCCGACGACCTTACCGACCCGGCTCCGGCAACAACCTTTGCCCATCTGGATGCTACTACAGTTCTTTCCAGAAAGATCGTGGAGCAGGGTATTTATCCGGCTGTGGATCCGTTGGAATCTACTTCCCGTATCCTGGAGGCAGATGTAGTGGGAGAAGAACACTATGAGGTCGCCAGAAAGGTACAGGAATATCTTCAGAAATACAGCGAACTCCAGGATATCATTGCTATTCTGGGTATGGAAGAACTTTCTGAGGATGACCGTATGGTTGTGGCAAGGGCCAGAAAGATCCAGAGATTTCTGTCTCAGCCTTTCCATGTGGCTGAGGTATTTACCGGTATTCCGGGAAAATACGTTCCCCTGAAGGAGACCATCAGAGGATTTAAGATGATCCTTGACGGTGAGATGGACGAGTATCCGGAAAATGCTTTCTTTAATGTAGGAACTATT
>DWUY01000163.1 GCA_019120515.1 Candidatus Blautia avicola | reverse complement strand
TTTTTCTCTGTGTCAGACGGGGTAAAGATCACGTTAACCTCAGTTTCGTAAGCCTGCGGAGTAAACTCCTTTTCCCAGGAAAAGGTTCCTTCTCCTGCAAAACCGACTTTTTTGAAATCAAATTTCTCTATCTCCTGAGGAGCGGCTAATTTTACTTCTTCCGGTATGGTCACCTGACCTGCAGTCTGCTCTTCTCCTGTCTCACTGCTGTTCCCGTCCGTATGAGGATCCTGCGTATCCTTCCCTCCTGTCTCAGTTTCCTCCGGTATTGTCTGCTCCGGAGTTTCCGGCTGCTGTGTTTCCGTTTCTGTCTGCTGAGATTCTTCAACAGTCTGCTGGGTGTTTTCTTCCTCTGGGGTCGCATCCGGATCTGCAGGTTTCAGAGATTCTATGGTAACCTCCACATTTCTTACCACCGCATTTCTGCCGCTGTCCCAGCCCTGGACTTTGGAATAATCATAGTTCTGCGTGTCTTTTGGAGTAAAGACCACCTGAACGGAAGACTGATATTCTGTGGGCGCTGTCTGAGAAGCCCAGGAAAAGGTTCCTTCTCCTGTAAAACCGGCTCCGCCAAAATCAAAGGAACTCCAAGCCTCCGGGGAATCAAGGGTCACCTGAGGAGCCATCGTTACCTGTCCCTCTTTTTTGGTCTCTGTCTTCGTTTCCTGGACCAGGGCCCCTGCTCCCAGTTCAGCCCCGGCAGTATCCACATCTGCCGCCTGAAGGCTGCTGCCTGACAGAGTCAGCTTTCCTTTTCCTGTGATCTTTATGATGGCGCCTGTATAGCTGGGATCTCTCTTGATCTGCACTCCGGAAGGAATGGACAGCGTCCTTTCACTGCTGATGGTGACCGGACCGCATACCAGGATCGTTCCCTGGCTGCCGGCCAGTTCCAATGCGGTATCTATTGAAGATACAGCCTTTTCTTTTGCAGAGCCGTCACCTTTGCTGTCTCCTGACAGGGTTCCGTTTAAATATACTGATGTCCCTGTCTTTACATTTTCTGTCTGAGAAGTCTCCGCAGCATAGACCTGCACGGAGGATACCGCCTCTCCAGCCGCCCCTGCAGCCATAACCGAGGCCAGGGTGAGACTCAGAACATTAGCGGTCACTTTATGCAAACCTTTTCTATTTCTATTCATTTAAATAACATTCCCTTTCCTGATATTGCCAAAAGTTGAATTTTAATCATTTTTTTTCATTATTTTAACTCTGCATAAGTATATCACAGTTTTCCATTTTTCGACACCCCCTAAAAACAACTTTTTTCAACCAGTTTTGTTGCAATCCCTGTCAAAATCATGTATATTATAAAGATAATATTATCACATAAAGGAGTTGAATAGTATTGGATTCCAGTGACGCCATACAGTTTCTGATCCTGATCATTTTAATCTGTCTTTCAGCATTTTTTTCATCAGCGGAAACTTCCATGACCACCGTCAACAAGATACGTATACAGACCCTGGCCCAGGAAGGGGACGGCCGGGCGGCGACCCTTCTGAAGGTTGTAGAAGATCCCGGCAAGCTGCTGAGTACCATTCTGATCGGAAATAACATTGTAAATCTTTCTGCCTCTTCCCTGGCTACTACTCTGACCATGCGCCTGTTCGGCAGCGCTGCAGTAGGTATCAGCACCGGGATCATCACTTTGCTGGTCCTGATCTTCGGAGAGATCACCCCTAAAACTCTGGCTTCTATCCATCAGGAGCGTCTGGCCCTTGCCTATGCCAAACCGGTGCGGGCATTGATGACGGTCATGACGCCTGTGATCTTTCTGATGAACCATATCTCGGGAGCCGTTCTTATGCTCCTTGGCGCAGACTCCAAACCCAAGGGCAACACCATTACGGAAATGGAACTGCGTACCCTGGTAAATGTGGGGCATGAAGAAGGTGTGATAAAAACGGAAGAAAGGCAGATGATCTATAATGTATTTGATTTTGACGATTCCAAGGCAGAAGATGTCATGGTACCCAGGATAGACGTTACCTTTGCCGATATCAACAGCACCTATGAAGATCTTATCCAGTTGTTCCGGGAAGAAAAACATACCCGTTTTCCGGTATACCGTGACAGCACGGATAACATCATAGGAATCGCCAATATCAAAGATCTTCTTCTTTGCGATAAGGATAACTTTTCCCTGGAAAAGATCCTCCGGGAGCCTTATTTCACCTATGAGTACAAAAAGACATCCGAGCTTCTCATGGACATGAAAGAGCATTCGGTCTCTTTCGCCATCGTTCTGGATGAATACGGAGCCACCTCCGGTATCATTACTCTGGAAAATCTGGTGGAAGAAATCGTAGGCGACATCCATGACGAATATGAGGATCAGGAAGAAGAGGAAGTAAAAGAGATCCAGCCTGGCAGAGAATACATCGCCCTGGGTTCCACCCGTCTGGATGATCTGGACGAACTTCTCCATCTGGATATCGAATCCCAGGATTATGACTCTATCGGCGGCTATATCATTGAACAGTTAGACCGGTTTCCGGAAAAAGGCGAGTCCGTTACAACAGGATCCGGCGTACGCCTTGTAGTGGATCAGGTAGACCGTACCCGTATTGAACAGGTCCATATTTACCTGCCGCCTAAGGAAGAAACAGAAGAAAAAGAAGCAACAAATTAGGAAAGGACATGAAATTATTATGAGCAGTTTTTTTAATATGGACAGTCCCATCATGCGGTTCCTGTCCAGGGTCTGCGACCTGATCATTTTGAACCTGTTGACTATTGTCTGCTGTATCCCGGTATTTACAGCAGGCGCCT
>DWUY01000162.1 GCA_019120515.1 Candidatus Blautia avicola | reverse complement strand
ACTAATCGGTCGAGGGCTTGACCAATAGTGACGAAAGCGGCGGACGGAAGACTTCGGCAGACGGGAATGCTTGCATTCCTGGCTGGGGAAGGATTCCGGGAGTCATTTGCGGAGCAAAGGACACGAAATAGACCACAGGTCTATGAGTGACCGCTTCGGAACGGACGGAGCCACAAGTCACCAATCGGCAAAAGTTGGATACAAAAGTTTTACATGTGTGGTTTTGAAGGTACAGATCTTATTAATCAACCTCAGTTAGGAAACTAACTGAGGTTTTCTTTTTGTATAAAAATCTTTATAATAAGATTTATAAGATTTTGGATACGAAGAGAAATTAAGAAGGTTCGATGAAAACAACAGGAGGGAAACAAAGGGATGAACTATCATGTATCAGTCAAAGACTTTAAGCAGAAGGAAATCTATGATCTAGGAGAGGAGTTCCGGGGTACGGATCCCAAGGGGAGGGAGATCGGATTTACCAACTATTATATGACATTAAATGGAAAGCCTTTCTTTGGGATCAGCGGTGAGTTCCACTTTTCACGGTGTGACGCTCAGCGCTGGGAAGATGAGCTTCTGAAAATGAAAATGTGCGGTATTAACGTGGTCACAACCTACATATTCTGGAACCATCATGAAGAGGACGAGGGGACCTTTGACTTTGAAGGAAGAAGAAACCTGAGGCATTTTGTAGAACTTTGTAAAAAACACGGGCTTTATGTGATCGTCCGTATAGGGCCTTTTGACCATGGCGAGGCCCGGAATGGAGGACTGCCGGACTGGCTCTATGGAAAACCTTTTGAGGTAAGGAAGCTAAGTGAAGGATTTCTTTTCTATGTCAGAAGACTGTACGGAAAGATTTCAGAACAGCTTAAAGGATTGCTGTACAAAGATGGAGGCCCGGTGATCGGAGCCCAGATCGATAATGAGTATATGCATTCTTCCGCACCCTGGGAACTTACCACAGGAATCTCTAATGAATGGGTGTTTGGAGGGGATGAAGGCGAGACTTATATGCTGACTCTGCTGGACGAGGCCAAGAAATGCGGCATTGAGACTCCTTTTTATACTTGTACGGGCTGGGGCGGCGCGGTTACTCCTTCTGTAATGATGCCTTTATGGGGTGGTTATGCCTATCGGCCCTGGCTTTTCTATACCAGGCGGGGAGAACACCCCTGTACGGAAGAATATATTTATCAGGATTATCACAATGCCCAGGCGCAAGTTACCAGTGATTTCCAGCCTGCCTATGATCCGGAGACAAGACCCTATGCCTGCTGTGAAATGGGAGGAGGCATGATGTGCTCTTATAATTACCGGTTTATCCTTCCTTATAAGAGCGTGGACGCCATGGCAAATATTAAGATCGCTTCAGGCTGTAATTTTCTTGGATACTATGTATTTCAAGGGGGAACCAATCCTCTGGGAAAACACGGGGGATTTCTCAATGAGTCTCAGGTACCCAAGATGTCCTATGATTATCAGGCTGCTCTGGGGGAATTCGGACAGATCCGGGAGTCTTACCTGCGGCTGAAGACTATGCACCTGTTCTGCAGGACTTTTGGGGAAGAACTGTGTAAGATGGAGACGGTTCTGCCCGAGGGGGAATCCCTTATAAGCCCGGAGGATCTGGATACCCTGAGATTTTCTGTAAGAACAGACGGGAAGAAAGGATTTTTGTTCCTGAATAATTTCCAGGATCACGCCCAGCCAGGACCGAAGAAAAATGAGACAGTGACCATTGAACTGAAAGACACCCAGGTGATCTTTGATCATATCGATCTGGAAGGGGAAGAAAACTGTATCCTGCCTTTTGGCTGGAACATGGATGGGATCCTTCTGCAAAAGGCAGGAGCCCAGATGATCACCAGGATCGAAAAGGAAGGGCAGATCACCTACGTGTTTCTGAAACCGGAAGGAATGACCCCGGTGTTTACATTTGAAGAAGAAGCCATTACCAGCCAGGGGAACCATGTGTATAAGTGTGGAAAAGATAAGCCCTGGGAACTGTTTATTGTGGAAAAAGGGGAAGTCTGTCTTAGGATACTCTGCCTGGACAGAAATACCTCGAATCGGATGTATCTTCTGTCGGATCAGACCCTGCTGTTTGCCCGGGGCGCAGTGATGGAAGAGGAGGACCGGATCCGCCTGGAAACGGAAAGTGCTTATAATAAAATCATGTCTTACCCTAAAGGCGCCATGAAAGCCCGTGGAAGCCTGGAGAAAGCGGGAGAGGAAGAGGAAATTTTCGACTGCTGGGTACTTAGGACAGAAGAGAAAAAGCTGAAGGCGGAGATCGCCCATACAGCCGCCTTAAAGTATACGGTAAAAGTCCCGGAGGATTTTATGGATGGTCTGAAAGATGTATTATTGCAGATCCGTTATAAAGGAGATATTGGCTATGCTTTTATAGATGGTGAGATGGTCCATGATAATTTCTGGAATGGTGACCGGTGGGAAATCGGCCTTCGCACCTTTGCAGAAAGACTGAAGAAAGACCCGCTGACGATTTCTATTACCCCTTTGAAAGAAGGGGCCAGTGTAAATGTAGAATCCGCAATGGCCGCCCGTATGGAAAATGTAAAAGCTTATACCGGAGAACTGGAGAGTGTGGGTCTGAAGCCTGTGTATGAGTTTGCTTTTCAGAGGGAGTAATATTATGTATGACGCAAATACTTTGAAAATCC
>DWUY01000161.1 GCA_019120515.1 Candidatus Blautia avicola | reverse complement strand
GGCATTATGACAGAGAACAGCGTTTTTGATACCCTGGAGGAAACTCTGGAATATGCCAGAAAAAGAGGGATCCTCCGTGTCCATCTGGTAGGGGAGAAGATCGAAGAATATCAGGTGGAGAAAGGAATCGGGGAAAATGAGACCAATTAGGATTGCACTGACAAAAGGACGTCTAGAGGATAAAACTGTAGAGATGCTGGAGCGTCTCGGATACGATTGCACAAATGTAAGGGAAAAAGGAAGAAAGTTGATCATGCCTATAGGGGACGGGTCTTTGGAGATCGTTCTCGCAAAGGCTGCAGATGTAGTAACCTATGTGGAGACTGGCGTCTGTGATATGGGAGTAGTAGGAAAAGATACCATTATGGAAAAAGGGGGTACCTTTTACGAAGTGGCGGATCTGGGATTCGGCAAATGCCGTTTTGCCCTGGCCGCTTTAAAGGGTACAGACATTTTCCAGGGATACCGCACCAGGACTATCGCCAGCAAATATATGAACGTGGCGAAAAGCTTTTTTGAAGGGAAAAATATGGACGTGGATCTGGTAAAGATCGAGGGGTCTGTGGAACTGGCGCCTGTGCTGGGACTGGCAGATGCTATCGTAGATATCGTGGAGACAGGAACTACATTGAAAGAAAACGGCCTGGAGGTCATTGAAGATATCTGCCAGGTAAGCGCCAGATTGATCGTAAATATTGCCAGTATGAAGCTGAGAAAAAGAGAGATCGAGGAACTGATCAGCAAAGTAGAGAAAGATGTGAAAGAGAGGAGAGGATAATATGAGCTATACATTGCCTGAAAAGCTGAAAAATCTTCCGAAATATGATCCGGTAACAGAAATTTACCGTGTACGGCTGGACGCCAATGAGAGTTTTCTGGAGATGCCGGAAGAGATCAAAAAAGAGATCCTAGAGGCTGTCTCTCACGTGGAATTTAACCGTTACCCGGACCCGAATTCTACTAAGTTATGTGAAAAATTCGGGAAACTCTTTCATGTAAAACCGGAGCTGCTTACAGCGGGAAATGGCTCTGATGAGCTGATCTCTATTATTGTTCCGAATTTCCTGGGAGAGAGAGATACTATGCTGACTATACTTCCCGATTTCAGTATGTATACCTTTTATACCCGTATGGTGGGGGCAAGGACAGAGGCGCTGAACAAAGATGAAAATATGGAAGTGACTGCGGAAGACGTGATCGAAAAGGCAGCCCAGGTCAATGCCAGGCTTCTGGTGTTTTCTAATCCCTGCAACCCTACGGCAGTGACTATGGGGCGCGAGGATATCCTGAAAATTGTGGGAGCAGTAGATGCTATGGTAGTGGTAGATGAGGCCTATATGGAATTCTCGGAGGGATCTGTGCTGGACGAGATCGAGAATTACGATAATCTGATCGTTCTAAAGACCTGTTCCAAGGCCTTTGGGATGGCGGCTATCCGCCTGGGATTTGCCGCTGCCAATGCCCGGATCACAAATATCCTGAAGACTCTGAAAGCCCCTTACAATGTAAATTCCATGACCCAGGCAGTTGGCTGTGTGATCCTGGGACATAAAGAGTATCTGGAGAAATGTGCCGCCCAGATAAAAGAAGTTACCAGGGAATTCTATCAGGATATGAAAACTCTGGCAGAAAGAAAAAAAGATATCCAGAGACTGTATCCTACAGAAACAAACTTTCTGTATGTAAAAACGGAACGGAGCGATGAAATTTTTGAAGCGCTGAAAAAAGAAGGGATCTCCATTCGGAATATGAACGGCTATCTGCGGATATCTGCCGGTTCCAAAGCTGAAAACCGGGAGCTTGTCCAGGTTTTAGACAGGCTGCTCCAGTAGAGAAGAAGGGAGGAAGGCGCTGTGAGAGTAGGAAAGGCAGAGAGAAATACCAGGGAAACGCAGATTTCCCTGAGCTGGGATCTGGACGGAAAAGGCAGATATAATGGAACCTGCGGCGTAGGATTTTTTGATCATATGCTCCAAGCCCTGTGTGTCCACGGAGGCTTTGATATTGATCTTACCATGAAGGGAGATCTGGAAGTGGATTGCCATCACAGTATCGAGGATCTGGGGATCGTTCTGGGGATGGCCTTAAAGGAAGCGCTGCGGGATAAAGGCGGTATAAGAAGGTACGGGAGTTTCTATATCCCTATGGATGAGGCGCTGGGATTCTGTGCACTGGATGTCAGCGGGAGAGCCTTCCTGGTCTTTGACGCAAGCTTTGAGAATCCTTCTGTGGGCGCTCTTGATTGCTGTATGGTGAAAGAATTTTTCCGGGCCCTGGCTTTTCAGGCGGGGATCACTCTTCACCTGAAAGTTCTCTACGGAGAAAATGACCATCATAAAATCGAAGCTATATTTAAGGCCTTTGCCCACGCTCTCAGGGAAGCGGTGACGGAGACGGACAAAGGTGTGCTTTCTTCAAAGGGAGTGTTGTGATGATAGGAATTATAGATTACGGAGCCGGGAACCTGTTCAGTGTAAAAAACGCACTGGACTACCTGGGAGTGGAGAACTGTGTCACTGGGGAAAAAGAGGAGATCGAAAGGGCAGACAGTCTGATCCTTCCCGGGGTGGGCGCTTTTCCTGATGCTATGGATATGTTGGAAAAGAAAGGTCTTACAGAAGTGATCTGCCGGGAAGCCTTAAAAAAACCTCTTCTGGGTATCTGCCTGGGCATGCAGCTTCTTTTTGAGAAAAGCTGCGAGTTTAAAGAAACAAAAGGTCTGGGGCTGATCCCGGGCCAGGTGATCCAGATCGACAGCAAGGGGCTGAAGATCCCTCATATGGGATGGAATGATCTTCAGGTGCTGAATCCCTGTGCGATGACGGAGGATATGGAGAAAGATCCGTACGTGTATTTCGTCCATTCTTTCCGGGCGGATACAGAAGATGAAAATATATCCTGTTACACGGTTTACGGAGAGAGGATTCCTGCTCTGGTCCATCGGGGAATGGTCTATGGCGCGCAGTTCCACCCGGAAAAAAGCGGTAAGACAGGGTTGAAAATGTTAGAAAATTTTGCAAGGCTGGTGAGAGTATGATAGTATTACCTGCAATCGATATTAAAGATAAGACCTGTGTCCGTCTGTTTAAAGGAGATTACGGCACAGCCCAGAAGGTAGCGGAAGATCCTTTTGAAACAGCCCGGAAATTTGCCCGGGAAGGAGCAAAATGGGTACATATGGTAGATTTAAACGGAGCGAAAGACGCATATCCAGTAAACCGGGAGATCTTTCTGAAGATCGCCAGACAGACCGGACTGAATACGGAACTGGGCGGCGGGATCCGCGATATGAAGACCATAGAAGATTATCTGGGAGAAGGGATCTCCAGGATCATCCTGGGATCTGCCGCAGTAAAGAATCCTGCCCTGGTAGCGGAAGCAGTAAAAGAATTTGGCGACAAGATCGCCGTAGGTATTGACGCCCGGGACGGTATGGTGGCTACAGAAGGCTGGATGGAAACCAGCGCAGTATGCTATCTGGAGCTGGCGATGGCCATGGAACAGATGGGAGTAAAGACGTTGATCTATACAGACATTTCCAGAGACGGGACTCTTACAGGAGTTAATCTGGATCATCTGGAGCAGCTCAATGATGCGGTGTCCTGCCGGGTCATTGCCAGTGGCGGGGTGAGATCAATAGATGATATTGAGAACTGTGCAAAACTGGGACTGTACGGCTGCATCTGTGGAAAGTCTATTTATTCCGGCGCCATTAACCTGAAAGAAGCTATTGAGAAGGCAGGTGAATCCTGATGCTGGCTAAAAGGATCATTCCCTGTCTGGACGTCAGGGATGGAAAAGTAGTAAAAGGCGTGAACTTCGTAGGTATCAGAGAAGTGGGAGATCCAGTAGAGTGCGCCATCGAATATGACAGACAGGGGGCAGACGAGATCTGCTTTCTGGATATTACGGCTACCCATGAAGGAAGAAAGACCATGACTGATGTGGTGAGAAAAACTGCCAGGCATGTGTTTGTTCCTCTAACTGTAGGAGGAGGGATCCGCACAGTGGAGGATTTCCGGGAAATCCTCCGGGCGGGAGCTGACAAGGTTTCTGTAAATTCCGCGGCAGTAAAGAACCCTCAGCTGATCGCTGACGCGGCAAAGATCTTTGGAAGCCAGTGCGTAGTAGTGGCTATTGACGCCAGACGATCTCAGAATGGGGATTTCCATGTGGTAGTCCATGGAGGAAGGAAAGATACCGGTCTGGATGCTCTGGAATGGGCAAAAAGATGTCAGGAGCTGGGAGCAGGAGAGATCCTGCTGACTTCTATGGATACAGACGGATGCCGGGACGGCTTCGACCTGGAACTTACCCAGGCAGTCTGCGACCGGGTTTCTATCCCTGTGATCGCCAGCGGCGGCTGCGGAAAGCTGGAACATTTCTCGGAAGTTTTTGAAAAAACAGGAGCGGATGCGGCTCTGGCAGCCTCACTTTTCCATTTCCGGGAACTGACCGTTGGACAGGTGAAAGAGCATTTAAGAGAAAAAAATATACCTGTGAGAAGGAATTAGAAATGATAGATATTGAAAATTATTTTAAGAAAAGCGATCTTCTGCCTGCGATCGTTCAGGAGAAAGATACAGGAGAAGTTCTGATGCTGGCCTATATGAACCGGGAAAGCCTGAAAAAAACATTTGAAACCGGATATACCTGGTTTTACAGCCGTTCAAGGCAGGAACTGTGGAACAAAGGGGCCACATCCGGTCATATGCAGAAAGTGGTTGACATAAAAGGAGACTGTGATGAAGACACCCTTCTGATCACAGTGATCCAGACTGGAGCTGCCTGCCATACAGGAGCTCATAGCTGCTTTTTCAGAGAATTATGGGAGGAAGAAAAGAAATGATGGATGTTATGGAAGGACTGTATCAGGTAGTCCAGGAAAGAAAAGGAGAGAAAAGAGAAGGATCCTATACCTGCTATCTTTTTGAGCAGGGATTGGATAAGATCCTGAAAAAATGCGGGGAAGAGTGCAGCGAAGTGATCATTGCGGCAAAAAACGGGAAGAATGAAGATACAGCCAATGAGATCTGCGATCTGATCTATCATCTGCTTGTTATGATGGTAGAATCAGGGATTTCTCTGGAAGAGGTGGAGGAGATCCTGGCCCAGAGACGGCAGAAGATCGGAAATCTGAAGAAGTTTCATGTAAGTGACCATAATACCTGAAATATCTTCGGGCTTTTCCAGTGAAAAAATTGTTAAAAATTTATCCTGTGAAAATTCTGCCGGATATGGTAAACTAATCCTGTAGAAAAATGTTATATTTAGAAACGCAGGTAAAAAAATGAGAAAAATTGACAGCAGATGTATACTTAAAATTTTATTGATCGTGCTGAAGGTGATTCTTGCGGTTCCCCTGGCGGCAGCCTTTATCCTGATCCGCTGCATACAGTATTTTCTGAAAATTTCAGGGACAGTGGTTTCTTTTGTATGTATGTTGTCTTCCGTGGTAATCGCGCTGGCGGCTTTGATGGAAGTGGTCCTTCAGGTCCAGGGAAATGGTCCCGGTGTTGCCGCTATAGTCCTGACGATCTGTATATCCGGCGCCCTTATCTATGTCCCGGTTGCCGGCGTGGGTCTGGTCATGGTGGTCCTGGAAGCTGCCTGCAGCTGGATATGGCGTTTCTATATGGGAAGCTCCAAGAACTGGAAAGGCTTTTATAAGAGACCGGATTTTCAATGGTCGGCCTTTGACAGCGGATATAGAGGAAAGGATGCAGAGGAGACAGAACCAGGAAGCCATTATTTTAAAGGGCTGAAAACAGTGGAAGAACTGGAAAAACGATATTCAGCTCTTCTGAGGATCTACCATCCGGATGATGAGCAGGAGCAAGATGAGGTTACCAGAGGTATTGTAGAGGAATATCAGTATCTGAAGAATAAATTTGAAGAAAATAGGGAAGAGACAGAACCGGAAAGGGATGTGGATTAATAAAAATCACTATCGTTTTCCGGTTCTGTCGTATTTGTATGTTTTATGTGATCTTTCTTGAAAATACAGGAGATGACAGTATGTTGAGAAGTACTGAAGAAGTTTTGAACGGCCATCGGCAGCACGCTTTGTATCCTGAAAAATGCAAAAATCCCGGAAGGAAATCCTCGGATATGCGTTGACAAGCTTTTGGAAAGGACTATAATGAAAGGTAAGGATAATGATTTCATTATTATAACAAGTGGAGGATTTCAAAATGAAAGTATTAGTAGAAACATCTGCAAGACACGTACATTTATCACAGGAACATCTGGAGATCCTGTTTGGCAAAGGCCATGAGCTGACCGTGAAAAAGATGTTAAGCCAGCCGGGACAGTTTGCCTGCGAAGAGAAGGTAGAAGTTGTAGGTACAAAGGGAAGCCAGAAAATGTCTGTTCTGGGTCCTGTAAGAAAGGACACTCAGGTTGAGGTTTCTCTTACAGACGCAAGAGGTCTTGGCGTTACAGCTCCTATCCGTGAATCCGGGGATATTGCAGGATCCGGCTCATGTAAGCTGATCGGCCCTGCAGGAGAAGTAGAGCTTAAAGAAGGTGTGATCGCTGCAAAACGTCACGTACATATGACACCGGAAGATGCCCAGGCAGCAGGCGTGGAAGACAAACAGATCGTAAGTCTTGCAATTGAGTCTCCTAACGGACGTTCTTTAACTTTCGGAGATGTAGTTGTTCGTGTAAGTGCTTCTTACGCTACAGCGGCTCATATCGATACAGACGAATCCAACGCTCTGGCTCCAGGAAAAGAATGCTATGGCGAAATGATCGTAAAATAAAAAATATAGTCTCAAAGCTGAGACGCTGAAAAAAGAGGATTGCTGCGGCAATCCTCTTTTGCAGTTGAAAAGAAGAAAAATATTTTGATAATCAAAAAATTTGATTGTAATTAGTACTTGAATCGGATATAATATAGCCATCAACAAAACGGTATACTGATATGTCTGAGAGGAGCGATGGCGTGAGTAATTATGAAGTACTGCATGACATTCTTGTGAAACTGTTTCAGGAAATCCTGGATATAGAGCGCAAGGCTTTGATCACTTCAGAGTTTAAGGATATTTCTGTTAATGATATGCATATTATCGAGGCGATCGGAGAGGAAAAGCCCAAAAATATGTCCTCTGTGGCAAAGATCATGTCTGTGACAGTCGGAACCCTGACTATTGCTATTAACAGCCTGGTAAAAAAGGGTTATGTCCACAGGGAAAGAAGCGAAGAAGACAGACGGGTCGTACTGATCTCCCTTACGGAGAAAGGAAAGAAAGCAAATGCCCATCATATGAAATTTCATGACGGTATGATACAGGCTGTACTGAAGGATCTGGACGAGGAGCAGCAGAAGATCCTGGTGAAATCCCTGATGAATCTCCGGGCTTTTTTTGATTCCTACCGATAATAGTATAAAGAAAGATAACAAGGCCTTTCCTGGGAGGCGCATGAAGAAGCCGCGCCTCCCAGGAAAGGTTTTTTATTCCCGCGGGCAACGAGCCAAGCGGACATGTTGGCATGTCCATTTGGCGACTGCCGCGAGGGTCAAATACCCCGATGCTTGCATCGGGGTATTTGACTATTCATATATTTTGAAAAGATATTTTTTTACTACAGGGAAGGGGGCAGGACCGATATCCAGAAGATTTTTGTGAAATTCTTTAGGCTGAAAGCTACTGCCTTCGGTTTCCTGAACTTCCTCGCGCAGATCCATAAAGTTCAGATACCCCAGATAGTATTTCAGGTAATTGGCGGGATTTTCTACAATATACTGAAAGACTTCCTGGCAGGTATCGGAATCAGTGATGCCAAAGACAGCCAGGGTATCGGCAGTGGTCTGGAGGTTCCAGCCCTGTCCGTGGATGCTAAGATCCAGGATGGCGTACAGGCATAGGCTTATAGAACGGTTCAGGCCAAGAAAGTTCAGGATCTCCGGTTCTATATGGAGAAAAGGAGAGGCGTAGCCATAGGACAGTGCTTCCACATAGGTGGCCCAGCCTTCAACGTATCCGCCGCAGCTTAACAGTTCCCGTATGGGATGATGATCCTGATTTCCAAAATATACTGTCTGATATAAATGCCCGGGAAAACCTTCATGGGCCAGCGTGGTGAAAAGCTCTGTCGCAGACACCTGACTGGCCTGATTGATATAAATGGTGTTAGGCGTAAGAGTATCAACAGGAGGTGTGAGGTAAAAAGCCGGACTGGAGAAGTCTTCCATTGCCTCCGGCACATATTTGACTTCATAGGAGCCGGTATCCAGAGAGGGAAAATCATCAGTGATAACATGCTGAAGGTAATCCAGGATCTGTTCCGGAGAAAATTCGGAGGAACTAAAACTGTAAGCTTTGGAAAGTAACTGAGGATCTGCGGCGAGCAGTTCCTGTACTTTCTTATAATCACTTTGAAGCTGAAGGAAAAGACTCTGGAGGATCTCTTCAGAAGAACGGTAATCTCCCACAGTACTCCTGATCAGATATTCATAGTAATCTTTTCCTCCCTCCAGATGGATCAGTCCCCCGGAATTTTTTCCCTGCCCTTTCAGCTCTTCCAGGCCCTGGGACAGGGTGCGGTAAGCGGGAAAAACACACTGCTCCATGAGTTTTTCCTGCATTTGTGTAAAATCTTCCGCCTGGGCCTGGGTGATCCGCTTTTCTTCCGAAAGCTCTTTGACCTGCTGCCCGAACATAGAAGAAAGATAATTTTCCTCTCCTGTTTCTATGAAACTTTCACATTGCCGGATGATCCGGTCTGCGCTGGTATCGCTCATGAAAAGCCCTTCTTTTGCTTTTTCTTCCTCAAAGTCCAGGATGCTCTGGAAATACTCAGGCATCTGGGAAAGGAGAGAAAAATAATCTTTAATATCTGCGGAGGTGCGGAAAGTATACTCTGCCAGCAGGATCGGAAGCTGGGCCTGGATCCCCAGGTTGGGACCAAGGGGCTCCTGGAGCAGATAGGAACTGCCAAGAGAAAGCCGGGAAGAAAATTCAAGAGAGAGAATGTCATAAATGATCTGGTTGCCTTCGGAAAGCTGAGCAGGATCAAAATTTTTCAGCCTTTTGTTCAGAGTCCTGGTTTCTTCCAGGCTGTCTTCCAGGGCATCCGGATCCATGGTCCCCAGGCTGACAGAATATCCTTTAATGCCATAATCTTCCGGATAGGCCAGAGTATAATGGAGGTTCAGGGTATTTTCTTCTAATTCTTCCCGGAAGATCTGATCTATGTATTTCTCAAATTGTGTGTTTTCTGAATCTGTCCCATGGATTTTTATAAAGAAAAGGACAGCGCCGGCTCCAAGGATCAGAACCAGGGCAGAGATAAGATATTTTCTTTTGGAAGACAATAAATTTTTCAAAAAAGTTTCCTCGCCAACCGGGTGCTTCTTTACAGTTTATGAAAAAAGAAAAAGGGTATGTATATTTTCTGGGAAAAGTATGATATGATAAATATGGCAGTGCAGAACGGGTGATCTTGGATATACCGTCTGCAGAAATAAACAGGAGGGAAAAAAGATGAAAGACTCCAAAGTATTAAAAGAAGAACTTTTGCAGGGAAAATACGAAAGCTTGTTTCGGGATATCTATCAGGATGAGAACGAGGCAAAAAGACAGAATGCCAGATATGCGCAGGCTGTAGAAAAGTTTGAAGAGCTGTTTGGAGCAAAACAGGTAGAAGTATACAGCGCTCCGGGAAGGAGCGAGGTGGGAGGCAATCACACAGACCATCAGCATGGGATGGTCCTGGCTACATCCATTAATCTGGATGCCATAGCGATTGTCAGTCCAACAGATTCTCCGGTAGTCCAGGTGGTATCTGAAGGATACGATATGGTAGAAGTAAATACTGAGGATCTGGAAGAAAAAT
>DWUY01000160.1 GCA_019120515.1 Candidatus Blautia avicola | reverse complement strand
GCAGATCCGGGGCGTATACCGTATATTCCCGGGTAAAATTCTTCATCATTCCCCACCAGGAAAGCATGGCGTTATCTCCGCCGCTTCCATGAAGAAGAAACAATATCTTTTCGCCGGATCCTCTTTTGTAAATATGTATCTTACCATAAGATGTACTTATATTTAATTCTTCCAAATCCTATTCCTCACATCTTCTGTGCTTTCTTCGATTCTAACACATTCTCTGTGAGAAATCATCTATAAGATTCCGGATATGGACCTATTCCCTGTCACTCCGCAGAAAAAGTCACTTCTACGCTGCCATTTCCCAGGGCTTTTTCCCAGCCGGTAAGATCCTGGATCCTGGCCAGTCTGGTATAGCTCCAGGAATTGGAACCGTAAAAGACCACGATCTGATCCCCGTTGTATAATACTATATCTCCCGGCTGTGTGGTAGTCTGCCGGTTCTGGGTGGGAAGGCTTTTTCCCAGGGATCCCACTTTTTCAAAACCTGCGTAATCATTCATCTGAATCGTTACCGGTCCTTCCTTAAGCAGTTCGGCAAATGCCTCTGCTCCCGGATTCTTTTCAAGTTCTGCGGTAAAAAACTGATCTTTGATCTGTACTTTCATCACTGTTTCTTCACTCTCCTCCGTATCTTCTTCCCGGATTTCTGTCTGTTGACTCTCGGTTTTGGGGCTTTCTGTCTTTTCCTTTTCTTCCTCATTACAGCCTGACAGCAGAAAACTAAAAATCAGGACTCCTGCCATCAGCCATAACAAAATCTTGCTCTTCATAAACTTTTACAGGAATGCGCCGTTGCAGACCTGGAGTACCTGGCCTTTTACATGGCGTCCCATCTTGCTGGCCAGATACAGGCAGGCATAAGCCTGATCCATAGGGTCGCATTCAGGTCCCGGGAAATAAACAAAATGTCCGCTGTACTGAAGCATCTTATCTCCTCCCGGCTGCTCTCCTGCTTTATTCGCCACATGGGCAGGCGTTACTGTAGCACCTGGCGCCACAGCGTTGCAGCGGATATTGGTATCAATGAGACGCATAGCCACATTTTTTGTCAGGGTATTTAAAGCTCCCTTTGTAGAAGTATAGGTCGCCCCGCAGAAAGGTCTGTTTCCATTTACAGAGGAAACATTAATGATCACTCCCTCATTTTTGGGAAGGAAAATCTTCAAAGCTTCCCGGATATACCGCATAGGACCTCCCAGATTGGTGTTCATCACATACATCATCCAGTCATCATCTGTCTCATCGATCATTTTCTGTTCGCCGATCCCTGCATTATTGATGAGGATATCCACGTCGCCAAATTCCTTCAAAGCCGTCTCAAATACCTTTTTCGTATCTTCCGTAGAACACACATCTGCCACTACGCCTACGGCTCTTCCTCCCTTCTGACGGATGCCATCCACCACTGCGTCCAGTTTTTCCTTGCCTCTGGCCGTAATCACCACTGCGGCTCCCTCTTCTGCAAACAATTCTGCCATAGACTGTCCCATGCCGTAGCTTGCTCCTGTAATAATTGCCACCTTATCTTTTAACATCTGCTGATCCATAAATCTGCTCCTTTCTTCCGCTTTTTCTTTATAGCCTTATTTTATCAGCGCCAAGAGCAGATAACAAATATTTATATTTTATGCACTCATATAGTTTTTTTCAATAGATCTAGCTGCCGCTCACCCCCTCAACCCTTCCGTCTGGATTTTCCGGATCGGACCAAACAGAACTGCGTTCTTCCGCTTCGTTGACTTCTCTCCCTTCTGCTATTATAATCTTTTCATAAAATAGTCCAGAACAAACTACCGAGGAGAAACTGACCATGAAAAAAGAAATAAAGATACGTACTGTCCGGGAAGAAGATGCTGCCGGGTTATTGGATATCTACCGGCCTTATGTAGAGAAAACCGCCATTTCCTTTGAATATGATGTACCAAGTCTTGAAGAATTCAGATCCAGGATCACAAATATCATGAAAAAGCACCCCTACCTTGTAGCAGAACTAGACGGCGAAGTGACCGGCTATGCCTATACCCATGATTTTGTAGGGCGGACTGCCTATGACCATTCTGCTGAACTGACTATCTATCTGAAAGCAAATGTCCGGAAAATGGGAATAGGAAAGAAACTTTACCAGGTTCTGGAAGAAATCTCCAGGGCACAGAACATCACAAACCTCTACGCCTGTATCGGCTATCCGGAAAAAGAAGACGAATATCTGACCAGAAACAGCGCTGAATTTCACCAGCATCTGGGATATCAGATCGTAGGGAAATTTTATAACTGCGGCTGCAAGTTCGGCCGCTGGTACCATATGGTCTGGGCGGAAAAGATCATCGGCACCCACGGCCCGGTTCCGGCCCCTGTCATACCCTTTCCGGAACTGGATGTAGAAATATTACATAAGATGGGAATAGAGCCTTCAAGAAAAATAGCGCCCTCGCTCTGGTAAAGCAGGACGCTATTTTCTGTAAAACTTTATTCGCCAGCGGTCAGGTAAAAAATTTTTTGTTCAAAATCTTTTATCTTCTGCTTTTTCTCTTCCGGTCATTAATAACTATGACACTCAGGAGAACACCCGCTGCCAGGATAAGAGAACCCCAAAGAATCACTTGGCTGTTGTCGCCGGTTTCCGGTACTGCTGGGTTGTTTGTCTGGGCTTTATCCGATACCGCCGCGTTGTTTATCTGGCTGTTATCTGACGTTGCTGTATCCTTTATCTGGCTGCTATCTGGCGTGGTTGTATTATCTGTCTTTTCCTCCTCTGAGGCAGATGGTGTTTCTGCAGGCTGTCCGGATCCGTGTGCCAGCCTGTATCGTCGGCAGTATGCTCTGCAAGTTTGGGAAGAATAGTCTTTTCAAGGGTAGTTTCCTGTGTGCCCCCTTCGTCTGTAAAATACTTCTTGCAGCCGTCACAGTAATGATATTCTATATTGCCTTCCGCTAAATGAGTAGCAGGTTTCGCCTCTTTTTTCACAAGATTGGTATGACTGGAAGCACTTACCTGGCCGTATTCTTCTTTGCAGATCTCACAGATGGCTTTTTCTATACAGGTAGCTGTACCGCCGGTATGTACACAATTATAGCCGCATACTGCACATATTCCATTCTCCCATGTGTGGGCAACTGGCCCCTCAATGACAGCCTGACAGCAGCTCCATACTTTGGTGTGGGCAGTGTCCGTGGTTATCCACGCTTCAGTACCAGTGTGATGATCCGGATCCTTCTGTCCATATGGCTGACCACAGACCTCACAGTTCGCCGCAGCAGTACAGGTGGCTGTCCCGCCGGAATGAGCTGCTTCCTCTACGATAGCTCCGCAGGTACAGAGCTTCCAATGGGTATCTGGATCATACAGCCAATTTCCTTGGCCCACACAGATATGTTCGCCTATGACGACCGTTTCGGCAGCGGAGGCCAGAACTGTTCCATTTGCTTTTACACGGACATAGTAAGTGCCGTTTTTAAGTCCGGTTACTGCAGTTCCAGTAATGCCCGTCCAGCCGGAATCCGTTGACAATTTGTATTCCATCGTATCATTAACGCCTGTAATCTGTCCATTATTCTGCGCTGATGTGGTACAGTCCGTCTTGTCAAGTCCGGTTGGCTGATCCGCTTGGGTCACATCAATAGTCTGTACGTCGGAGTCAGAAGTTGTAGTGCCATTGCCTGATTTGTATACTTTTACATCATTTGCCTCTGTTACTCCGGTAATCTCCATCGTCGTGCCTGTAATCGCATTCCAGATATTTCCATTATCTACGCTATATTTCATAGAAATATCGACATTAGAAAGTATACCGCCGTTGTCGCTGGTAGCCTCAAAGGAAGCATTGGGCTTTGTTTCCGGCGGCAAAATAACGGTTAAATCAATATTCTGAAAAGCACTGGCATAATCGGTCTTATAATTGCCGTTGCACTGTTCAGAAAATACTTTCAACGTATACTTGCCGGCCTCAAGCCCTGACGGAATATTGAGAGTGGCCGTGCCGCTGGCACTGTTCTTGGCGATATTGCCATAGTAAAGAACATTGTCATTGCTATCGAAGAGTAGTGCAGAGACATATTCATTATCAGTGCCTGTCTGTGCGCCGGAATAGTCAATATCTATTGACCAGGAAGAATAGCCGGTTACTATTGATGTACTGCTTTGGGTTGAAGCGGAAAATTCATTACGCTTGTCGTCTGACAACGTTAATTTCCAATCACTTCCTGTATAATCTACAACATTCGAAAGAGTTCCTGATGTTCCAGCAGTTTTTCCATTTACAGCTGCAGAAACAAACAGAATCTTTGCAGTATCCAGATTAAATGCAGGCCGAGCATTCCAGTCAAATTCAACTGTACCAGTATTCATGCCCCCATTAGTAGAAGTAATCATGCCTACGAGGCTGTTATTTCTAGCATCAGGCGAGCGAAGAAAGTAAAATCCTAGGTCACCGCCTTGCGCTTCTCGTGAACTCAAATCTGTAAAACCATAATTCTCATTTTCAATTTCTTCTGCCGAAAGGAAAAACACTTTATCCCCATATAGAATCTCATCAGAAGCCGCAAAGGTACATGTAGATGTTCGACTTTCATAGGCAGCGTCATTTTTATATGTTCCCAAAACAGCGTTTTGTTCTATGCTGCTTAATTGTTTGATAAAAAAATCTTTGCACCAACTTTGAGCATCGCTCCCCTGCCATTCATTGCTTCCATCATCTTCAAAAAGCACGCCACCCCAATCCCCTGAACCAGATAATCCTCCCGAATCAAAAAGCCCATCTGATAAAAGGAACATGCCCGTTTCCCCAGTGTTTGTCTGGTCATCCAGCACACGCCATCTAACAGGACTTTCATTCCATATACCATAATAAATGTAACTATATTTCTCATTATCGGAATAGCCGGATATTCCATCAGTGCCTAATTGTATAGCCTTTCCTGTATCTGTTCCTTCAGCAAATACTGTTACTGGCAACATTCCTGTCATAAGACTGGCAACTATTAACAGACTAAGTATTCTTGCTTTTATTTTCATAGTTTATTGCCCTCTTTCTTAAGAATTTTGTTCAGTCAGAAATATGCAAAAAAGGCGCATC
>DWUY01000159.1 GCA_019120515.1 Candidatus Blautia avicola | reverse complement strand
TTCAATTCTCCGAATCGCATAGGGGATTTGATGCAAAGTTCATAAATGATCTGAAGTTTCCATTTTCCCTGAAGCATTTGGATCACCGGCGTAACGGGACAGTTGCCGTTTTCTGTCAGAATCACACTGCTCACTTTCTCTGTAAATTCTTCATAAGTCATAAAAGAGTCACACTCCATTCTTTGGATAGTATCTTTTTTTATACCATGTATAAATAATTTGCGTACTTGATTTAATTTTTTTATTAGGTATATTTAATATATCACCAGTTGATATTGACGTCAATGACTGAAATTATTATGAGAAAGGTTTGAAAGATATGAAAGAATTGAACATTATGGAAGCAACTGTTTTTACGTCTCCTAATCCCCTGACTCTGATCTGTTCTCAGAATGAGGACGGCACTACAAATCTGGCTCCTATTTGCTTTGTCTCTTATTTATCCTTTAATCCGCCTATGGTTGGATTTGCTGCCGGCAAACAGTCACATACAGGGAAGAGAGTCCGTGAAACTGGGAAAGTGATCATTACCGTACCAGGTGAAAGTCTTGCTCAGGCAGTAATGGCCTGCGGAGCATCTACCGGTGCCAAAGTGAATAAGGTTGCGGCTAACGAAATCGAAATGAAGGAGATTGAAGGCAGCGACATTCAGATCCCGGCAGAGACCCGGCTGGCTATGGTGGCTACTCTGCAGCAGTCTGTGGAAGTTGGCGATCATATCCTGCATATCTGCCAGATAGATAAGTTTTTAGGTGATGAGAACATAAAAGGCCTCTATGCATGGAACGGATTTGGAAAGGCTGCTCCTGCACAGGAGGCGTAAGGCATATCATTGACAAAAATATGGCAGCCATTTTGATTGAATGATACTTTGCATACAGATAATAACAAGGGCTATCTATTTCACGATAGCCCCGTTATTATGCTAAGTCAGATTTTCTTGCGTCGCCCTGTATTTTCTGATCCCCGTACTTCTTCATGATAGAAATAGTCCACGATCATCGGATGTCCTGGCTCTGCCCGGCCATAAGGCAATTCGTTGTCTACAAAAGGACAGTCGTATTTTTTGGCCATCTGTGCTGCCTGGTTTTCTAATGAACGAAAATAACTTCGATCCCCCTTGCGATAGATTTCATCATACAAAGGAATAAGGTGGGGATAACATTTCTGAATATAATCTAGGATTTCCTGCTTAAAACCGCCACGGAGATTTAGATTTTCTAACCATACCAGATCACACTGATCTTTCACCCGCTCAAAAATTTTTTCAAAATCTGTGATGCCCGGAAACACCGGGGAAATGAAACAAACCGTGCGTATTCCGGCTTCGTATACCTGTTTCATTGCTTCAAGCCTGTGGCTGATGCTGGCAGCGTGATCCATGTCTGCCTGAAATTTTTCATCCAGTGTATTGATTGACCAAGAAACAGTGACTTTTCCCATTTCTTTTAGCAAGTCAATGTCCCGGAGTACAAGATCCGATTTCGTACAGATAAGGATTTCCGCACCGCTGTTTTTTAACTGCTCTAAAATCCTTCGGGTATTTCTGACCTGCTTTTCCTGGGGAAGATATCCATCTGTCACGGAACCGATCACTACCCGTTGGTCTTTATATTTTTTTGGGTTTTTAATTGCCGGCCAATGCTTTATGTCCAGAAATGTTCCCCATGGCTCGGTATGCCCGGTGAAGCGTTTCATAAAAGAGGCATAGCAGTATTTGCAGCCGTGGGTACATCCCACATAAGGATTGACAGAATATCCACCCACTGGAAGATTGGATTTAGTCATGATATTTTTTGTTTCTACATCCCGGATCAAAAGATCCTTTTCCATTATTTTTTCCATGCGTTCTGTTCCTCCAAAACCCGGATAAATGCCGGGGGCAATTCCTGGATCATTTGAGCTTCTCCCATAACGGGAAGCAGGTCCTCTTTCATAAATACTGGAATCCCCAGCGCTTTTGCCTGATCTGTAAGATTCCACACCCACTCCGGCCTGGATACGGATTTGTTTTTTCTGCGTCCTGTTTCCGTGCCAATGACAACCCACTCCACACCGGAAAGATCTACATCTCCGATATTATCGAACATTGGCTCAAAAGTCACATGATAGTGGCCGCCTTGGATATGTTCCCGCAGGGCCTGGATACGCTCTTTTTCCTTGCTGGCTGTAACGGTTACTCCGAACCATGCGTTATCCAATGCAGTGGAAAATTGGAGCATTTCCGGGCGTTTGGTCAAAAAAAGGTATTGGTGCTGAGGGTTCTGGCTCATTTTTGAGAATATTTCTTCTCTCCATTCTGGCCTCCAGAGAGAAAAATCGCTCATACCGGTGAGCAGAAAATTTTGAGGCCGTTTTTTCTCCATTAGCCGCAGTTTTCTGGAAAAATATTCCGGCTTTTCAAAGTCATCGATCATATGAAAACGCCGGACATTGTTTCTGGCATAGCAGTAGCTGCAACCAATGGTACAGCCTATGACCAGATTCATGTTTTGGATCAATGATTTAATACAGACGGTCATTGCTATATTCCTTCCTTTGTCAGCATAATTCTTTATATTTTTTCAATAAGCCTTCTAACACCAGGGACCCAGCTGTCACCGCATCCTCCACAGAGAGAAAATGTTCTGCGCTTCTGTCTAACAGCAGTCTTCCGCTTCCGGGGATCTCTTCATCTGCAAACCAGAGTTTCAGAGTGATGGGATAAAAGGGAAAAAGATGAAATACTGCGGATAAGTCTGCATTAGACGCAAAGATTTCGGCTCCCAGGGCTTCACAGGCTTTTTGGACCAGATCCGGAGAGCAGTTTCCAAACTGCAGGCTGAGGGTCCTTTCGCTTAGGCGGTCAAACCCGCCTCCGCGGATCATTCCTCCGGGAAGTTCCCCAAATGTCATCAGCTGACCTGACAGGGGAGTACCGTCTGCCATATCTATGTAGTGAAGGATCAGAAGATGATGCCAGTCATTTAGTTTTGGGGTTATCTCATATTGGGGATATAGGATCTGAATTTTTTCTCCCAGGCTTTCCAGAAAAAATATCTGCTGGTTTTTGTCATATTCTATTCCGGTGTTTTCTGCAAGAACCCTGGCATCTTTTCCCTGAAGACGGGCCAGGGCGGGCTTTCGCATTTCTTCAAAAGCACGGTTTTGTGACTTGATATCTATCATTAGTTTTCCCTTTCGTTATGGTATATTCTCCAAGGTGTTAATATTAAAATAACATCTAAGACAGTCTAACATCCTTTGTCAAACATGTCAATTCTTTCGGGAAAAATCCGGGAGCCTTTTTATCAGACGAGAGGACTTTGTTTTGAATAGAAGGCACACTTCCCTTATCTGATAAAAAGACTTGGGCATGAGGGATGATCTTGTTTATGAAAAGGCCACAGCTGTAGTAATGCACAAAAGGAGAAATAATCCTCCCAGCAGCAATAGATGGCTGACACCCATCAGATAGAGGAAGACCAGGGTAACGCCTGTGCCCAGGAGCATAAGGATGCCATAGGCTTTTCGGCTGGTATTGTCTTTTTTGTTCAGGATAAAGAAGACTATCCCTACGACAGCAAGAGCGGCGATCCCCCCTAATATCAGCCCGGCCAGCAGACTTCCGTGTCCTGTGAATTTTGTCAGGAATGTCGTGATAAGGGCCATGGGGACTGCAATCCAAGTGATAAGATGATCTTCCCTTCGGTTTTTCTTTTCTATTTCAGCAACACTGGTTACCATATCTTTGATATTTTCTTCTGAGAAATCTTCCATTCTTTCCTCTCTTTTTTTAGAGTTCATTAGTTCTAAAACTGTAATATCCAAAGCCTCGGACAGGGGAACAAGGAGGCTGATGTCAGGGAAGCCTTTGCCTCTTTCCCAACGGCTTACGGCTTTATCCGTAACTTTTAGTTTTTGAGCCAGTTCCAGCTGCGTCATATTTTTTTCTTTGCGGCACAGAGCCACAAAAGCGCCGAATTTTTCCGGGTCCATTTCTTCACCTCCTGGAATAAGGATACTGTAAAATAGTGATTTTTGAAACCGATGGATCGTTTACCTGGAGTTTTTTGGGGGAAAGACGGAAAGTTTTTGTGTCTGACAAAGAAGTTGTTGCCGATAGAGAAGATATGCTACAATAAACTGGCAATAGAAGAATAGATTATCAGTGGCAGATAGGAATTAATATTTGACATAAGTCTGCCTTTGGAATGTGAATACAGACAGAGAAAGGAACAGAAAATGGAATTATTGATCATCAGACACGGAGATCCGGATTATACGATAGATTCTCTTACCCAAAAAGGCTGGAAGGAAGCAGAGTATCTTTCCGAAAAACTGATAAAAATGGACATTAAGGATTTTTATGTATCACCTCTTGGACGGGCCAGGGATACGGCCTCCTGTACGTTGAAAAAATTAAACAGGGAAGCTGTGGTCTGCCCATGGCTCCGGGAGTTTAATCCCCGGATCCACCGGCCGGACGTAACAGACAGGAAAATGATCGCCTGGGACTGGCTGCCCCAGGACTGGACCAGAGTGCCGGAATTTTACGACTATGACAGCTGGTGGAAAGCGGATGTATTTCAGGAGGCAAATGTAAAAGAAGGATATGACTGGGTAACGGAAAACTTTGATAAGGTCCTGGAAGAACACGGTTATGTGAGGGAGGGAAATTATTACCGGGTGGAAAAAGCCAATAAGGATAAGTTGGCATTTTTCTGCCATTTTGGCCTGGGGTGTGTGCTCCTGAGCCATCTCTTACATATTTCTCCTATGATCTTATGGCACCATTTCGTGGCGGCGCCCAGTTCTGTAACCTCTTTGATCACGGAAGAGAGACGGGAAGGGATCGCTTTGTTCCGTATGCGGAATTATGGTGATGTATCTCATCTCTATGTAAAGGGAGAAGAGCCGGCCTTTGCCGCAAGGTTCTGCGAGACCTTTGACGATCCCATCCAGCGTCATGACTGAGAGGAAAGCTGCGGATATGACAGACTATGAAGAAAAACTTTTCGGAGTCACTCCGGAAATGGAGGAAGGCTTTCAAAAGCTGAAAGAAATCTTTGATAAAGAAGTATTTGAACTCTATCTCCGCCAGGGGCAGGGATATATTCCTTATATGATGAATGACGCCCTGGAATGTTATCTGGTTCTGAAAGACTGCAGATGTACCGGGAAATATCTGAAGGGATATGAAGAGAGTACCTTTGGGTATCTGTCATCTGAAGACGGGGAGGAGATCTTAGTTGTCCATCAGGGAGAAGAGAATATTTTTACCCTCTGGTTTGGTAAAATCCAGATAAAACTGAAAGGCTATCAGTACCACCGGATCGGCCATTTCTGGCTGGAAGGGAAGGGGCAGGAGCAGTGGCGTCGGCTGGTCTACATGCTGGGAACTGTCTATGACAAGTATGAGTACTTTGGAGAGTCCATGTGTACCCCCGGAGAACAGGAGCTGATGCGGCTTATGGAATTTCGGCCCTTCCGCTACTGGAGTCCTATAAAGGAATCATTGGATCCTTACTATCCGGACACTGCCCTGGGTGCTGCAGTAATGAGAAAGATCGCAGGTCTGGCGGGAGACAGGACGATGGCTTTGCTGGCGGGACTTTATGAGAAAGTTCCTCTGATCTTTTTGGAAAAGGCGATCATTTGGAGAATGGAAAGGCCCTGCAGCCAGAAACTTTATGAAACCATTCTGAATCTGGTAAGTACAGAATCTGAAAAGTATCCTAAGCGGGACTATGGAACAGAAATGAATGAACGGATCGGAAAAGAACGGGCCAGGACACAGGAAAAACTGCACTGCCGGGGATTCCAGGGAGAATATCCAAGGTTTTGTAAAGAAGGTGTAGAAGTTCTGGCGGTGGAAGAGCATCCTTTTACCCTAGTCTTTATGGAGTGGGAGAAATTTGACTTTCGGATCCGGCTTATGGTCAGTGAAGATTTCTCTGGAAAGAAGAAAGATCTGGGGCTGAATGGGGGATTCTTTAAAGGTAAGGGAAGAGAAGGACGGATAGAGGACGTTGACTGAGAAAACGTACACATAGGTGAGAATACCCTCAGTGTACAAGGGACCGTTTGGCCCCTTGTACACTGAAGGTAGTGATGAATCAGTAAGGAAAGCCGGGAGAAAAGTAGTATGGAAATATTTTTGACCATTCTAATCATATTGATCTTTTATTTCATATTAATTACAGGGCTTTCATTGGCGCGGGCCCTTTTTAGACCTTTTTTTGAATTTTTTCTTTGAACTGATAAATCCCATGAACTGGTTTTAATAGGTGTTTCTAAAGAAGAATTTTCATTAAAGTTTTTTAAAACCGTCTCATTGCATGAAACAGGATACTTCCTTATAATGAGGCCAGAGGAGGTATCAGGATTATGGCAAATGAGGATAAAAAAGATTTTAATGCTATGCTGCATGATAGTAAAGATATGCCCAAATTTCAGATCATCACGGATCAGAAAAGTATTGAGAAATATGGGGGAAGCAAAATGTACTTTGCTCCGCCCATTGACTATGACAAGGTGATGAAAAAAGTTCCATACGGCAAAGTGACCACCATAGGAAAAATCCGGGAATATTTTGCCAGACAAAGCGGCGGGGATTTTACAGAGCCTATCACAGCAGGGATTTTTGTATCCATTGCTGCATGGGCCAGTTATCAGCGCTCCAAAGACGAAACTCCCTACTGGCGGACTTTAAAGGCGAATGGAGAACTGAACGCAAAATATCCCGGGGGCATAGAGGCGCAAAAAGAAAAGCTGGAAGCAGAAGGGCATACAATTATCCAAAAGGGGCGGAAGAATATTAAGTATTATGTAAAAGACTATGAAAGTGTACTTTTTGATCTGTGATAAAAGATATTGATTTGTAGTCTCTTAGAAAATGAAGTATAAAATGTTGGAAAAAGTATCATATAACTGCTATAAGTTGCATATAATATCATAAGATAAATCAAATTTAAATTTGACACCGTATACGACACCATATATAATTAAAGAGAGATAAAAATGTCTAAGTGGGATAAACTTTTAGCAAAAATATGTGCTTTGTCAAAGGACCTTCGCTTTGACGAACTTAGAAAAGTTCTAGAAAGTTATGGTTATCAGATGTATGCGCCGCGAAGTGGCAGTAGTCATTACATATTTCGTAAAGCAGGCTGTCGTCCTATTACGATACCAAAACATGAACCAATTAAAAAAGTTTATGTGGAGTTGGTAAAACAGGTTGTAGAAAGTGAGGCAGGAAACGATGAAAACGCTGGATGAGTATTTAAAACTTCCCTATCCCATGGAAATCGTAGAAGACCAGGAAGAAGGGGGATACACTATATCTTTTCCGGATCTGCCAGGCTGTATTACCTGTGGGGAAACCATAGAGAAAGCAGTGGATAACGGAAAGGAAGCAAAAAGGTTGTGGCTGGAAGCTGCTATGGAAGAGGGAATATCAATTCCGGAACCTGACAATTTGGAGAAATATTCGGGACAGTTCAAATTAAGGATACCCCGAAGCCTCCATCGTTCCTTGGCAGAACATTCTAAAAAGGAAGGGATCAGTATGAACCAGTACTGTCTATATTTACTTACGAAGAATGACAGGATTTAAGAAATCCAGAGAGCCTCAGGTGAGATCGATTTTACCGGGGCTCTTTTTCTGTAGA
Organism: Candidatus Blautia avicola; assembly: GCA_019120515.1. Lineage (GTDB taxonomy): Bacteria > Bacillota > Clostridia > Lachnospirales > Lachnospiraceae > Blautia > Blautia avicola. The sequence goes on along the minus strand of DWUY01000159.1, from coordinate 5,156 downwards.
AAATTTTCTGCAAAAAGTGAGATTTTTTCCCGGCCGTTCGGGTATTATAGGTGAAAGGCTTTTCACAACAGGAAAAGAACAGGGCGCCTGCGAGGTATGAGACAGTGGAAGAAATCAGATATATTGAGATTGTGGCCCAGTACCAGGATATGGTTTACCGGATCGCTTTCCATGACTGCAGGAACAGTCATGACGCAGAAGATGTTATGCAGACAGTTTTTCTAAAGCTTTACCAGAAGAATCCGGAATTTAATGATGAAGAACATTTAAAGCACTGGCTGATCCGCGTCACCATGAATGAGTGTAAAAGGCTGATCGCTTCTCCCTGGAAGAAACGAATGGAATTTTTTCCGGAGGAAGAAAGGGAAGGGCATAGTCAGAAAACAGGTACAGACGGTTATGAAAGAATGAGGGAAAGAGAGCTTCTGGAGCAGGTTTTCCGGCTGCCCAGAAAATACCGGGTACCGATTTATCTTTACTATTATGAGGAGTATTCTGTGGCCGATATCGGGGATATGCTGGGGAAAAATCCTTCCACTATTCAGACCTGGCTTTCCAGAGCAAGGAAAAAATTAAAAAAACTGCTGGAGGAGGTTAAATACTATGAATGAAGAGTTCCCGAAAGAAATCTATCAAAAGGCATGTGAACGTCTGACGCCTTCCAGCGGATCTTTAAAGGAGGTTTACGCAGTGAAAAAACCAAAGAAATATCCAAGATTCAAGAGGAAAGCATTTGCCGCCACGGCAGCTTCTGTGGTACTGATCTGTTCTCTGTCTGTGGGGGTTCTGGCGGCTTCTGACACGGATATACGGCAGGTGGCGGGGGAGGCTGTCCAGCAGATCGCTATGGTATTTAAAAATGTGATTGTGGATCAGGAGGCATCCACTCCTTATGAGACAGTGCTTCATGCTGAGGACGATACACAGATCACCGTAGTCCATGAATACGGGGAAAAGGGAGAATATTATGTGACCCTGGTCTACCATGAGGATACCAAACGACTGGGGCTGACCATAGGGGATAAGGAAATTGACATTACAGATCAACTCAGAGAAAAAGGAGTTTATACCCAGGATTATACCTTTGAAGGAGAAGAAAGAAGGCTGACTGTTACCGGCACTCCGGAAGATCCTAAGTTAGAAACAGAGATATTGATCAAATGAGAAAGACGGGAGTAAAGAAGACTTTCCCGGGGAATACTGTTTTTGACAGAGAGTGTCAGGATATGCAGACAATTTGCCTGCCATGACAGACGCTCTGATAAAAACAGGAAAGAGGGATAAAAATGGACGCACAGACCAGAGGGCTTTTGAGAGAGTGCAGCCTGGGCTGCAAAATGGCCATTAACAGTTTTGACCAGATGAGAGATTATGTGAAGAACGAAGAGCTGAAAGAACTGATGGATACTTATGATAAGAAGCACAAAGCTTATGAAGAAAAGGCAGCCAAAATGCTTATGGAAGACGGCAGCAAGGAAAAGGAGCCGGGAATGATGGCATCCGCATTTTCCAAAATGACCACAGAAATGAAACTGATGATGAAGGACGACAGCAGCCAGGTAGCAAAGCTGGTCATGGACGGCTGCAACATGGGGATCCAGACTCTGGGAGGTTATATTAATGAATATAAAAATGCCTCGGGACAGAGTATGAACCTGGCCAGAGACATTGTGCGCACAGAGGAATCTTTAATGAAGGATGTACAGAAATTTTTATAATTGCTGCAGGGTGCTATTTATAGCACCCTGTAAGTGTTCCATTATCTTTATTAAGACTCTTTAAACCGGTTTTTAAAACTTTGAGGATTTCCAGGATAATATATTTTTCCTGCGGGGAAAAAATAGAAAATTCGGCTTTTTTACTATTTCGGGGATTTTTCTGCTACAATAGACCTGATACACTGTTTCATAAATGACTGTATTAGATTGTATTGTATTATCTGCGTGAAAGGCCTGTGCTTTCCAGGCATCTAAAGGAGGATTATGGATAAATTTGAAATACTAAAACAGATTTTTGGTTATGATACTTTCCGTGAGGGGCAGGAGGAACTGGTAGACAGCAGCCTTTCCGGCCGGGATGTGCTGGGGATCATGCCTACGGGAGCCGGGAAGTCTATCTGCTTCCAGGTTCCGGCTCTTTTATTTCCGGGAATTACTATTGTAGTATCTCCCCTGATCTCTCTTATGAAGGACCAGGTGTCCGCTTTAAATGCGGCGGGGGTCCATGCGGCTTACATAAACAGTTCTCTCACCGAAGGCCAGTACAGGAAAGCCATGGAGCTGGCACGGCAGGGAAGATATAAGATTATCTATGTGGCCCCGGAACGGCTGATGACCGACTCTTTTCTCTCTTTGATCCAGGCGGTGGAAATTTCCATGGTGGCAGTGGATGAAGCTCACTGCATTTCTCAATGGGGCCAGGATTTCCGGCCAAGTTATTTAAAGATCGTAGACTTTATCAGCCAGCTTTCCAAAAGGCCGGTGATCGGAGCTTACACGGCTACAGCTACAAAAGCGGTTAGAGAAGATATTCTCTGTATCCTGGGTCTTCGGGATCCCAAGGTTATGGTTACCGGTTATGACCGGAAAAATCTTTATTTTGCAGTGGAAAAACCGAAGGACAAGACAGGAGCTCTCCTGGAGTATCTGAGAAAAAATCCGGAGAAAAGCGGTATTATTTATTGCAGCACCAGGAAGACGGTAGAAGAAGTCCATGAAACTCTTCTGGGGGAAGGCTATCCGGCAGTGCGGTATCACGCCGGTCTTTCTGACAAAGAGAAAAAGGAGAACCAGGAAGACTTTATCTATGACAGAAAACCCATCATGGTGGCTACCAATGCCTTCGGCATGGGGATTGACAAGTCTAATGTCCGGTTTGTGATCCACTACAATATGCCAAAGGACATAGAAAGTTATTATCAGGAAGCCGGCCGTGCAGGACGGGACGGAGAGCCTGGGGAGTGTATCCTGTACTATAAGGCCCAGGATGTAAAAATGAATGAATTTCTGATCCAGCAGCAGGGAAATGAGGAGCTGGATTTTGAAGAACAGGCTTTGATCCGGGAGCGGAATCTGGAAAGGCTGCGGAAGATGACTTTTTACTGTTTTACCAATGAATGCCTCAGGGAGTATATTCTCCGGTATTTTGGAGAATGCGGAGGAAATTACTGCGGAAACTGCAAGAACTGCCTTACAGAGTTTGAAGATCTGAATGTGACAGAGGAGACCAGAAGCATTCTGGAACTGGTAAGATCCACAGGAGAGCGCTATGGGATCGTGGCTGTCTGTGACGGCGTCCACGGAGCAAAGACGGAGAAGGTGCGGCAGTTCGGCCTGGAAGCAAATCCCCATTACGGGGAACTGAAAGGAACTGCCACCGCCCGTATCCGGCAGATCATAAACGATCTGCTGGTAAAGGATTATCTTGTACTTACTTCCGGAAATTATCCGGTGCTGAAACTGGGAGAGAAAGGCAGGGAGTTCCTGAAAACGGAAAGCCCAAAACCGGTGGTCCTGAAACTGCCAAAGCAGCAGGAGAGAGAAGAGAGCAGGTCTAAGAAACAGAAGAGAAAGGCAGGCGGAGAGACCAGATATCCCCAGCTTTTTGAGATCCTCCGGCAGAAACGGTATCAGATGGCTCAGAAAGCCCATATTCCTCCTTATATTATCTTTTCAGACAAGACCCTCCGGGAGATGAGTACATACCTTCCTGTGAGCCAGGAGGAAATGCTGGAGATCAATGGGGTAGGCAATAATAAATATCAGAAATATGGAAAAGTGTTTTCGGATATTATAAAAGAATTTATGGAAGAAAATCATATAGAAAAAGAACAGAGTGTGGACCTATGAAAGGCAGTCCCTTTTCATAGATAATATATGATGGCAATGGAATTCATTCTGGTTCCGGTTCATGCGGGTTTACAAAAATTTCTTTTTATCAAATAAAGGTTCTTCTATGCATTAGAGTTTAGCATAGAAGAACCTTTAAATTACTTGCAGAAAAAAATTAAATACATGCATTTTTTAACAAATTTTTTTCATAATATGTTATATATTGCGAAAAAATGTAAGAAGATCAAAACTGCTTACGAAAAAGATATACTCTGATATTAATGGATCAGAAGGTACCAACTGAAAGAAAAAGGCACAGAAATGTGGAAAATTTACGCTGGAAAAGTAAGGCTGGAGGAGATAAAACTGGGTTCTATTAGTACAAGACAATATAAGAAGGAAAAAGATATATTTCTGGACATGCAGCTCCGAATAGGATGTGATTATATTTCAGAGCTGCCATTTAAGAAAAAGGAAGTCTGGAATGCTATGGGAGAGATGGATCTTTCTGATTACAGACAGGAGCAGCTTGAAGATTTCTCGATATATATATTCGGTGTGAGTTATCCTGTTTTACAGAACGCTTTGAAACAGAGGGAAGATTTTCAGATATAATAGAGAAAATGCCAGGTGAAAAATACCTGGCATTTTTTATTGTTAACGGGAACCAAGAGCTGAGAGGCCTGGGGGAGTTATAGATGGATCACTTTTGGTTCTGCGGTAAAAGAGTAGATCGTGGCTGTTCCATGTTCAAAGCAGAATACAGTCATCAGATGGTCGTCAATGGTGTACATGCTGCTGAGGGCAGCCTTATTTTCTTCCATCATAGCAGCTCTGGCCTCCCGTCGGAGATCTTCTTTTACTTCCCCTTCCACACGGATCCAGGTTCCTTTATGCATGCCGCAGATTTCTACTTTGCCGTTTTTCTTCATCTGCTGATATACTTTTTTCTGATTATTGGTGACAATATAAAGTTTTCCTTCAAAAACGCATACGGCGCCAAAAGGTCTTACATGGGCCTGGCCGTCCTCGCTGGTTGCCAGGTAAAAGGTTCCGCAGGATTTCAGATATTCTGCAACTTCATTCATGATAAATGCTCCTTTCAAAATACAGTTGTGTTTTTCGCTTTTCACAGGTATAATTATAATTTGCAGGACAAATAGAGCAAGTACGATATTTATTGATACCGGTATCAGAAAGGAACGCATTATGGAGAAAAAAGAATTATTTGGAAAGTGTCCCTATGTGACCGCCCAGAAGGTTCTGACGGGAAAATGGTCCATGTATATCCTCTATCTGCTGTCAGAAGGTCCTGTCCGGTTTAAT
>DWUY01000158.1 GCA_019120515.1 Candidatus Blautia avicola | reverse complement strand
GTATCGCCTCGAATCCCTTTCGCGCTTCATTGTAGTCCGCAAATTCATAAAACAGACTTCGGTTATATGCCAGTCCCGATTTGTATCCGATTGCGCCGTTTTCCCGCGCTTTTTTCATAATAAGTCTGGCTGCATTTTCCAGATCGTCCAGCGAGTTAACCGGAAAACCGCATTCTCTTTCAATTCTTCTTATATCGGATGCGTTTTCCGGCATGATCAGATAATCCATCCGATATACCGGCAAAAATATTTTTTCATCATGGGGTATTTCTATCCCGTCATAATGGCTGTGATCAGATATTATTTTTCTGATATGACACAGCTGACATAAAATATGCTCAAAAAAGTCCGGATCTTCCATATGTGAGCGATAAGCTGCAGATATTTTCATAATATTATCGTCCGTTAAATCGGATTCGCCATAAATCAACTGCAGCGTGGTCTTTGCCAGACGGGCATATCCTGTATTCATGGTACGTTTCCAATAAGGCTGCAAAACGGCAAAGCGTTTTACAATATCCTGATTTTCATCCATGACATATCCGAATTCTTCTTTTGTCATTCCCGCTGACCGGATGTCATCCTGAAGATACTGCTGCAAAAAATTCACCAGAAAATCCTGCCTGTGATCGTATAATTCATTTGACGGCATTACATGGGAATGTGTGTCAATCACCGGAGTATGATCAAATACCTCGTACATCTTTTCTAACCAACTATTCATATGCAACCTCCTTCGTATTTTTTAATATGCCTTAATTATATTTCACTGTATCCATGTGACAACACTGTTTTTTTACGAATATGTGGATTATTTTCTGTTTTATTGCTCAATATATTGAAATTTTATATCTATTCTTTTATGCTATGACAAAGAGTAAGAAAGGAATGATGCACACATGAACAAAAAATATGACCCGCTTTTACACGAAGATGACTACGACTCTCTGATGGACATGCAGTCAGAAGTCATGGAATGGTGGTACGAAATGTACGATGAACTGGAGCCCGTTTTCCTCTGGGAAAATGGCTGCCCGAATTTTCACGAAGAATACGGACAACGTCAGCCTTCCCTGGCATTTCTGCCCTATCACGGTGAAACGCCTCCCAAAGGCGTGGTATTAGTCAGTGCCGGAGGCGGTTTCACATACAAATCTCATCATGAAGGGAATTGTGTCGCCGCACGCTTTGCGCAGGATGGTTATCTTGGCGCCGTACTGGATTACCGTGTTCGCCCTTATACTCAATATGACATACTCAATGACGTCAGACGAGCTGTCCGGCTTCTGAAATCTCTCGCCCCTTCCTATGGATATCCAAAAGATAATATTGCTCTTCTTGGATTTTCCGCCGGAGGCCAGGTAAGCTTATTGGGAGGAACCCATTTTGATGATGGTAATCCAAATTCTCCTGATCCGGTAGAACGATTTTCTTCCCGTCCGGGAGCTGTCGTCTCCTGCTACAGTTCTATTTCCTGGACTTTATTTGCACCGGATAAAAACATGGATGAACTGGGCAGTATTTCTTCTTTTGAGGACAGGCTGTTTTTCAGTTCCGAACACAACCTCTCCGCTGATACGCCGCCAATATTTATATGGACTTCCCGTCAGGATCTCGTCCTGGATCCGCGGTTTTCATTGAATCTGGCAATCCGCCTGTACGAGCATAATCTTCCCTTTGAACTTCACGTATATGATGAAGGCGCACATGGCATAGGCCTGGCGGACGATACCAATATTCTAAAAGAATACTCCAGTCATCACCTCAATACATGGGTCAGTCTTTGCAGTGAATGGCTGGATGAAAAATTTTCCAGATAAAAAAAGACCGTGTACCGAATTGGCAATGATTATCTCCCAATCCGAATACACGGTCTCCATCCTTTAATTTCTGCCATCCCGCCCGCAAAGCAGCGCGCGGGCCGCCTCGTCTGTCAGCTGATCCATCCGTTTTTCTTTCAGAGGATTCTCCTCCTCCATAAGGAAACGCCTTCCATCACAAATGACGGTGATGGTAACGGTCTTCTTTCTTTTCCTCTTGCCTGCAATCAGGGACACGGATTCCATTAACACGTATTTCAGCGTACGGTATGCCGCATCGTATTCCAGATTTTTGGCCAGATCGATCAGTACCAACACCTCCGCCCGGGACAGCCAGCCGCTCACGCCGGTTGCTTCAAAATGAATATCGCTGTTCAGTTTATTTAAGATCAACACATCTTCCTCTTTGATCAGATTGCTGTCAATCAGGACAGAACATATTAATTTCTTCATACCCGGTTCATATCCCCATTCATTTTTCTGCCTCGTCCGCAGAGCAGATCGTCTGCAGCAGCGCCAGAAGTAAACGTTCAAAACTGGTGTTCCCATCTGCTTTCTGCGCAAAAGTTCTGATAACCTGTTCGTCTACGTCGAGCGCTCTGGCATAGTCTCGAACCAGCCGCTCAGACGGCTGGCGGTCCCCCTTCTCAATGGCATTGATATAGGCCGGCGTTACCAGCAGCTCATCCGCCAGATCCTTTACTTTCCTGTCACGGGCAATCCGAAGCAGACGAAATATATTCCGATTTCCCCTGTGCTTTTCTGTTTTGCTTCCCATATCTTCCCCTCTCGTCCTCCCATAAACCCCTTCCGTGATTTCGGAAATTTAATATATTGGCGAATCCTCCGGCTATTATTTTTATCATGGTATTCCCTGACAACCGACGTCGTCCGGAACCCATGATAAATTCGGCATTCTGCCCTTTCGTACACCTCCTGTCACTTTTCATAATATGAAGTCGTTCCATTATGTATTCAGACTGCGCGCAGGAGAGCCCGCTCACCGTCACGGCGAGCGGGGAATTCATGTCCGCGCCCCGGATTAAAAATCCCGAAAGAAATGAGAAAGGATTCTTCTTATCACCACCGGGAAAACCACTCTCAAAAAAAGGCATATAAACCTGATCAGCAGTTTCACCGTGAACGAGGATTTCATATGATGGTAAGTGATCATCATTTTTTCCCAAAGCTGAACATACTTTTTCTTCCAGGAATCCGAGTTTTGTCTTGTCTTCATAACAGGTACCTCCGTTTATCTGCGCCGGAGGAATCACCACTATATTAAATTTTCAAAATACATTTCTCATTGCAATTATGATACCATGGTTTGTTTAAAAAATCAACAGTGTTTATTTTTTATCCACACTGATATGCGGCAGATCTAAAATGCTGATTTAAAATTGCCGGACCCACATTGACAGCCCGAAAAAGTTCGGTTAATTTAATGATTCGGCTGTGGAAAACAGTTTATGGCTATAATATGATCACGCCGCATTATAGCCTTGAATTTTGTGCTTTCTATAGCTATAATAAGATTGAAACAAATTATAGTCAGGAGGTTTGGATATGGCATATATTAAAAGAGATCTGGAAGAAAAGATACTATCGTTATCCAGTGAATATGCAGCCATTCTTATCACTGGTCCAAGGCAAGTGGGAAAAACGACTGTTTTACGTCAACTGATGCATGATAACAGAACTTATGTCACACTCGATGATCTTGAAGAAAGAGCCATGGCCAGGAATGATCCCGCCCTTTTCCTGCAAATGCATGACCGTCCTATTCTCATCGATGAAGTCCAGTATGCTCCACAGCTTTTTTCATACATCAAGATTGAAATTGACAATGGTGCCAAACCAGGCAGTTTCTGGCTTACCGGTTCTCAGGCCTTTCACATGATGGAACTGGCACAGGAGTCGCTGGCCGGGCGGGTGGCTCTGCTTCATATGCCCTCTTTATCGCAGCATGAAATATACGGCAGCGGCATTTCGGCGCCTTTCACGATCGATTTAAATTCTTTAAAAGAGAGAACCAAAACACACGCTCCGGCAGATATGCAGGAAATTTATCAGCGCATTTGGAAAGGCTCCATGCCGGGATTGATCAGCGGCCGTTTTTCCGACCGTGATGTCTTTTACAGCAGTTACCTTCAAACTTATATCGACAGGGATGTCAGTGAACTTATCCATTTAACTGATAAACTGATATTTCGTGACTTTATTCGTGCTACAGCCTGCCGAATTGGACAATTACTGAATATCCATGATATTGCCCGTGATGTAGGGGTATCTGATGATACAGCCAGGCGGTGGCTGCAGATTTTAGAGAAGTCAGATATTATTTTCTACCTTCGTCCCTACTCCAACAATCTTCTGAAACGCACCGTGAAAACTCCGAAAATGTATTTTTTTGATACCGGGCTTGTTGCTTATCTTACTAAATACAGTTCGTCTGAAATATTGGCAAATGGCGCTTTAAACGGTGCTATTCTGGAAAACTATGTAGTATCCGAGCTTTTGAAAACATACCAGAACGATGCTAAAGAATGTCTCCTGTGGTACTATCGTGATAAAGAAATGAATGAAATCGATATGATTATAGAAAATGATGGCATGCTGCATCCTTTGGAGATCAAGAGGTCTGTAAATCCAGGCAATGAATTAATCGGAGCATTTAATATCTTAAATAAAGGCAGCGTCCCCAGGGGAAAGGGAGCGCTTCTCTGTATGCGTCCTGCACTGTCTGCTGTAAATAGTGAGAACTATATTATACCAATCTGGATGATATAAATAAGTCCTCTTTTGCCCCACCTTAGCCATTGCTATGTCAACTGCTATAGTAAAAATCCTCAGATTCAGTTATCTGTCAGGCCCAGAAGCCAGTCCCTGGCATTAATCCGCCGTTATACTGTAAGAACACATCGTCTGATGTGAATACAGTTAAAGGAGGCCACCATTATGACCAAATACCGAGAGATCCTTCGCCTGAAAAGCTTAGGATTCAGTGAACGGAACATCGCGCATAGTTGCGGTGTGTCCCGTAACACAGTTGCCAAGGTCGTCAAAAAGGCTGCGGAAATAAAACTTTCCTGGCCACTGGATCATGACATGACCGACAGCGCACTTGAGGAAATGCTTTTCCCCAAGGTAAAATCAGCAACCAATAAAAGGATGCCTGATTATGACTACATCCGCAGGGAGCTCCTGCGTAATGGAGTCAACAAGAAACTCCTATGGGTAGAATACTGTTGTTGATTGTCAAGTAAAATTGACCCACTTTTTCGTTGAATCTTGTCCCACCTTAGCAGCCGATAAAGTCGGAGTACTAAGGTGGGTCAATTCTATCTGTCAATCCTGATTTTTACACCGTGAATTGACCCACCCTGTTAATGGGTTACCACCTGATATCCATCTGCTGACAATGACGTCTGATCTATCAGGATCGTTCTTGTGGATGAATCCAGGGTAATGTAGCGGCTTAGTGTCAGAAGACGGTCGCTGATCAACTCGTGAACCAGTTTTTCCATCGCCGCAGGCCGGGAGTCTGAAGCCGGATCGGGTTGACGGGCTGCGGCAACTGCGGTTGTTCCGCATAACTCATCAAGGTCCATAAAAACACCATCAGCCACACTTGTGTCAATTCCGGAGAAATGATCCGTATCGGCATCGTATAAATACTTTCCGCATTCTTTGATCCGGTTTATCACAAAGTAAGGATGCTTGATCCCGTACTCGCTCCTGAGATAGTCATATGTTGCTGTTTTGCCTCCGCTGTTGTATTGTTCAATGATTTTAGAGAATGCTTCTTCCCCAATGATTGTTTTGCCCATGCTGTGCCTCCTATTGTGCGATGTCCCAGTCGAACGGCTCAAACGGCCATTCTTCATCGATATGTTCGCGCAC
>DWUY01000157.1 GCA_019120515.1 Candidatus Blautia avicola | reverse complement strand
AATATACTCTTGCTTCTTCTTTCATCTTTGGGTTCTCCTATCTGAGATAATATTTTCATCTCATTATAGAACTGTTTTTTCCCAAGTACAATATATTTCGGCATTTAATGTCATAAAATCGTATACTTTTTTACTCCTTATAAATTAGGGTTTCTCGTTTCCTTTAACTTACTAAATAATGGGAAGTTATTGCATTTCTACAATAATAGAACCTTCCATTATCTTACTCTCCTCGAGTAAACTACTATACAGACTTTTTGATACATCTTCAAAAGTTAAATTCTCATTGTCCGTAAGAACGACATAATAACTATCTGATTCAGCATTAGGCATTCTCCCCGTTAACTCCAGTCTAAATTGATATGTTCTGTCATCACACTGCCATGTCCCATCATTCATTTCATAATATGTGGCTAGGATTCCATCACTCTCTGATTTCTCATATGTTTTGGTAATGTGAGTTTTTCCACAGCCTATGAGCAATACCGTCAAAAGCCCGGTTATAATTAACATCTTTTTCATCATTCAAGTCCCCCCTTATTTGTGATATAGTTCCCCATAACGTATCTAAGTGCGGTTTTAATAAATCAAGCAATTCTTTCACGATAGAAGTCCATGTATCTTTTAAATGTTCTGTCATTTCTGGCAAAGAGTCCTCATGCAAATATAATTTTAATAGCTCATTTAATTCATTTTCTTCCACTTCTCTAACCATATACATACCTCCCCAAATTCCAAGTTGCCAAGCTATTTAGTCCATTATAACCCCTAAATATTTCCCTGCCATTCTATTTTTCACTCATACGAAAAGAGAGCAGAACATCATCCGTCCGCCCCCTTTCAGATTCTCTTCGTGATTCATTACTTCACGCCATATCATACCCAAATGGAAAAAACCGCACTTACTTGTGATATGGTTCACTCACCACTATGCAAGTCTGGAGACAAATTTTCATTACGCAAACTGGCTGTTATAAAGCTGGGCGTAAGCCCCTCCCTTTTCCAGGAGCTCTCTGTGCCGTCCCTGCTCAATAATGTTTCCATTCTCCATGAACAGAATCATATCCGCGTCCACAATGGTGGAAAGCCGGTGGGCAATCACAAAGCTGGTCCGGTTTTTCATCAGGCTGTGCATAGCCTTTCCGATTTCCATCTCTGTCCGGGTATCCACACTGGAAGTAGCCTCGTCCAGTATAAGGATGGGCGGATTGCAGAGAAAGACTCTCGCTATGGTCAACAGCTGCCTCTGACCCACGGAAATATTTTCTGCCTCATTCTGCAGTACTGTATCATAGCCCTTAGGCAGCGTTCTAACAAAGAAATCCACTCTGGCTGCTTTAGCTGCGGCAATGATCTCTTCTCTGGTAGCCTCTGGTTTTCCGTAAGCGATATTCTCCGCAATGGTTCCCTGAAACAGCCAGGTATCCTGAAGGACCATGCCAAAATTTTCTCTCAGGTTTCCTCTTGTGAGATTTCTGGCATCCACTCCTTCCAGAAGGATCCTGCCTCCGTTTACCTCATAAAACCGCATAAGAAGGTTGATCAGAGTCGTCTTTCCTGCTCCGGTGCTTCCTACCACTGCAATCTTTTGTCCCGGTTTTGCCTGGAAGCTGATATTTTCCATAAGAATTTTTTCCGGAGAATAGCCAAAACGTACATTTTCAAATTCTACAAAACCTCTGGCTTTCTCTACCATTTCCGAATTTTCCGGTTCCGGAGATATTTCTTCCTCATCTAAAAGCTGGTAAACCCGCTCCACACAGGCCAGTGCAGACTGCATGGAATTTATCATGTAAGCCCCTTCTGTCAAGGGCTCTCCTGCCTGATATACATACTGGAAAAAGGCCTGGAACCGTCCTACAGTAAGAGCGCCGTCCAACAGAAGCTTCCCTGCAAACACGGCAATGCCCACCTGTCCCAGACGATTGATAAACCGGATAGTCGGGTTAATGGCGTTGTTCACAAAATCTGCCCATTTAGAGGCCTGGGCCAGCTCTTCATTGACCCGGTGCATGTCCCGGGAGCTGTTTTCTTCCTGTGTAAATGCCTTAATAATATTTCTTCCACTGTATGCCTCTTCCACCTGTCTGGTAACCTGGCTGACACACTGCTGCCGCCTGGAGGCAAACTCCAGCGTCTTGGCGGAAAAAAGCTTGGTAGAAAAAAGAGAAAAGGCCATAAATACCAGAAAGATCATGGTCAGTCCCACATGAAAGCGGAACATCATGATCAGAGAACCCACCACAAGTCCCACTGCGGAAAACAGTTTCAAAAGTCCCGTCTGGAGAGCTTCTGCATTTTTGTCCAGGTCGTTTACTGCCCGGCTCATGATTTCTCCCGTCTGATGTCCGTCAAAGTAGGAAAGAGGAAGCCGGTCCAGTTTCCGGCTGATATCTGTTCTCAGCTTCAGGCTGAGACGCTCCGCAAAACTGGCCATTAGAAAATTCTGCAGGCCATAAAATAGTGAAGTAGCCGCATATATGGCCAGAAGAATACAGATTTCTTTTCCTCCCGACTCCCAGGTCACCGAAAAAGCCTGCCCTCCTCTTAAGGCTTCCTGTATCTTTTCCCAGAGCAGATCGATGATTCCTGCGCTGTATACAGGAGCTAAAATAGAAAGAAGGGTATAGAAGATCACAGATACAAAAACCACCAGCAGCCGGCCATGCTGCTCTTCCACCGAATTCCACATCCTCTTTAATGTCTCCAGAGGACGGCTGGGCATTTCAAATTCTTCTTCAAATAAAGCCTGATTATTTTCTTCCATGCCTACTCTCCTCCTTTCATCTGAGACCTGGCAATATCCCTGTAAACAGCACAGTTTTCCATCAGATATTCATGAGTTCCCACACCTGCGATCTCACCTTCATCCAGGACAACGATCTGACTGGCATGTAAAATCGTGCTGATCCTCTGGGCAATGATCACCACTGCAGCTTCCTTTGTCTCTTCCTTCAGAGCATCTCTCAGAGCCTTATCTGTCTTAAAATCCAAAGCTGAAAAGCTGTCGTCAAAAATATAGAGGTCACTGTCTTTCATCAATGCTCTGGCAATACACAGTCTCTGTTTCTGCCCTCCTGAGAAATTCGTTCCTCCCTGGGCAACTCTGGTTTCCAGGCCCTGTGGCAGATTTTTAACAAAGTCCGCCTGAGCAGTCTCCAGTGCATGGAGCATTTCTTCTTTTCCGGCGTTTTCTTTCCCCTGAGCCAGATTTTCCCCGATAGTTCCTGAAAAAAGCCACGCTTTCTGAGGTACATAGGAGATCTCCTGCCTCAGTTCTTTCTGAGGAAGGCTGCGGATGTCCTGTCCTTTAAGGAGGATCCTTCCCTGGCTGACATCATGAAATCTCAGGATCAATCTGGCTATGGTAGATTTTCCGCTGCCTGTACTTCCGATAATAGCTGTGGTCTCCCCTCTTCTGCAGGAAAAACTGATATTTTTCAGAGTATTTTCTTCTGCATCAGAAAACCGGAAATTTACGTCTTCAAACCGAAGCACTTCCTGTGTATTTTCCCAGGTTCCGCTGATGCAGTCCTTTGGATCCTGTATCTCTGGTTCTGTCCTTAAAACTTCCTCCATACGGCGGATACAGACTCTCGCCCTGGGTAAAAGTATGATTACCATCTGGGCCATGATGATATAAAACAGGATCAAAATGGCATATTCCGTCAGCGCCGTAATATCTCCAATCTGCATAAAGCCTTGTCCGATCCGGTTTCCCCCAAGCCACAGGATCAGAACAATGCACAGGTTGATCACCGTGAAAGCCGCTACATCCAATCCGGCAAAAAGCCGGTTGGCCTGAATGGAAGACTCTGCATAATCCTCGAAAGTTTTCCGCATCCTGCCCTCTTCTCTTTTCTCCTTGTGGAAAGCTCTGATTACCCGGACCCCTGTAATGTTTTCCCGCAGGACTACATTCATCCTGTCCAGAAATCGCTGCAGCCGGTCAAAAATTTCCGCCGCTTTCCGGGTGACAAACAGGGCCAGCACAATAATAAGAACTGTCACGCCAATAAGCAGCATCCCCATTTGGCTGTCTATGGCAAAGGCCATAGAGGTTCCCATGATACATACCACCGGAACCGGTATCACCATCTGGATACACCAGACTACCGCCTGCTGGATCACATTGATATCATTTAAGGTCCTGGTGATCATAGACCCTGTTCCAAATCTCTGAAAATCGTCTCCTGAAAATTCCAGAGATTTGTCATACACCGCATTTCTCATGTCCCGGCCAATCTTTGCTGAAAGATCTGCGCAGAGGTAACTGCCTGCCAGAGCCCCGGCACCGGCAAGAAAAGCGATCAGGATCATCTGACCGCCTTTTTCCAGCATATAGCCTAAGTCGCCTCCTGCCACTCCCATATTTACCATATCTGCTGTCAGTCTGGGTATCAGGAGTCCTCCTGCCACGTCCAGTATGGTTACCAGCAGTGTAAAAAAACACAATCCTTTATACGGTTTCATAAACCGCAGTACCGTCTTCATAAAATCCTCCTGTCATGTCATTCTTTTCGGTAATTGTCAGATTTTTTCCGCCCCTTCTCTCATATATCGGGTATATTTTCGTAGTATCCGCGTCAGCTGCTCCTGTTCCTCTACTTCCAGACTTTCAAAAATCTGATGCTCCAGGCTCAGAACCCGGTCTACCGTCCTTTTTGCAAAAGCTTCTCCCTCTTCTGTGAAAGAAAGAGTCTTGTTCCTTCTATCCCCGGTAACTGCCTCCAAACGCAGATATCCCTGCTTTTCCAGATTTTTGATGGCAGAGTTTACCGTCTGCCGGCTCATGGACATCTCCTGGGCAATTTCCGATTGGGTAAGTTCCCTGTTTGTCTCCCTCATAGTGCACAAAATCCACATGGCACTGTCAGACAGACCAAACTTCAGCGCTATCATATGATAGACGTCATCTACCTCTTTGGAGGCACTGATAAATTCCTGATATCGTTTCTCTGTTCCTGTTTCCAAGTATCCTCCTCCTTTGCTCCTAAATTAATCCGATATCGGATTATAAAGAGTATATTATGATTTCGGATTATTGTCAAGCGGTATCTTTTCTGCAACAGAAAAACCCCGGCAGCCTTTCGGCTCCGGGGTAATCTTACGCTTGGACACATGGTATCTTGCGATACCTTTTAATATTTAATTTATCTATCAGTCAGTGATTACTCGATGATAGAAGCAACACGACCTGAACCTACAGTTCTACCACCCTCACGGATAGCGAATGTAAGACCCTGGCTCATAGCGATTGGGTGGATCAGTTCGATTGTCATTTCTACGTTATCACCAGGCATGCACATTTCTGTACCTTCTGGCAGTAAGCAAACACCAGTTACGTCTGTTGTTCTGAAGTAGAACTGTGGACGGTAGTTGTTGAAGAATGGTGTATGACGGCCACCTTCGTCTTTTGTCAGAACGTAAACCTGAGCTGTGAATTTTGTATGGCAGGTAATTGTTCCTGGTTTAGCCAGAACCTGTCCTCTTTCGATCTCGTTTCTCTGAACACCACGAAGCAGAGCACCGATGTTATCACCAGCCTGAGCCTCGTCTAACAGTTTACGGAACATTTCGATACCTGTTACAACAACTTTACGTGTTTCTTCTTTCAGACCAACGATTTCAACTTCTTCAGATACATGCAGTGTACCAGCTTCTACTCTACCAGTAGCAACTGTACCACG
>DWUY01000156.1 GCA_019120515.1 Candidatus Blautia avicola | reverse complement strand
GCTCTACCAACTGAGCTATCTGGGCTTTTCAAAAATATGGTAAGACCGCTGTCCTACACAACAAAGCAATCTTACCATATCTATTCCTGTTTTTCAACAGTTTTTTTATTTTTCTCTCAGACCACAACATTGGTGATCATGCCGATCCCTTCCACATCGCATTTTACCACATCTCCCGGCATGAGAAATCTGGGCGGTATCATTCCCATACCTACTCCTGCCGGAGTTCCCATGGAAATAATGGTTCCTGCTTTCAGTACCATACCGCTGGAAAGTTCACTGATCACATGAGGAATGTCAAAGATGAACCGATCCGTGCTGCTATGCTGCCTTAACACACCGTTGACCTGACTCTTGATAGAAAGCACCGGCGGCCTTTTTACCACATCTTCTGTAACGATAAAAGGCCCCATAGGAGTAAATCCATCCATACTTTTTCCGAAATACCACTGTTTATGTCTGGTCTGGACATTTCTCGCGCTGACATCATTGATCACCGTATAGCCAAAAACATAGTCAAAGGCTTCTTCTCTTTTTACATGGGAGGCGTCTTTTCCAATGATAACTCCCAGTTCTGCTTCATAGTCCAGACTGTCCACCAGTCCGGGATAAGACGGGATCGTTCCTCCGTCAGGCGTGGCTTCATTTACTCTTTTAGAAAAATATACCGGATAGGCCCGGTCTCTTTCAAAAGCCTCTTTTTTATACCGGGCAGATTCTTCCCCGTGGTCTTTGAAATTCATTCCCAGACAGATAATATCCTGCCGTGGATGAGGAATCGGAGCACAATGGATCACCTCATCATAGTTCAGAGTTTCCCCTTCCACAGAAGCTAAAGAACGCCGCAGCATATCCATCTCCTCCGGTTTGATATGTTCTATCAGATCATTCATATCCTGAAAATGAAGGCCGAAAGTCTCTAATGGATAAAATCTCTGAAAGGCGTTGGCACACATAACGCCCAGACGTTCTTTCTCATCCCCCTGAAGTTTGTAAGTGAGTAATTTCATGTTCCACCCTCCTCTTAGCTGCTCTGACAGCCATATAATTTCCCGTAAGCATTTCTTTAATGCTTTAATTTAATAGTAGCATACTGCACATAAGTTTTCCATATAATTTTCCTGAATTTCTATGATTTCCGATTATTTCTTTTAGTTGTACTCTTTCTTTTATTTATGTATAATAATAAATTGAAAAACTTCCTGTTAATTCCGCCGATCCCTGCGGATACTACAATACAGGATGCAACATAGATAAAGGAATGAAAAATCATGAATATCAGAAGACTTTTGGCCGTGTGGAGCGCGCGGCTGATCAAAACAGCCTGTCAGCTTACAGGGAAACAGGGCGTGACCCTGGCGGGAAAGATCGCTTTGTCCATCTATCCTCCCATTCTGAAAGAACTGGCCGGCGAAGTAAAAAAAGATATCTTTGTAGTCTGTGGTACAAACGGCAAGACTACTACTAATAACCTTCTGGCCTCCGTGCTGGAAGGAGACGGATACAAGGTAGTCTGTAACCGCACCGGTTCCAATATGCTCAACGGCGTGGCCTCCGCTTTTGTCCTTGCCGCCGGCCTTTCCGGGCGCCTGAAGGCAGATTATGCCTGCATTGAGATCGACGAGGCTTCTACTGTCCGGGTATTTCCCCATTTTCGTCCGGATTACATGGTACTGACCAATCTTTTTCGTGACCAGCTGGACCGTTACGGAGAGATCGACATTACCATGGATCTGCTCTCCCGCGCCATGAAGATGGCACCTGAAATGAAAGTACTGGTCAATGGGGACGATTCCCTGTCCACCTACCTGGCACTGGAAAATGAAAATCCTCATTTCACCTTCGGCATTGGACAGCAGGTATTCCAGGATGAAGATACCAGGGAGATCCGGGAGGGCCGGTTCTGCAAGCGCTGCGGTGAAAAAATGGAATACAACTTTTACCACTACAGCCAGCTGGGAGATTATTACTGCCCCCGGTGCGGCTTTAAGCGTCCGAAGCTGGACTTTGACGGTACCAACGTATCTCTTGCCGACGGCATTGCCTTTGATGTAGGAGATTTCCATGTGAAAGCCAATTACCGGGGATTTTATAATGTTTACAATATCCTGGCCGTCTTTGGGGCCGCCTCCCTGGCAGGGGTCTCTCTGGAAAACTTTAATAAGATCCTTGGGGATTATACTCCCCAGTTCGGCAGAAACGAGCTGTTTCAGATCTCTGACACCAAAGTTATGCTGAATCTGGCAAAGAACCCGGCTGGTTTTAACCAGAATATTTCTGCGGTAATGACAGACACGGCGCCCAAGGATATTATTATCCTGATCAATGATAACAGCCAGGACGGCACCGACGTTTCCTGGCTCTGGGACGTAGATTTTGACCGTCTGGCCGATGCAAACGCCGCCTCCATTACGGTATGCGGCATCCGCTGTCAGGATATGCGGCTGCGGCTGAAATACGTGGACATCCCCTGCGACCTGGAACCGGACATTGAAAAGGCCATCACAGAGAAGATCCACAATGGGGTTAAAAATCTCTATGTGCTGGTAAATTATACCGGTCTGTATACCACCCACAATATTCTCAAAAGAATGGAGGGCAGGAAATCATGAAACTGACTATCGGGCATTTATATCCGGATCTTTTAAACCTCTACGGAGACCGTGGAAATATCCAGTGTATGATGAAGCGGAGCCAGTGGAGAGGGATCGAGGCGGAAACTATTGAATTTACCCTGGAAGACACCATTGATTTCTCTAAGCTAGACATCGTTCTCCTGGGCGGCGGTTCAGACAGAGAGCAGATGATCGTCTGCTCCCGGCTCCGGGACATCCAGAAAGATTTCAAAGCTTACGTAGAAGACGGAGGCACAGTCCTGGCTGTCTGCGGAGGCTATCAGCTTCTGGGTCATTATTACAAAACCGACGAGGGCACTATCGAAGGCCTTTCTCTGGTGGATCTATATACGGAACAGGGCAGCCCCAGACTTATTGACAACATTGTCCTGGAAAACAAAGACTTCTCCCTGCCTATCGTAGGCTTTGAAAATCACGGCGGCAGGACCTATATCGGAGACAACCGGCCTTTCGGCAGGGTACTGTACGGTCACGGGAACAACGGAGAAGACAAAACGGAAGGCGTCCTGTATAAAAATGTGGTAGGTACGTATCTCCACGGCCCTCTTCTTCCGAAAAATCCCCATATTTGCGATTATCTTCTGTCCAATGCTCTGAAGCGGAAATATGGCAGCGCGGATCTTGCTCCTCTGGACGATACCCATGAGAAAGAAGCCAATCAGTATATTTATCATCGTTTTGTAAAACAGGAGTAATCTAACAGAAAGCAGGCAGTTCATGTGTCATCTGCTTATCTATCTGCTGTCTCGATTTTTACCGTAGGTTTCAGAAACCGGAATCTCCGGGTTCCTGCAGCCTACGGTTTATTTTTCACCGGATATGCTTTCTATTTCAGAAAAAGTTCTTTTAAAAGTATACTGAAAATTCTGTTTTTTAATTTTTTTCAAAAAACTGTTGACAATTCGATTTCCATGTAGTATTATATCACTTGTCTTCGACAGGAGACGAAAACAAAATAACCTGCGGGTGTAGTTCAGTGGTAGAACACCAGCCTTCCAAGCTGGATATGTGGGTTCGATTCCCATCACCCGCTTATGCGCGAGTGGCTCAGTTGGTGGAGCGCGACCTTGCCAAGGTCGAGGCCGCGGGTTCGAGTCCCGTCTCGCGCTTTTT